>NZ_JBSNCE010000004.1:0-269243 GCF_053764755.1 Rhodococcus sp. 2H158
CCCCCCCCCCCCCCTCCCCCCCCCCCCGCCCGGAATTTGCATGAGAATTGGCGTGGCACATAGACTCTTGCCCGTTTGCGGGTCTACCGTGGACTCGAGTCGGTCTGACGGTGGACCGTTATGTGCGGAGGAATGCAATGAACAAGGCAGAGCTGATCGATGTTCTGACCGAAAAGCTCGGTTCGGACAGGCGCACTGCAACGGCGGCCGTGGAGCACATGGTCGACGCGATCGTGCGCGCAGTGCACTCGGGTAAGAGCGTCACCATCACCGGCTTCGGCGTCTTCGAGCAGCGCCGCCGCGCGGCCCGGGTCGCGCGCAACCCGCGCACGGGTGAGACCGTGAAGGTCAAGCCGACGTCGGTGCCGGCGTTCCGCCCCGGCGCGCAGTTCAAGGCGGTCATCGCCGGCAGCCAGAAGCTCCCCGCGACGGGTCCGGCCGTCAAGCGGGGCGCGGCTGCCGCGGCGAAGAAGACCGCGGCCGCGAAGAAGACCGCGGCCAAGAAGACCGCGGCGGCGAAGAAGACTGCCGCCAAGGCCGCTCCGGCGAAGAAGACGACCACGGCGGCCAAGGCTCCGGCCAAGACCACCGCGGCCAAGAAGACCACGGCGGCCAAGGCTCCGGCCAAGACCACCGCGGCCAAGAAGACCACGGCGGCGAAGAAGACCACCGCGGCCAAGGCTCCGGCCAAGACCACCGCGGCGAAGAAGACCACGGCGGCGAAGAAGACCACCGCGGCCAAGGCTCCGGCCAAGACCACCGCGGCCAAGAAGACCACCGCGGCGAAGAAGACCACCGCGGCCAAGGCTCCGGCCAAGAAGGCCACCGCGGCCAAGAAGGCGCCGGCCCGGAAGGCTGCCGCCAAGAAGTAGGGCTGCTAGGGAGTAGGGCTGCCGAGAAGTAGGGCTGCCAACCGGATACCGTCCGTTCGGCGGCCATCGGGGGGAACCTCGATGGCCGCCGAAGCGCATTCAGGCGGGCCCGGCGGGCAGCGGGCTGTCGATGTGGTCCACCGCGACGAGCCGGTCGCCGGCGAGCGACAGCACCCACGTGCTGCCCTTGCGGTTACGCGTGTTCGGCGCGGCGATCCCGTCGTGCTCGGCCCACCATTGCACGAGGTCCGGGATCACCTTGCCCTGGCTGCAGATCACCGGCACCCCGCCGCGCTGGGCGAGGTCGAGTACCCGCTTGCGCCCGAGTTGCGGGTCGGCGCTGTACTCCTCCTCCGTCAGGGAGGGTTCGACGGCGACGTCGATCCCGAGCCGGTCCGCGAGCGGTTGCACCGTCTGCACGCAGCGTGCCCGGTCCGCGGCGACCACGCTGTCGGCGCCGAACGCGAGCAGTTGCGGAACGAGGGCCTGGGCCTGGGCACGGCCCGCCGCGTCGAGCGGCCGGTCCCGATCCTCGCCCCGGTGATTCCTGCGGCTGCCGGCCTTGGCGTGCCGCACGATCAGCACCGTCGCCGTGTCCGGCGGCAGGGCCTGGAAGCGCCGCAGCACCGTGTGGTCCATCGGGTACGACAGGGCCGCGAAGGCGTCGTCGGGTGCGAGCCAGCGCAGCTCGTCGACCTCGTCGTTGGGGGTGAACTCCCCGCTGCATTCCTCGGCGGCCCAGTAGTCCACCCGCTTGAGTTTGCGGTGACCCGGCACCGGGTAGGTGACCTTGCCGAGATACCGGCCGAGGCGCGCCGAAATCCCGGTCTCCTCCTCGATCTCGCGTAGAGCGGCGACGATCGGGGTCTCGCCGGGATCGAGCTTGCCCTTGGGGAAGGACCAGTCGTCGTAACGCGGTCGGTGCACGACCGCCACCTCGAAACGGTTCCGGTCGGTCGGATTCCGTCGCCAGAGGACAGCCCCGGCGGCGAAGATGTTGGCTCGCATTGCGTTGTCGGAAACGGGGGACACCGACATCCTTCCGATCAGGAGCTACGGCTACGCATGAGCTCTTCTTGATGGTCACGGGCCGCGGTTCCGGGAGCCGGCGACGCGAGCCAGGTTCCGTCGGCCCGCAGCGTCCAGCACCGGGTGGCCGGGTCGAGCGCCGACTCGAAGATCGAGTCGAGTTGCGCAGCCAGCCGGGGATCCTTCACCTGTGCCATCACCTCCACCCGGCGATCGAGATTGCGATGCATCATGTCGGCGCTGCCGATCCAGATCTCGTCGGCTGCCCGGAAATGCAGGACGCGCGAGTGCTCCAGGAACCGCCCGAGGATGGACCGCACCGTGATGTTCTCGCTCAGTCCCGGTACGCCGGGCTTGAGCGCGCAGATGCCGCGCACGACGATCTCCACCGGTACCCCGGCGCAGGAGGCGCGGTACAGCGCGTCGATGACCTGCTCGTCGACCAGCGCATTGGCCTTCAGGCGGATCCGGGCGTCGCGACCGGCCGCGTGGTGCTCGATCTCGGCGTCGATCCGTTCGATGATGCCCGACCGCACGCCGTGCGGGGCCACGAGCAGGTTGCGGTACTTCGCCATCCGCGAGTAACCGGTGAGCGTGTTGAACAGATCGGTCAGGTCCGCACCGATCTCCGGGGCGGCGGTGAGCAGGCCGACGTCCTCGTAGAGCCGGGCGGTCTTCGGGTTGTAGTTGCCGGTACCGATGTGGCAGTAGCGGCGGATGAGCGAGCCCTCCCTGCGGACCACGAGGCACGTCTTGCAGTGGGTCTTGAGTCCCACCAGGCCGTACACCACGTGCACCCCGGCCTGTTCGAGCTTGCGGGCCCACTTGATGTTCGCCTGCTCGTCGAAGCGGGCCTTGATCTCCACCAGCGCCACCACCTGCTTGCCGGCCTCCGCCGCGGCGATCAGTGCGTTGACGATGGGGGAGTCGCCGGAGGTGCGGTAGAGGGTCTGCTTGATGGCGAGCACCTGGCTGTCGGCTGCGGCCTGCTCGATGAACCGTTGCACGCTGGTGGAAAAGGAGTCGTAGGGGTGGTGCACCAGCACGTCGCCCTCGCGCAGCGTCGAGAACACGCTCTTGGGGGTCTCGCGTTCGCCGAACGCGGGGTGGGTGGCCGGCACGAACGGCCGGTCCTTCAGGTCGGGGCGGTCCACGTCGTGCACCTGCCACAGGCTCGACAGGTCCAGCAGTCCCGGCAGCTGCACCACGTCGGCGGGATCGACGTCGAGCTCGCGCAGCAGCAGTTCGAGCATGTGCTCGGTCATGTCGTCGGCGACCTCGAGACGCACGGGAGAACCGAAGCGGCGACGGGCGAGTTCCCGCTCGAGCGCCTGGAGGAGATCCTCGTCGCGGTCCTCCTCGACCTCGAAGTCGGCGTTGCGCGTGACCCGGAAGGCGTGGTGCTCGACGATTTCCATGCCGGGGAACAGCACGTCGAGATGTGCCGCGATGAGTTCCTCGAGCGGCAGGAACGCGTCGATCTCGTCCCGGCGGACCCGGACGAAGCGATCGACGTTGTCCGGCACCTTCACCCGCGCGAAGTGCTCCCCGGCGGACTCGAGATCCTTCACGGTGACAGCGAGGTTGAGGCTCAGCCCGCTGATGTACGGGAACGGGTGCGCCGGATCGACCGCGAGGGGCGTCAGCACCGGGAACACCTGCTCGACGAAGTACGCGGTCAGGCGCCGTTTTTCGTCGTCGGTCAGATCGTCCCAGTCGATGATGGAAATGCCTTCGGCGGTCAGGGCGGGCAGGACCGAATCGAGGAAGACGAGAGCGTGCCGGCGCGCGATCTCCTGGGTGCTGCGCGCGATGAGCGCGAGTTGCGCTCGTGGCGACAGCCCGTCGGCGGAGCGGACCGACAGGCCGGTTTCGGCACGGCGCTTGAGGCCGGCGACGCGCACCATGTAGAACTCGTCGAGGTTCGAGGCGAAGATCGCAAGGAATTTGGCACGTTCGAGGAGCGGCAGAGACGTGTCCTCGGCCAGCGCGAGCACCCGCGCGTTGAAGTCGAGCCAGCTCAGTTCCCGGTTGAGGTAGCGGTCCAGCGGCAGGCCGTCGGCGACGGCCTGCAGCATCGTGGCTGCGGGCGGGGCGCTCGGCGCCGAGGCCGAACGGGTGGCGGTGGTGCCGTCGAGTCCGGCTCCGCCGTCGCCGGATGCCCCGGCGAACCCGGGAGGTTCGGTGTCGATGCGCTGGTCCGTGGAATCGCCGTGTTTCACACGTCGATCATCCCTCAGTTTCGGAACGGCGGACAATCCGTCGACGTACGTCACCCGAAGTCGGGATGACGAACGGGCATCGGCCATCCGATCCGCCCCAGGGCCGAGGCCGTCGCGGGCCCGACGCCCTGCGCGGTCGCGGCCTCGAGATCGGCGACGGTGTCCACGTCGAGCCGCAGTCCCGGCCAGTCCCCGGCCAGGGGACGGGCTCCCGCCCGCACGTGACGGTGCGCCGAGTCCGGACCGAACAGCGGGTGCAGTGGTTCGGCCGTGCAGTGCAGCAGCGCCGAGGTGCCGGTGCCGGTGTGGTCCACGACGACCGCCCGGCCGACCTCGCGCGCCGCGGTCAGGGCCGCGGACAGTTCGGCGGGCCGCAGTGCCGGCAGGTCCGCATGCAGCGCGACTAGATCCACGCCGGGCTCGCGGGACCGCACTCGCCGGGCCGCGGCGGCGAGCGCCGCATTCAGCGGATCGACGGCGGTGCCGGCCGTGTCGACGGCGGGGGGATCGGCGAGCGTGTGCGCCCCCGCGCCGAGGGCCAGCGCGGCGACATCGGCGTCGGTGGTGATCACGGTGACGGCGAGTCCCTCGACCGCCAGCGCCGCGTGGAGGGTGTCGTCGAGCATCGCGAGCACCAGGGCCGCTCGGGTGCCGGGGTCGAGGACGTGCGCCAGCCGCGACTTCGCCAGGCCGAGGGCCTTGACGGGAATCAGCGCGTGCGCGGCGGTCATGGTCGTCGATTCTGCCAGTCGGCGACGAGGACGGTCGCGGGCGCGGCGGTGGGCGATACTGGAGCGGTCGCGGCGGTGGGTCTGCGGACGGGATCGGACACGAGTAAGGGGACTGCGTGAGCAAGGCTGCGGTGTTGGGGGCGGGGTCGTGGGGGACGGCCTTCGCGAAGGTACTGGCGGAGGCCGGAACGGACGTGACGATCTGGGCGCGGCGCGCGGAGGTGGCAGAGGCGATCGCCGCCCGGCACGAGAACCCGGACTATCTGCCGGGCGTCGAGTTGCCCTCGACGTTGCGCGCCACCGCGGATCACCGCGTCGCACTCGACGGAGTGGACTTCCTCGTCCTCGCGGTGCCGTCGCAGACGCTGCGCGCGAATCTCGGGGCGTGGCGCGACGACATCGGTTCCGACGCGACCCTGCTGAGCCTGGCGAAAGGCATCGAGGGCGGCACCCTCATGCGGATGAGCCAGGTGATCGCCCAGGTGACCGGCGCCGAACACGACCGCATCGCGGTGTTGTCCGGGCCGAACCTCGCCCGCGAGATCGCCGATCGGCAGCCTGCCGCCACGGTGATCGCGTGTTCCGACTCCACTCGGGCGCTCGAGATTCAAAGAGCATGTGCAACAGGGTATTTCAGGCCCTACACGAACACCGACGTGATCGGCTGCGAGATCGGCGGCGCGTGCAAGAACGTCATCGCGCTCGCGTGCGGCATGGCGGCCGGTGTCGGCCTCGGCGACAACACGATCGCCTCCATCATCACCCGTGGGCTGGCCGAGATCACCCGGCTGGGCACTGCCCTCGGTGCCAGCCCGGCCACCCTGGCCGGGCTGGCGGGTGTCGGCGACCTCGTGGCCACGTGCACCTCGCCGCTGTCGCGCAACCGTTCGTTCGGGGAGCGACTGGGCAGGGGAGGGACGCTCGAGAGCGCCCAGGAGGCCACGCACGGCCAGGTGGCCGAGGGGGTCAAGTCGTGCACCTCCGTCCGGGCGCTGGCGGCCAGTTACGACGTGGAGATGCCGCTCACCGACGCCGTGCACCGCGTCTGCTACGAGGGCATGTCGGTGCCCGAGGCGATCGGGCTGCTGCTCGGCCGCCGGGTCAAGCCGGAGTGAGACTGTGCTGGGTGACTCCACACGCTGCGTGAAAGCGGTTGCCGCCGAACATATTCCGGGGGCTCCGCTGCAGCCCGGTCCGGTCCTCGCCGCCCCCTACCAGCTCTGCGCGGAGGGCACGGAGACCGACACCTACGCCCGCGCCTCGAATCCCGGTTGGCGTGCCCTCGAATCCGCGCTGGCCGCGCTCGAGGGCGCGGCCGCGGCCCGGGTCGTCGGGTCCGGGATGTCCGCGGTCACCGTCGCGCTGCGGGCGCTGACCCGTGGCGGCGGCACCGTCGTCGTCCCCGCCGACGGGTACTACCAGGTGCGCGAGTACGCGCGGGAACGCCTCGAGCCCCTCGGGATCACGGTCCACGAACTCACGGCCGCCCAGTTCGGCGACGGCAGTCTCCGCGCTGTCCTCGCCGGCGCCGGCGAGGGCGCGCTCGTGCTGGCCGAGACCCCGTCGAACCCGGGACTGGACGTCGTGGACCTGCGCGCCACCGCGGCGCTGTGCCGGACGGCCGGCGCCCTGCTGCTGGTGGACAACACCACCGCCACCCCGCTGGGGCAGCAGCCGCTCGCGCTGGGCGCGGACGTCGTCGTCGCCAGCGGCACGAAATCGCTCAGTGGGCACAGCGATCTGCTGATGGGGTACCTCGCTGTCGCCGACGATGCACTCGTGCCGGCCCTCGACCGGGAGCGCCTGCTCTCCGGGACGGTCCTCGGCCCGTTCGAGACGTGGCTGGCGCACCGCAGCCTGGGCACCGCCGGGCTGCGCTTCGACCGGCAGTGCGCCAACGCGCTCGCCGCGGCGTCGATGCTGCGCGAGCATCCCGCCGTGCGCGGCGTCCGCTACCCCGGTCTGGGCGACGATCCCGCCCACCCCGTCGCCGCGGCACAGATGCGCCGGTTCGGTCCGCTGGTGACGTTCCGGCTCGACGGCGAACAGCAGTTCCACCGGTTCGTCGCGGCGAGCGAGCTCGTCACCGCCGCGACCAGTTTCGGGGGCATCCACACCACCGCCGACCGGCGCGCCCGCTGGGGCGATCCCGTACCGGCCGGCTTCGTGCGGTTGTCCTGCGGGATCGAGGACACCGCCGACCTGCTCGACGATCTCGACCGCGCGCTCTCCCGGTGCTGAGCAGGACTCGGGTATCTACCGGGGCGGCGGCACCGGTACGGTTTGTGCCGTGAGCACACCCCGTATCCGGGTGGCCGTCGTCTTCGGCGGCCGCAGCAACGAACATTCCGTCTCCTGCGTTTCGGCGGGCAGCATCCTGCGCCACCTCGACCCGCAGCGTTACGAGGCCGTCCCGATCGGCATCACCACCGACGGCGCCTGGGTGCTCGCCGACACGGATCCGGAACGGCTCGCCAAGGCGGGCCGCGAGCTGCCGACCGTCGACGCGGCGGGGTCGGCGCTGGTGCTCACCGCCGACCCCACTCGGGCCGGTGACATCGTCGCCCTCGACGAGGGCGAGTTCGGCAAGGTGCTCGCCTCCGTCGACGTCGTGTTCCCGGTGCTGCACGGCGCCTACGGCGAGGACGGCACGATCCAGGGGCTGCTCGAGCTCGCCGGCGTTCCGTACGTGGGACCCGGCGTGCTCGCCAGCGCCGCCGGGATGGACAAGGAGTTCACCAAGAAGCTGCTCGCGGCCGAGGGTCTGCCCGTCGGATTCCAGGTCGTGCTGCGCCCCGGCGCCGCGACCCTCAGCGAGGAGCAGAAGCAGCGTCTCGGCCTCCCGGTCTTCGTCAAGCCCGCCCGCGGCGGCTCCTCCATCGGGATCAGCCGCGTCACAGACTGGGCGGCGCTCGACGCGGCGATCGAGAAGGCCCGCCGGCACGACCCGAAGGTGATCGTCGAATCCGCGATCGTCGGTCGCGAGGTCGAGTGCGGCGTGCTCGAGTTCCCCGACGGCGACGTGCGCGCCAGTGTCGTCGCCGAGATCCGGATGCCCGACCCGTCCGGCGATCACGAAGCGTTCTACGACTTCGACACCAAGTACCTCGACGACGTGTGCGAGTTCGACGTGCCCGCCAAGCTCGACGACGACGTCTCCGACCGGATCCGTGAGCTCGCGGTCCGCGCCTTCCGCGCCCTCGACTGCCAGGGCCTGTCCCGCGTCGACTTCTTCGTCACGGAGGACGGGCCCGTGATCAACGAGATCAACACCATGCCCGGGTTCACGTCGATCTCGATGTACCCGCGCATGTGGGAGGCCAGCGGTCTCGAATACCGCACGCTGCTGTCCACGCTGGTGGACACCGCCCTGGCGCGGGGCACCGGGCTGCGCTGATCCGCCCGGGCGCGGGGCACCGGGCTGCGCTGATCCGCCCTGGCGCGGGGGACCGGGCTGCGCTGATCCGCCCGGGCGCGGACTAGTCTGGGGGCCATGACTGCCGTGACCCCTGACTCATCTGCAACCGTTTCCGGGGACGTCCGGGCGACCGGCGCCGGGGACACCCGCGAGGCCGTGCACGCCGCGGCCCGTCGCGCCCGCGTCGCCTCCCGCCGGCTCGCCCTGCTCACCACCGCGCAGAAGGACGCCGCCCTGCACGCCGCCGCGGACGCGGTGCTCGCCGCGTCCGACGCGGTGCTCGCCGCGAACGCCGAGGACATCGAGACCGCCCGCGCGGCGGGCACCGAGGAGTCCCTGCTCGACCGGCTCCGGCTGACGCAGGCCCGCGTCGAGGGCATCGCGGCGGGGCTGCGGCAGGTCGCGGGGCTGCCCGACCCGATCGGCGAGGTGGTCCGTGGCTCGACCCTGCCCAACGGCCTCGAGATCCGGCAGATGCGGGTTCCACTCGGCGTCGTCGGGATGGTGTACGAGGCCCGGCCGAACGTCACCGTCGACGCCTTCGGCTTGGCCCTCAAGTCCGGCAACGCGGCCCTGCTGCGCGGGTCGTCGTCGGCCGCCCACTCCAACGCCGCCCTCGTCGAGGCCCTGCGCGGCGCCCTCGCGATGCAGGAGCTGCCGGAGGACGCCGTACAACTGCTGCCCAGCGCGGACCGCTCCTCGGTCACGCACCTCATCCAGGCACGCGGACTCGTCGACGTCGTCATCCCGCGCGGCGGTGCCGGCCTGATCTCCGCCGTCGTCCGCGACGCCACCGTGCCCACCATCGAGACGGGCGTGGGCAACTGCCACGTGTACGTGCACGCGTCGGCCGATCTGGACATGGCCGAGAAGATCGTCGTCAACGCCAAGACCCGCCGGCCCAGCGTGTGCAACACCGCCGAGACGATTCTGGTGGACAAGGCCGTCGCCGACACCGCCGTACCCCGGCTGCTGCAGGTGCTGCAGAACCACAGCGTCACCGTGCACGGTGACCTGCCCGGCCTCGAGCCGGCCACCGAGGCGGACTGGGCGGAGGAGTACCTGAGCCTCGACATCGCGCTCGCCGTCGTCGACGACCTCGACGCGGCCGTCGCGCACATCGACCGGTACGGCACCGGCCACACCGAGGCCATCGTCACCTCCGACCTCGCGGCGGCCCGGGAGTTCTCCGCGCGGGTCGACGCCGCAGCCGTTATGGTCAACGCCTCGACGGCGTTCACCGACGGCGAGCAGTTCGGGTTCGGTGCCGAGATCGGCATCTCCACCCAGAAGCTGCATGCGCGCGGCCCGATGGGACTGCCGGAACTCACCTCCACCAAGTGGGTGGTGTGGGGCGACGGCCACACCCGGCCGGCCTGAGGGTTCGCGACAGCGCTCGACGAGACCGGACCGGACGAGACCCGGACCCGACAGGGCCGGCCCCGACGAAAGGACACAGCGTGGACCGTGCGCTGCCGACCACCCCGCCGATCTTCGCCGACGTCGACGAGGTGATCGACCGCCTCGCCGAGACCGGATACCTCGCCGACAAGGCCACCGCCACCGCGGTGTTCCTCGCCGACCGCCTCGGCAAGCCGCTGCTCATCGAGGGCCCCGCCGGGGTGGGCAAGACCGAGCTCGCCCGGGCGGTGGCGCAGACCTCCGGCGCCGAGCTGGTGCGGCTGCAGTGCTACGAGGGTGTCGACGAGTCGCGGGCGCTGTACGAGTGGAACCACGCCAAGCAGATCCTGCGGATCCAGGCCGGCACCGACCATTCCTGGGACGCGACGAAGCAGGACGTGTTCTCCGAGGAGTTCCTCCTGCCGCGCCCGCTGCTGACCGCCATCCGCCGGGAGGATCCGACGGTGCTCCTGGTCGACGAGGTCGACAAGGCGGACGTGGAGATCGAGGGTCTGCTGCTCGAGGTGCTCAGCGATTTCGCGGTGACCGTGCCCGAGCTCGGCACCATCAGCGCCACCCGCAAGCCCTTCACGGTGCTCACCTCGAACGCGACGCGGGAGCTGTCCGAGGCACTCAAGCGACGCTGCCTGTTCCTGCACCTCGACTTCCCCGACGCCGACCTCGAGCGCCGCATCCTGGCGAGCCGGGTACCGGAGCTGCCCGAGACGGTCGCCGAGCAGCTCGTGCGCACGGTCCGGGTGCTGCGCGGCATGCAGCTCAAGAAGCTGCCGTCGGTGGCGGAGACGATCGACTGGGGCCGCACGCTGCTCGCCCTGGGCCTCGACACCCTCGACGACGCCGCCGTGCGGGCCACGCTCGGGGTGATCCTCAAACACCAGTCCGATCAGCTGCGGGCCGCGGCCGAGCTGCGGTTGAACTGACATGGCCGGGGCACGCCCGCCGGTGCGGGACCAGGGGCCGTCGGCGCCGCACGGCCTGCCCGGCCATCTGGTCGGATTCGTCGAGGCACTGCGCCGCCGCGGCATTCCCGTAGGACCGTCCGAGACCGTCGACGCCGGCCGGGTCATGTCCGTGCTCGACCTGCTCGACCGTGACGCCCTCCGGGAGGGGCTGGCGTGCGCGCTGCTGCGCCGGCCCACCCACCGCCCGACCTTCGATGCCCTGTTCGACCTGTGGTTCCCGGCGGCGGTCGGCCGCCGCGAGGCCGGCGGGATCGATCCGGCGCTGCCGCGCACCCCGGACGGCGAGATCGACTTCGAGGCGCTGCGGGACCTGATCGCCGAGATGCTCGCCGACGACTCCGCCGAGGCGTTCGAGCTCGTCGAGCTGCTGACCGCGCAGATCGTCGAGGAGCTGGGGCAGTACACCTCGGGCAACGGACCGTCGTTCTCGGCGTACCAGGCGCTGCGCCAGGTGTCGCCCGAAACGCTGGTCTCGAAGATCCTCGAGGGCCTGCTCGGCAACGCCGGCCCGCAGGAGCGGGCTCAGGACACCGAGTACGCCACCGAGGTGGCGCGCCGCACGGCGGCGCGCCGAGTGGCGGATTTCCGGGCCATGGTCGAGCGCGAGACGCGTCGCCGCACCGCCGAACAGGTCGGACGCGACCGCGTCGCCACCTACGGGGTGCCCAAGCTCGCCGAGGAGGTCGACTTCCTGCGTGCCACCGACGCCGAGCTCACCGCGCTGCGCCGCAGCGTCACCCCGCTGGCGCGGCTGCTGGCGAGCCGGCTCGCCGCGCGCCGGCGGCGGGCCCGCGCGGGAGCGATCGACCTGCGCCGGACGCTGCGCAAGTCGATGTCCACCGGCGGGGTGCCCATCGACCTGGTCAACCGCAAGCCACGCCCGGCCCGTCCGGAGCTGGTGGTGCTCTGCGACGTCTCCGGATCGGTCGCCGGCTTCTCCCACTTCACCCTGCTGCTCGTGCATGCCCTGCGCGAGCAGTTCTCCCGCGTCCGGGTGTTCGCGTTCATCGACAGCACCGACGAGGTCACCCACCACTTCTCCGCCGGCGCCGACCTCGGGGCCGCCATGTCGCGGATGCTGCGCGAGGCCGAGCTGATCGCCTACGACGGCCACTCCGACTACGGTCACGCGCTGGGCGTGTTCACCGAGCGGTACGCGCACAGCCTCACCAGCCGCAGCTCCCTGCTCGTGCTCGGCGACGCGCGGACCAACTACCGCGATCCCAATCTCGGCGCCCTCGAGCACCTGGTGGCCGTTGCCCGGCACGCCCACTGGCTCAACCCGGAACCACGCGGCCAATGGGGAGCCGGAGATTCGGCAGCGAAGGTGTACGGCGAGGTGATCACGATGCACGAGTGCCGGTCCGCGCAGCAGCTCGCGCAGGTGGTGGCGGGCCTGCTGCCGGTGTGAACCCGTAAGCTGGACAATCGTGCATGAGCCATCCGCCCCGAATCCGGCGCCGCGACGTCGCGTCGGTGACACGCGACGTCGCGTCGGTGACACGCGACGTCGCGTCGGTGTCATGGGCGGCACCTTCGACCCCATCCACCACGGGCACCTCGTCGCAGCCAGCGAGGTGGCCGACCGGTACGACCTCGACGAGGTCGTGTTCGTGCCCACCGGACAGCCGTGGCAGAAGTCGGGGAGCGAGGTCAGCACGGCCGAGGACCGCTACCTGATGACGGTCATCGCGACCGCCTCGAACCCGCGGTTCTCCGTCAGCCGGGTCGACATCGAGCGGGACAAGGCCACCTACACCGTCGACACGCTGCGCGACCTGCGTTCGCTGATGCCCGACGCCCACCTGTACTTCATCACCGGCGCCGACGCGATCGCCTCGATCCTGTCGTGGCAGAACTGGACCGAATTGTTCGAGCTGGCCCGGTTCGTGGGAGTGTCGCGTCCGGGCTACGACCTGCACGTCGAGCATCTCGCCGAGCATCTCGAGAAGCTGCCCGCCGACACCGTCGGTCTCGTCGAGATCCCCGCGCTGGCGATCTCCTCGACCGACTGCCGGACGCGGGTGCGTGACCACAGGCCCATCTGGTACCTGGTGCCGGACGGGGTGGTGCAGTACATCACCAAGCGCAACCTGTACCGACCCGCGAACTCGCGGCGCCTCGACGGGGCGGCGACCGTGTCATATCCCCACGCCGAGTCCCACCCCCACCCGGTGACCCACGCTGAGTCCCAACCCCACGCTGAGTCCCACCCCAACCCGGAGACCCACCCCGAGTCCCACCCCCACCCCGAGAGGAAGACCACGCAGTGACGGCAACTGCAGAAGCCATCGAGATGGCACGCATCGCGGCCCGCGCGGCCGACGAGAAACTGGCCACCGATGTCGTCGTGCTGGACGTGTCCGAGCAACTGGTCATCACCGACTGCTTCGTGATCGCCTCCGCGGCCAACGAGCGTCAGGTCAACGCCATCGTCGACAACGTCGAGGAGAAACTGCGGCTGGCAGGGCACAAGCCCGTGCGGCGCGAGGGCACCCGCGAGGGTCGCTGGACGCTGCTGGACTACGTCGACGTGGTCGTCCACATCCAGCACGACGACGAACGCAACTTCTACGCCCTCGACCGGCTGTGGAAGGACTGCCCGGTGATCACCGTCGACGGCATCGGCGCTCCCGCGCCGGCCGACGACACCGGCGCGGGGTCGCCGGCGGACGACGACACCACGCCCACCGCGGACGACACGCCGGGCGACCGGTGACCCATCGGGTACCGGTCCGGCGCCTGATCCTGGTGCGTCACGGGCAGACCGAGTACAACGCCACCAGCCGGATGCAGGGGCAGCTCGATACCGAGCTGTCCGAGCTGGGGCGGCGTCAGGCCGTGGCCGCCGCCCGGATCCTCGTCGAGCACCGGCCCGTGGCGGTCGTCTCCTCCGATCTGCGGCGCGCCTACGACACCGCCGTCGAACTCGGTGACCAGGCCGGCCTGCCGGTGGAGATCGATCCGCGGCTGCGCGAGACCCACCTCGGCCGGTGGCAGGGCCTGACCCACCACGACGTGGACTCGGTGTCCCCGGGGGCGCGGGCAGCGTGGCGGGCCGACGCCACCTGGGCGCCCCCCGAGGGGGAGAGCCGGGTCGACGTGGCCCGGCGCAGCGCCCCGGTGATCCAGGAACTGCTCGACAAACACGAGCAGTGGGTGCAGCGGCCGATCATCGTCGTCGCGCACGGCGGACTGATCGCGGCACTGACCGCCGCACTGCTCGATCTCCCGGTCGACCGGTGGCCGGTCCTCGGCGGGCTCGGCAACACCGGCTGGGTCCAGCTCAGCGGATACGGGGACCAGCCCGCGTGGCGGCTCGACGTGTGGAACGCGACGGCGACAGTGGCGGCCGATGACGTCCTCTGAGCCACGGCCGGTGGCCGGCCCGCAGCGGCCGACGCTGCTCGTGATCGGTGACTCGCTCAGCTACTACGGCCCGAAGGGCGGACTGCCGGCGGACCATCCGCGGATCTGGCCGAACATCGTGGCGCGGGAACTCGACTGGGACGTCGAACTCGTCGCGCGGATCGGGTGGACGACACGCGACGCGTGGTGGGCGATGACGCAGGATCCACGCGTGTGGGCGACGATCCCGCGGGCCGGTGCCGTCGTGCTGGCCGTGGGCGGCATGGACACCCTGCCGTCCCCCCTGCCGACGGCGCTGCGGGAGACCCTGCGCTACGTGCGGCCGCCGCGCCTGCGCCGCGTCGTGCGGGAGACCTACGGATGGCTGCAGCCCCGGCTGTCGCCCCTCGGCTGGCCGGTGGCCTTGCCGCCCCGGGTCAGCGTGGACTACCTCGAAACCATCCGCGAGTCGCTGGCGTACATGCGGCCGGACCTGCCCGTGATCGGCACGCTGCCGTCGGTGCATCGCAGCGAGCAGTACCGCGCGGTGCACCGCGGCCGTCCCGCCGCGGCCCGGGCGATCAACCGGTGGGCGCACGAAAAGTCGGTTCCCCTGGTTGATCTCGGCGAGGCCGTGCACGCGGACATCCACTCCGGCGCGGCGAACCCGGACGGCATCCACTGGGGCTGGGACGGGCACAGCGAAGTGGCCGCCGCGGTTCTCGAGGCGGTACGGATGGTGCGCCGGGATGCGCGCGGCGCCGCGGAGGACATACGGTAGGCGGCGTGTCTGTAGTAGTGGTAACCGACTCGTCGTGCTGTCTCGACCCGGAAGTGGTGGAGCGGTACGGCATCCGTGTCGTGCCACTGCACGTGATCGCCGACGGTGTCGAACTGCGCGAGGGCGTGGACGATCTGCCCGCCGACCTGTCCGGCGTCACCACCTCCGGTCCCTCCCCGGCCGAACTGACGGAGGCGTACGCCGAGGCGCTGTCGGACAGCGGCGGTGACGGAGTGGTCGCCGTGCACCTGTCCCGTGAGCTGTCGGGTACCTGGTCGGCCGCCCGCTACGCCGCCGACGCCCTCGGTGACCGGGTACAGCTGGTCGACAGTCGTACCACCGCAATGGGATTGGGATTCGCCGCCCTGGCGGGGGCGGAGCTGGCCCGGTCCGGTGCGAGCGTGCGGGCCGTCTACGAACGGGCTGTGGAGGTCGCCGCCCGCAGCCGGACACTGCTGGTGGTCGACCGGCTCGACCATCTACGCCGTGGCGGCCGCATCGGCACCGCCACGGCCCTGCTGGGCACTGCTCTGGCGATGAAGCCGGTGCTGCACCTCGTCGACGGCCGGCTGGTGCTGCGGGAGAAGACCCGCACCATGACCAGGGCGATGGCGAAGCTGGTCGACGGCGTCGTCGACACCGCGGACTCGGTGACCGCGGTGGCCGTCCACCACCGCGAGGCCCCCGAACGCGCCGAGCGGCTCGCCGCACAGCTCGCCGAGCGGCTGCCCGCCGGCACCGCGCTGTCGGTGTCCGAACTCGACGCGGTTCTCGGCGCACACGTCGGTCCCGGCGCCGTCGGGGTGGTCGTCTCCCGCGCATAGGCGTTGTCCACAGGCGGACGATTCATCCACAGATTCGCCGGATCGCTTCGGCGGTCGCGTGGACGGCGGCCGGATCCGGTTAGCGTCGCGCCATGGGCAGCAGCGACGAGCACGATCTCGTGCGCAGCCGGCTCGACGCGATCGCCCGGTCCGCCGGCGATCGGGCATCGGCGGCGCCGACGATCCCGCACGAGGCGGACGACGACCCACACCCGTGGTACGACCCGGCCGGAACCGTCGAGCCGCCGGGTCCGCTCGAGCGGTTGCGCGCGACCCGCTGGCAGACCGGACGGGGTGGGACCGGGGCCCTCGCGGCGGTCGGTGTCGTGGCGGTGCTCGCCACACTCGTCGTGGTCTGGGGCGATCGTCCCGTCGCGGAGCCGGTACCGCCGCTGCCGGCGGTGGAGGTTGCGGCCCCGGCGGCCGACCCCGTTGCGTCCCGGCAGGACACGGCGCCGGACGAGGTGGTGGTCAGCGTGGTGGGACTGGTGGGCAAGCCCGGTCTGGTGCGGGTCGCGCCCGGCGCGCGGGTCGCCGACGCCCTCACCGCCGCGGGCGGCACCCTCGACGGTGCGGATCTGACCAACCTGAATCTGGCGCAGCGGCTCGCGGACGGAGACCAGGTAGTGGTCGGCGCGTCGCCGCCGGTTCCGCCGGCGAGCGGGGTGTCCGGCTCCGGTGGCGAGGGTGGGGTCGGGGGGGCCGGCGCACCCCCCGAAGCGGGACCGGTGAACCTCAACACCGCCGACGAGGCGACCCTCGATGCGCTGCCCGGCGTCGGTCCTGTCACCGCGGCCGCGATCGTGGCGTGGCGCCGGGACAACGGGCCGTTCACCGACGTCGCACAGCTCGCCGAGGTCGACGGGATCGGTCCCGCTCGGCTGGCACGCCTGCGGACGCTGGTCGCGGTGTGAGCGCGCCCGACCGCGACGACGCGCGACTCGTGCCGGGCGCGGTGGCGGCGTGGGCCGCAACCGCGCTCGGGTTGCACGCCGGCTGGCGGGTCTCGCTCGGGATCGCGGCGACGGCCGCCCTGTGCGCGGTGGCCACGGTCGTCGTGGCACGGCGCCGACGGCTTCGTGCCGCGGCCCGGCCGCTGCTCGCCGCTCTCGTCGTCGCTGCCGGGTTCTCTGCGGCGGTCGCACTGCGGGTGTGGGCGGCCGAGACGCATCCGCTCGCCGCCGCGGCCGCGCGCGCCGGCTGGGCCACCCTGGTGGTCGAACCGACGGAGGACCCGAAAAGACTGGGAGACAGTGCGTTCGGCGGGGACCAGGTGCTGGTGCCGGCAACGTTGCGCCGCGCCGAGCTGGGGCCCGACCGGTACTCGGGCGGCGGCGCCGTCGTGGTGTTCGCCCCTGTCGACGAGTGGGCGGAGCTACTGCCGGGCCAGCGGATCACCCTGCGCGGACGGCTCGCCGAACCGGACGGCGCGGATCTGACGGTGGCCGTGGTCCGTGTCGACGGCCCGCCCCGGTCGGTGCAGGCCCCCTCGCGGGTGCAGCAGTGGGCGGGACGGATCCGCGAGCGGCTCGCCTCGGCGTCCGGAGCGGTGCTCCAGCCGGCTGCGGCCGGGCTCCTGCCGGGCCTCGTCGTCGGCGACACCTCACGGCTGTCCGACGACGTTCGGGAGAGCTTCCGGGTGGCGGGACTGACCCACCTGACCGCGGTGTCCGGTGCCAACGTCAGCATCGTCCTCGGCGCGGTGCTCCTCGCCGTGCGGGGCCTCGGCCTCGGCCCCCGCACGGGCACCGCGCTCGCGGCGGTCGCGCTGGTGGCGTTCGTCGTCGTCGTGCGCCCGTCGCCGAGCGTGCTGCGCGCCGCCGCGATGGGAGCGATCGGGTTGCTCGCTCTGGTGACGGGCCGGCGGCGGCACGGACTGCCGGCCCTCGCGGGCGCGGTCGGCGCCCTGCTCGTCGCCGCACCGGAACTCGCGACGGACGTCGGGTTCGCCCTGTCGGTCGCGGCCACCGCCGGGCTGGTGCTGGTGGCACCGGCCTGGGTGACCCGGCTGCGGGCCCGCGGCTGGCCCCGCTCGGCGGCGGAGGTGTGCGCCGTCTCGACGGCGGCGTTCGTCGTGACCGCCCCGATCGTCGCCGCACTGTCCGGCACCGTCAGCGTCGTGGCGGTCGCGGCCAACGTCCTCGTCGCGCCGGTACTTCCGCCGTTGACCGTGCTCGGTACCATCGTCGCGGTGGTCTCCACGGCGTCGCCGACGGCGGCGGAGCTGCTCGCCCGCGGGACCGCGCCCATGCTGTGGTGGATCCTCGAGGTGGCGGACCGCGCGGCCGACCTGCCCCTCGCCGAGGTGCCCGTGCCCGGTGGCGTGGGCGGAGCAGTCGCCGTCGGGGGCGGGCTCGTCGCCGCCCGGTGCCTGCCGCGACTGCGGCGTGGACGCCGGCCCGGGGCGCCGGCGGTGATGTCCGGCCGTCGTGGCACGATCGATCCGTGAGCAACCCGCAGCTGCATCTCGTGCTCGGTGACGAAGACCTCCTCGTCGAACGCGCCGTCGCGCGGATCGTCGGTGACGTCCGGGCGCGGACGGGTGCGGGGTCCGAGCTGCCCGTCTCGCGGCTGCGCGCCGGGGACGCCGGCGCGGCCGAACTCGCCGAGCTGCTCAGCCCGTCGCTGTTCGCCGAGGACCGGGTGGTCGTCCTCGAATCTGCCGCGGAGGCCGGCAAGGACGCCGTCGCGCTGATCCTCGATGCGGCGACCGAACCGCCCGAGGGGGTCTCCCTGGTCGTCCTGCACAGCGGCGGCGGCCGCGCGAAGGCCATGGTGGGCGCCCTGCAGAAGTGCGGCGCCGAGACCCACGAGTGCGCCAGGATCACCAAGGCGGCCGAGCGGGTGGACTTCGTGCGTGCGGAGTTTCGCACCGCGGGTGTGCGGGTCGCGCCGGAGGTCGTGCAGGCGGTGATCGACGCCGTGGGCTCCGACCTACGGGAGCTGGCAGCGGCGTGCAGCCAGCTGGTCGCCGACACGGGCGGCAAGATCGATGCCGCAGCCGTGCTGCGCTACTACTCCGGCAAGGCCGAGGTCACCGGGTTCGAGGTGGCAGAGAAGGCCGTCGCGGGCGACGAGCCGGGGGCGCTGGAATCGTTGCGGTGGGCGACGCATCGGGGTGTCGCGCACGTCCTGCTCGCCGACGCCCTCGCGGATGCTGTCCACACGATCGCGCGGGTCGGCTCGGCCGGGCGCGGGGACCCGTTCAAGATGGCATCCGAGCTCGGGATGCCCCCGTGGAAGGTGAAGAAGGCTCAGGCTCAGGCACGCGCGTGGGACCCGGGATCGATCGGGGCCGCGCTGCAGGTCGTGGCCGACCTCAATGCCGACGTCAAGGGCGCGGCCGCGGATGCCGACTACGCGGTGGAGCGCGCCGTGCGCCGCGTCGCGGGGCTGGCCGGCCGGACTCACTAGACGACGGAAGCCGCCCGGTCCGAGGGACGGGGCGGCTTCCGGAGCAGAGCTTGCGTTCTACCTCAGAGTCCGTTGGCGACCTTGGCCAGGGCGGACTTCTTGTTGGCGGCCTGGTTGGCGTGGATCACGCCTTTGCTGGCAGCCTTGTCGAGCTTGCGGCTGGTGGAGACGAGGAGCTCGGTGGCCTTGTCCTTGTCACCGGCGGCCGCGGCCTCGCGGAAGGAACGGATCGCCGTGCGCAGCGAGGACTTGACCGACTGGTTGCGGAGTCGGTTGCGCTCGTTGGTGCGGATCCGCTTCACCTGGGACTTGATGTTGGCCACGCGTAAAATCCTGTCGTCTTGCTGGTAGTTGGTCGGAAAGCTCTGGGCGCACTACGGCACCGACGGACCACGATACCAGCGGCCCGTCGCAAACCCCAAACCGGGCGCCGGAACCGCTGGTGGTGACGGGCAGGTGACAAGCGGGTTTCCGGCACTGCACAGCCCGGCATCCTGTAGCAGGATTTCGGGCATGAGCAGCCGAACGACCGTCGCCCGACCCCCCGACCGCTCCCGCTCGCGCAGGCGTTCCGACGGGGTGTTCGACGGCTATCGCGACGTACCCGGCTACACGCTGGCGTTCGACGAGATGTTCGACGACGCCGGTGGGGTGCGAGCCCCCTACCGTCGGCTGCACCAACGGTTCGTCTCCACCGGCGCCGACGAGCTCGCGGCCCGCACCGAGGCCCTCGGCCGCGCATTCACCGACCAGGGCGTCACCTTCTCCCTGTCCGGACAGGAGCGGCCCTTCCCGCTCGACCTGATGCCGCGGGTCATCGCGGCGGCAGAGTGGGCCCGCCTCGAACGGGGCATCACCCAGCGGGTGAAGGCGCTCGAGATGTTCCTCGACGACGTCTACCGCGAGCAGCACATCCTCCGCGACCGCGTCATCCCCAAGCGGCTGGTGACGTCGTGCGAGCACTTCCACCGCGAGGCCGTCGGTATCGTCCCGCCCAACGGCGTCCGGATCCACGTTGCGGGCATCGACCTGATCCGCGACGAGAACGGCACGTTCCGGGTCCTCGAGGACAATCTGCGCTCGCCGTCCGGGGTGTCGTACGTCATGGAGAACCGGCGGGTGATGGCCCGGATCGCCCCGGACCTGTTCCGCGAGCACCGGGTGCGTCCCGTCGGCGACTACGCCTCGCACCTGCTGCGGGCGCTGCGGGCGGCCGCCGCGCTCAACGCCGCCGACCCGACCGTGGTGGTGCTGACCCCCGGCGTGGCCAACTCCGCGTACTTCGAGCACTCCCTGCTGGCCCGCCAGATGGGTGTCGAACTCGTCGAGGGCCGGGACCTGTTCTGTCGTGACAACGCGGTCTACATGCGCACCACCGAAGGCGAACGGCAGGTCGACGTGATCTACCGCCGGATCGACGACGTCTTCCTCGACCCGATGCAGTTCCGTCCCGACTCCGTGCTCGGCGTCGCCGGCATCCTCAACGCCGCCCGCGCCGGCAACGTCGTGATCTCGAGCGCCGTCGGCAACGGTGTCGGCGACGACAAGCTCGTCTACACCTACGTCCCCGAGATCATCGACTACTACCTCGGCGAGAAGCCGCTGCTGCCCAACGTCGACACGCTGCGCTGCTGGCTGGAGGACGAATGCGAGGAGGTGCTCGACCGTCTCGACGAGCTCGTGATCAAGCCGGTGGAAGGCTCCGGCGGGTACGGCATCGTGTTCGGTCCCGACGCCTCGCCCGCCGAGCTGAAGACCATGACCCGCAAGATCCGCAACGACCCGCGCAGCTGGATCGCCCAGCCCGTCGTGCAGTTGTCCACCGTTCCCACCCGGGTGGGGGACCGGCTCGCGCCGCGTCACGTGGACCTGCGGCCCTTCGCCGTCAACGACGGGGAGGAGGTGTGGGTGCTGCCCGGCGGTCTCACGCGCGTCGCGCTGCCCGAGGGGTCGCTCGTGGTGAACTCGAGCCAGGGCGGCGGCAGCAAGGACACGTGGGTGCTCGCCGCGCGCAGTTCCGGGGAGGAACGAGAACTCGGCGGCGCCCAGGTGGTCGACCGGCCGGCGCACGGCGCGCAGGTCGAGCACGGACCCGACGTCGGCGGCCCGCAACAGCAGCAGCAGCAACAACAGCAGCAGCAGAGCGGGCTCGGGGGTGGTCGCTGATGCTGGCCCGCAATGCCGAGTCCCTGTTCTGGATCGGCCGCTACGTCGAACGCGCCGACGACACCGCCCGCATCATGGACGTCGCGGTGCACCAGCTGCTCGAGGACTCCACGGTCGACCCCGACCGCACCTGCCGGCAACTGCTGCGGGTACTCGGATTCGCCGAGCCGCCGGGCGTGCTGGACGTGTCCACCGTTGTCGACCTGATCGCATTCGATCGGGAGGGGCAGGGGTCGATCGTCGATTCCGTCGCGCACGCGCGCGAGAACGCCCGCGGCGCCCGCGAGGTCACCTCCAGCGAGATGTGGGAGTGCCTGAACGCCACCTACAACGGTCTCGCCGAGCGCAAGCGGGCCGCCCAGCGGCTCGGACCGCACGAGTTCTTCCGATACGTCGAGGAGCGCGCGGCGATGTTCGCGGGCCTGGCGGACTCGACGCTCAGCCGCGACGACGGCTACCGCTTCCTGCTGCTGGGCCGGTCCATCGAACGCGTCGACATGGTGGTGCGGCTGCTGCTCTCCCGTGCGGGCGACCGCCCGGGCTCGCCGACGTGGGCGACGGTCCTGCGGTCGGTCGGTGGTCACGACACCTACCTGCGCACCTACCGCGGTGCCCTCAACGCGAGCCTGGTGCTCGAATTCATGCTGCTGGACCGGCTGTTCCCGCGGTCGGTGTTCTTCGCCATCAGCGAGGCCGAGCGGTGCCTCGGTGCGCTCGACCGGCATCCGCACAGCCGGGTCGGTGCCCGGGACGAGGCGCAACGTCTGCTCGGCCGCGCCCGCAGCGAACTCGAGTTCCTCGCCCCCGGACGGCTGCTCGAGGATCTGCAGACGCGCCTGCAGTCGCTGCAGGAGATGTGCCGGCAGGTCGGCGAGGCGATCGCGCTGCAGTACTTCCACGCAGCGCCGTGGGTGGCCTGGACCGATGCCGGCGCGGCACAGGGGGAGACGATCGTGGAGGGTGAGTTGTGACCTGGCGGATGCGAGTGGTCCACAAGACGGGGTACGCGTACGACGCGCCGGTCACCTCGTCGTACAACGAGGTCCGGCTCACGCCCCGCGCGGACAGCCGGCAGACCGTCGTGCTCAACCGGGTCGAGACCACACCGGCGACACGGTCGTACCGGTACGTCGACTACTGGGGCACCGCGGTGACCGCGTTCGACCTGCACGCGCCGCACACCTCGCTGGAGGTGACCGGGCTGTCGGTGGTCGAGACCGAGGAGACCGCGGTGCCCGACGACGCGCTCGGATGGGACGAACTGCGCAGCGAGGAGAACCGGGACCGCTACGACGAGGTGCTGTTGCCGTCGCGGTACGTGCCGGCCGATCGTGGTCTCGCCAGGGTCGCCCGGCAGATCGCCAAGGGTGCCGATCCGGTGGCCGCGGTGCTGGCCGCGGCGCAGTGGGTGCACGACGAGATGTCCTACGTCCCCGGCACGACGGGGGTGCACACCTCGGCCGTGCAGGCCTTCGAGGAGCGCGAGGGGGTCTGCCAGGACTATGCGCACCTGACGCTGCTCCTGTTGCGCGGCATGGGAATTCCCAGCCGGTACGTGTCGGGATACCTGCATCCGACGGCCGCTGCCCCCGTCGGGGCGGCCGTCGCGGGGGAGTCGCACGCGTGGGTCGAGGCCTGGACCGGTTCGTGGTGGGGTTACGACCCGACCAACGCCACGGTCGTCGGTGAACAGCACGTGTCCGTCGGTACCGGCCGGGACTACGCGGACGTGCCGCCGCTGAAGGGCATCTACTCCGGCGGCGGTTCGACGGCACTCGACGTTGTTGTGGAGGTCACCCGGCTTGCGTAGTGTCCGCGGTGTCTTGTTGCGGTAGTGCTGTGCGGCCTGTGAGCCCGTCTTCGACCCGCGGTGCTCGCCAGTGCCGAAGTTCGACACATCGGATCCGGTCCTGCGGGACCGCACGACGCGAGGTGGGCGCATGACGAACGAACGCGAGACCGGCCACGAGGGCCGGGCGGCGGACCCGGCACCCGGGGCCGCCGAGCACGAGACCGAGCACGAGACCGCGCTCGAGGCCGTGGAGAAGGACGAATTCTCGGACGCCAAGAAGTACGCCGCGGAGGCGATCGGCACGTTCGTGCTGGTCTTCTCCGCGGTCGGCACGGCGGTGTTCGCCGGGGACAAGGTCGGCAATCTCGGCGTCGCGCTGGCGTTCGGGCTGACCCTGCTGTTCCTCGTCTACGCCATCGGGCCGATCTCCGGATGCCACGTGAACCCGGCGGTGACGGTCGGCCAACTCGCGATCGGCCAGGTCACCCTCAAGCGGGCGGTGTTCTACCTCGTGGCCCAGGTCCTCGGCGGCCTCGTCGCGGGCGTGACGATCTACTCGGTGGCGCAGTCGCTGCCCACCTACGACCGGGCCGTGCAGGGGCTCGGCGCCAACGGCTGGGGCCCGCACAGCCCGTCGGCGGTGGACGGCCCGCTCGGCGGGGTGCTCGTCGAGGGTTACGGGATCGGGGCGACCATGGTCGTCGAGGTGCTGCTGACCGCGCTGCTGGTGTTCGTGGTGCTCGCCGCGACGGACCAGGCCTCGGACGTCCTGCTGGCCGGGGTGTCGATCGGATTCACCTTGGCGGTGATCCACCTGGTCGCGATCCCGATCGACAACACCTCGGTCAATCCGGCGCGGAGCATCGCGGTCGCGCCGTACCAGGACGGCGCGCTCGGACAGCTCTGGCTGTTCATCCTGTTCCCGCTGATCGGCGGCGCCCTCGGGGCGCTGGTCTACCGGTCGCTGTTCGGGCGGTTCGCCGGATTGCGGCCGTCCACGGCGCGGGTGGCGGGCGCCCGCCGGCGGTAACGCGACGGCCGGCTACCGCCAGCCGTACTCGGCGCGAAGGCGCGCGGCGACCTGCTCGAACCGGGCCCGGTCGAGCACCGCGCCTTCGCGCCGGATGCCTTCCTCGGGCACGTCCAGCACGCGGTCCAGGCGGACCCAGCTGGGCCGGTTGCCGGCGTCCCAGCTGCCGTTGCCCAGCGCCAGCCAGTCGCGGTGACCGTCCCGGTCGTTGTTCGACGACAGCATCAGGCCGAGCAGGGTGCCACCGTTGCGTCCGACGACGAGCACGGGCCGGTCCTTGCCCTGGGTCGCGTCCTCCTCGTAGGCCACCCACGTCCACACGATCTCGCCGGGGTCCGCGCGGCCGTCGAGGTCGGGGGCGTAGCCGATCCGCCGGGCGCGCTGCGCGGTGGGAGCGGTGTGGGAGGTCACCGGGCGGCCGGGCTTCGGGGCCGGCCGGGCGGTTTCGGCGGCACCGGAGCCGAGCGCGGTCCGGGCCCGGTCGAGGGCGCCGGAGCGCTGCACCTGCTCGAGCAACCGCGGTCCCTGCTCGACCGCGAGCCGTCCCAGTTGCCTGCCCAGTTTCTTCCATGTGCCAGCCACGTCGGCGAGCTTAGCGGCGTGCGGCGCCGCGCAGGTGCGGCCGCGGGACCGGACCCGGCGCGACTTGGATATTCTGCAGGGGTGACCGCTGCCCGCCAGGGCCGCTGCCCGTCCGAGTCAGGAGCCCGACATCAGCACCTTCGCCGACACCACGTTCACGGACCCCGCGAAGATCCGGAACTTCTGCATCATCGCGCACATCGACCACGGCAAGTCGACGCTCGCGGACCGCATGCTGCAGCTCACCGGTGTGGTCGAGGAGCGCCAGATGCGGGCCCAGTACCTCGACCGGATGGACATCGAGCGCGAGCGTGGGATCACCATCAAGGCCCAGAACGTGCGGCTGCCGTGGCAGGTCGACGGCGAGGACTACGTGATGCACCTCATCGACACGCCCGGGCACGTGGACTTCACGTACGAGGTCTCCCGTGCGCTCGAGGCATGCGAGGGGGCGGTGCTCCTCGTCGACGCCGCCCAGGGCATCGAGGCGCAGACCCTCGCGAACCTCTACCTCGCTCTCGACAAGGACCTGACGGTCATCCCGGTCCTGAACAAGATCGATCTGCCCGCGGCCGACCCGGACCGCTACGCCGCCGAGCTCGCCCACATCGTCGGCTGCGAGCCCGAGGACGTGCTGCGCGTGTCGGGCAAGACCGGCGTGGGCGTGCCGGAACTGCTCGACGAGGTGATCCGGCAGGTGCCGCCGCCGGTCGGCGACCCCGACGCGCCGGCCCGCGCGATGATCTTCGACTCGGTGTACGACACCTACCGCGGCGTCGTCACGTACGTGCGTGTGGTCGACGGCAAGATCGTGCCCCGCGAGAAGATCAAGATGATGTCCACCGGCGCCACCCACGAGCTGCTCGAGGTGGGCATCGTCTCGCCCGAGCCGAAGGCCACCGCCGGTCTCGGCGTCGGCGAGGTCGGGTATCTCATCACCGGAGTGAAGGACGTGCGCCAGTCGAAGGTCGGCGACACCGTCACCTCTGCCCGCGGCGGCGCCGCCGAGCCGCTCACCGGCTACCGCGAGCCCCGCCCGATGGTCTACTCCGGCCTGTACCCGGTGGACGGGTCGGACTACCCCGTCCTGCGCGACGCCCTCGACAAGTTGCAGCTCAACGATGCCGCGCTCACCTACGAACCCGAGACGTCGGTGGCTCTGGGCTTCGGGTTCCGGTGCGGCTTCCTCGGCCTGCTGCACATGGAGATCACCCGGGAGCGGCTCGAGCGCGAGTTCGGCCTCGACCTGATCTCCACCGCCCCCAACGTGGTCTACCGCGTGGTGCTCGAGGGCGGGCAGGAGCACATCGTCACCAACCCGTCGGACTGGCCCGAGGGCAAGGCCCGCGAAATCTACGAGCCGATCGTCAAGTGCACGATCATCTCCCCGAGCGAGTTCATCGGTTCGATCATGGAACTGTGCCAGTCGCGGCGCGGCGAGCTCGGCGGCATGGACTACCTGTCCGAGACCCGCGTCGAGCTGCGCTACACCCTGCCGATGGCCGAGATCATCTTCGACTTCTTCGACTCGCTGAAGTCCCGCACCCGCGGCTACGCCAGCCTCGACTACGAGGAGGCCGGCGAGCAGGAAGCCGCGCTGGTGAAGGTGGACATCCTGTTGCAGGGCGAGGCCGTCGACGCGTTCAGCGCGATCGTGCACAAGGACGCGGCGGCCGCGTACGGCAACAAGATGACCACCAAACTCAAGGAGCTCATCCCGCGGCAGCAGTTCGAGGTCCCGGTGCAGGCGGCGATCGGGTCGAAGATCATCGCCCGGGAGAACATCCGCGCGATCCGCAAGGACGTGCTCGCCAAGTGCTACGGCGGCGACATCAGCCGTAAGCGCAAGCTGCTCGAGAAGCAGAAGGAGGGCAAGAAGCGGATGAAGACGATCGGCCGGGTGGACGTCCCGCAGGAGGCGTTCGTGGCCGCGCTCTCGTCCGAGGCGTCTTCCGACAAGCCGAAGGGGAAGTAGCCCACCGTGCTCGAGACCTGGCTCACGCGCACCCTGGGCGTCACCGTTCCGCTGCTCGGCGCCCCGATGGGAGGCCGCGCCGGCGGCCGGCTGGCCGGCGAGGTGACCCGCGCGGGTGGCCTCGGCCTGATCGGGGCCGCGCGCTACAACACCCCGCAATGGCTGGCGGCCGAGTCGGCGCTGGCCCGCGAACTCGGCGGCGGGCTGCTCGGGTTCGGCCTGATGACGTGGTCGCTGGCCGCCGACGACAGTCTCCTCGACGCGGTGCTGGCCGAACGGCCCCGGGTGGTGTCGCTGTCCTTCGGCGACCCGGCGCCCTATGTGCCGCGCGTGCACGCGGCGGGCGCCCTGGCGATCTCCCAGATCAACACGATCGAGGACCTGCGGATCGTCGAGGCCGCCGGGGTCGACGCGGTCGTCGCGCAGGGACACGAGGCCGGCGGGCACACCGGCCGCATCGGGACGCTGCCGCTCCTGCAGGAGGTGCTCGAATCGACGTCGCTGCCGGTGCTCGCCGCCGGCGGCATCGCGTCCGGACGGGGACTGGCCGCGGTGCTCGCGGCCGGCGCCGAGGGCGCGCTCGTCGGCACCGCGTTGCTGGCGAGCCCCGAGACGGTCGGCCCGGAGTACGCCCGGGACAGGCTCGTCGCGGCGAGCAGCACCGACACCGTCTACACCGACGTCTTCGACCGGGCCCGGCACCAGCCGTGGCCGGCGCGGTGGGGCGGCCGGGCCCTGACGAACGACTACACCGCCGAGTGGCACGGGCGCGGCGCCGACGAGGAGACCCTCGCCGCCGCGTACGACGGCAACGACCCCCGGCTCGGCGTGGTCTACGCGGGCGAGGCGGCCGGACTCGTGCGGGAACAGCGGCCCGCCGGCGAGATCGTCCGCGACATCGCGGCCCGCGCGGAGGAACTGCTGCGCCGCTTCGGGTAGCGGGTCAGGGCGCCGGACGCGCGGGCAGGAACTCCCCGGCCGCGATCTGTTCCTCCGCCCGGATCACGTGCACGACCGCGTTGATCTGCGCCAGGTGGGTGAAGGCCTGGGGGAAGTTGCCCAGGTGCCGGCCCGAGCGCGGGTCGATCTCCTCGGCGTAGAGCTTGAGCGGGCTGGCGTAGCCGAGGAGTCGTTCGCACAGGGTGCGGGCTCGTTCCACCTCGCCGATCTCCACCAGGGCGGAGACCAGCCAGAACGAGCAGATCGTGAAGGTGCCCTCCTCGCCGGTCAATCCGTCGTCGGTGGAGTCCACCCGGTACCGCAGGACCAGGCCGTCCTCGGTCAGTTCGTCCTCGATCGCCAGGACCGTCGCCCGCACCCGCGGGTCGTCGGCCGGCAGGAACCGCAGCAGCACGACCAGCAGCGCGGACGCGTCCAGGGAGGGATGACCGTAGCGCTGGGTGAACACCCCGCGCTCGTCGACACCGTGGGCGAGAATGTCCGCCTTGATCTCGTCGGCGACGGCGTCCCACCGCGCGGCGTGGTCCGGGCGGCCCTGCATGCGCGCCAGTCGCGCGCCGCGGTCGAGAGCGACCCAGCACATCACCTTGGACGAGGTGAAGTGCTGCGGCTCTCCCCGGACCTCCCAGATGCCGCGATCGGGCAGGCGCCAGTGGTCCTCGGCCTGGCCGACGAGCCGTTGCACGGCCGGCCAGAAGGTCTGGGGCATGTGCCGGCGGGTCCTCGCGTGCAGGTACACCGAGTCGAGCATGGCGCCCCAGATGTCGTGCTGCGTCTGGTGATACGCATCGTTACCGATGCGCACCGGACGGGCCCCGTCGTAGCCGCACAGGTGGTCGAGCTGCGATTCGGTGAGCACGCGCTCCCCACCCACGCCGTACATCACCTGCAGCGGCTGCAACCGACCGTCCTCGCTGCGGGAGGCGTCGGAGATGAACGCGAAGAACGCGTCGGCCTCCCGGTCGAGGCCGAGGGTGTACAGGCCCCACAGTGCGAACGTGGAATCCCGCACCCATGCGTAGCGGTAGTCCCAGTTCCGTTCTCCACCAGGTGTTTCCGGAAGTGACGTGGTGGCCGCCGCGAGCAGGGCGCCGGTCGGTGCGTAGGTCAGGCCCTTGAGGGTCAGGGCGCTGGCCTGCAGGAAACTCCGCCAGGGGTGATCGGGGAAGCGGCCCGTGGTGATCCACTCGCGCCAGAAATCGGCCGTCTCCGCCATTTTCGCGGCGGCTTCCTCGAACGTGTCGGGACACTGCACATCCGACCACGACAGCGCGACGAACGCCTTGTCGCCCTTGACCATCCGGGTGCGTGCCCGGGCCTCGCCGCCCTCGAGCCCGAGCCGGAGGTCGGTGGTGAGCCGCAGTTCGGGATGCTCGCCGGGTTCGCCGCCGGTGCAGAACGCGGTGGCCTCCTCGTACACCTTGCCCGTGTACTCCCAGCGCACCGGGGCACGGTGGTAGTCGAACGCCGGCGCGCAACTGACGTCGAGTTCCACCGTCCCGCTCACGCAGCGGACGGTGCGCAGCAAAATGTGCTCGGCGTCCCAGTCCGTCGGCGTCCGGGTGTGAGTGCGCGATCGTTCCTGGACGGCGTGCCAGGGTCCCATCACCAGCGCGTCCCGCACCACCATCCAACCCGTCTCGGTCTGCCACGTGGTCTCGAGGATCAGTCCGCCGGGCAGGTACCGGCGTGCGGCGGGGACGGTGCGGTCGTGCGGTCCGACGCGGAAGTAGCCGGCGCTACGGTCGAGAATCGCCCCGAACACGCTGGGCGAGTCGGGCCGGGGCAGGCACATCCATTCCACCGCCCCGTTGCGCGCGATGAGGCATGTCGTTTCGCAGTCCGACAGGAACGCGTAGTCGTCGATCGGCGGGTACGGGCTGCGGTGTGGCGGGTGGGAATGCGCGGAGGAGATCCCGGACCCCTGAAACGTCTGTGCCATCACCTCATGATCCCGGCACCCGGCCGTCGGCGTCCACCGAAACGGCGACGACTAGGGTGGGGGCGTGGATCGGGTGGCTTCGTGGTGGGACGGCTTCGAGTTGTGGCTGGCCGGCCTTCCCTTCGTCCCGCAGGTCGCGCTGGTGCTGGTCGTCATGGTGCCGTTGTGCGCCGGCGTGGCCTGGCTGCTCGACCGCGCCCTCGCGGGCGTGCTCGCGGCCGTCGGACGCAGAGAGCCGGCCGCGTCCGAACGGAAGACGGAGGATCGCTGACATGCCACGCTCGCGGGTGACCCTGGCCTTGCTGGCCCTGCTCGTTCTCGTCGTCGTGGCCTGGCTGCTGACCCGCTGACCCTGCGCCGGAGGTACGTCGTGAAATCTCGTCCGGGCCGGCGCGTCGCGGCGCTCGCCTCGATCGCGGCCGTCGTGCTCACCGCGTGTTCGGCCGGCTCCGGCGATCGCGGCGACGCGGCCGAGGCCGGCTCCGGGTTCTCCGGGCCCACCGTCGACCTGTACGCCCACGAGGGTGCCCGGGCGGCGCTGGACACGGTGATCGCCGCGTTCGGCACCACCGAGGCCGGCGAGGACGTCCGCTTCGACGGCGCGTCCGGTCCGTCCGCGCAGCAGGCCGTCGCCGTCGTGGACGGCGCCTCGGCCGATTTCGTCACCTTCGCATCGGTGCCGGACCTGACCGGACTTGTCGACGCGGGGCTCGTCGACCCGGACTGGAACGCCGGAGCGTACCGGGGAGTCCCGTACGGGTCCGTCGTGACGATGGTCGTGCGGGAGGGCAATCCCCGGGGTGTGGCGGGCTGGGACGATCTGCTCGCGCCCGGCCTCGAGGTGATCACCCCCGACCCGTCGGCCTCCGGTGCGGCGAAGCTGAACCTGCTCGCCGCGTACGCCGCGACGAGCGGCGGCGGTGCCGATCCGCAGGCGGGGCTGGACTACCTCGCCGCGCTCGTCGGCGACCACGTCGAAACCTCGCCCGCGAGCGGCGAAGAGGCCGTGGAGGCGTTCGTGCAGGGGGCCGGCGACGTGCTGCTCCTCTCGGAACACGAGGCGATGCGGCTCGAGCGCGACGGCGCCGCCGTCCGGCGTGTCCCCCTGACCACCACTCTCCGGATCGACAGCCCCGCCGCGGTGATCGACAACGCACCCGACGTGCGGGCGGCGCAGGAGTTCAACGACTTCCTCTACACCGGGGAGGCGCAACGGCTGTGGGCGGCGGCCGGATTCCGGCCCGCCGACCCGGGCGTGGCACGCGAGTTCGCCGACGACTTCCCGGCTCCCGAAAGACTGTGGACCGTCGAGGATCTCGGTGGCTGGAGCACGGTCGACGCCGAGCTGTTCCGGCCCGGTACCGGCAGCATCGCCGTGATCTACGCCGACGCGGCGAACTAGGGCGACGGAGTCGGTATCCGCGCGCCCTGCGGACTGCTGCGCTCGAAATTCCTTGCGCGACCGTAGGTTCACGGCCGCATGCGTCACTCGCGGCAGATGAGTACCGGGCAGCGGGAGTGGTGGAGCAGGCCCTGGCCGGTGGAGCCGAGCAGAGCCGACGCGATCGTGCTGCGACCGTGGCTGCCCACCGCGACGAGTTGCGCGTCGATGGAGCGCTCGATGAGGGCCACCATCGCGCCGCGGCGCTCGAGCTCCGTCCGCAGCTCGACGTCGGGATACCGCTCGCGCCAGCCGGCCAGGCTCTCCGCGAGGTCGGCGACCTTCTGCTCCGCGTACGTCGACCAGTCGACGAAGCGGGCGGACTCGTCGTAGCCCCGCAGGGTCGACTGCTCGGTCCACGCGTGCACGGCGATCAGCGGTACGCCGAGGAACGACGCGAACTCGAACGCATGCTCGATGGCGGCGTTGCTCAACGCGCTGCCGTCGACGCCGACGACGACCGGCCGGGTGTCCACCTCCTCGTGGTCGCCCTCGCCCCGCCACGCCACGACCGGGCAACGGGCGTGGTTGGCGACGCGGACGACGTCGGAGCCGGCGAACATCGAGCGCAGTTCGCCGGTCGTGGTCCGGCCCACCACCAGCAGGCGGGCGGTCTGCGACAGTTCGACGAGGGTCTTCGCCGGCGGTCCCGGCCGGCTGCTGCATTCGACCGTGACGTCCGTGCGGCCGTCGAGCGCCGCCTGGCGGGCGCGTTCGAGCAGCCGTTCGCTGTCGGCCTGCAGGAGCTTGGCGAACTCCTCCTTGGATCTGCCGCCGGTCGCGCTCGGCGCATCGGGCAGCACGTTGACGAGGTGCAGCGGCTCGCGGAAGATCCGGGCGGCGGATGCGGCCCAGTGGGCCGCGGAGAACGAGCCGTCCGAACCGTCGATGCCTACTACGATCCCGTGCCGAATCGGTGCTGTGGCCATGACGATGCCTCCTTGCCTCGACTCCAGTCTGTGCCGATACGACCGGCGTGCGCCAGAGGCAATCGGTGGATGTCAGGCGATGTGGCGCGCGGCGGCCCCGGCGTGCACGAGCGACTGCCGGTAGCGCTCGTCGATCACGAGCCCGACGGCATCGGAGGCTGCGAGGGTGCCGGCGCAGCTGACCTCGGGGAACGCCGCCCGGGCGGCGGCGACGGCGCGGTCCCACAGCAGGCCGGGGGCGAGCATCCACGGCGCGAGCACGAGGGTGGTGGCGCCGGCGGCGCGCAGGGCCGACAGGGCGTCGACGACGGTCGGTGCCGCGGCGGTGGCGAAGCACGTCCGGCCCCACGCCCACGAGGTGCCCCGCAGCAGGCGCGGGGTGATCGCGTCGGTGGCGTCGTTGGCGTCCCGGCGACGGGATCCGACCGCGCACAGCGCGACGCCCACCGTCGGGTCGGTCCGGGAGACACCGGTGGCGGCGATCGCCTCGCGGGCCGCCGCGACGAGACGGTCGTCGGCGCCGAGGACGTCCGCCTGGATCACGTCGAGGAGCGGGTGCCGGGCGCGGGCCTCGGCGAGGAGCGCGGGCAGATCCACGCGGGCATGGAAGGCGCTGCCCAGCAGCAACGGGACCACCACCACGCGGCGGTGCCCCTCGGCGGCGACGGCGTCGACGACCTGTCCCACCGACGGGGTGTTCAGGTCCAGGAACGCGAGCCGCACGTCCCGGCCCGGGTGGCGTTCCCGCAGCGCCGCGAGCACGGCAGCCATGGCGCGCGCCGAGCGCGGGTCACGGCTGCCGTGCGCGACGGCGACGAGCGGGATCATGCGGGGACGCGGTCCCCGAGTTCGATCTCGGCGAGGCTGTTGCCCACCAGGCCCGCGGCGAGGGTGTTGCCGCCCGCGGGATCGATGAGCAGGAAGCTGCCCGTGCGGCGGTTGACCTTGTAGTCGTCGGCCGCGATGGGCTCGGCGACCCGGACGGTGATGCGGGCGATCTCGTTGAGCTCGAGCGACTCGGGGGTGGGAACCGAGGTCAGGGTCTGCTCGTCGAAGCGCTCCTCGAGCGTCCCGACGATCGCCTGCGTCGTGCGGGTGCCGTGCTTGAGCAGCAGCCGGGCACCGGGCCGCAGCGGCTTCTCCGCCAGCCAGCACACCGTCGCCTCGAACTGGCCGATCGGTTCCGGGGCGGCGGCCGGGGCGGCGATGACGTCGCCGCGGGAGACGTCGACGTCGTCCGCGAGGACCAGCGTGACGCTGCGGCCGGCGTGCGCGACGTCGAGCTCGCCGTCGGCGGTGTCGATCCGCTCGATGGTGGTCCGGGTGCCCGCGGGCAGGATCACGACCTCGTCGCCGGGACGGACGCTGCCCGCCGCGACCTGCCCGGCGTAGCCGCGGTAGTCCGGGAACTCGGCGGTGCGGGGCCGGATCACGTACTGGACCGGGAACCGCAGCCCGATCTCGTGACGGCCGTGGACGTCGGCGTCGACCGGGACGGACTCGAGGTGCTCGATGAGCGTCGGACCGTCGTAGTACGGCGTGTTCTCCGAACGGACCGCGACGTTGTCCCCGTGCAGGGCGGAGACCGGGATCTCCTGCACGTCCTCCGGGGACCAGCCGAGCGACCGGGTCAGGGCGTTGAACTGGCCGCAGATGTCGGCGAACACGCGCGCCGGGTCGTCGACCAGGTCGATCTTGTTGACCGCCAGGACGAGCTTGGGCACGCCGAGCAGCGCGAGGACGGCGGCGTGCTTGCGGGTCTGCGCGATCACGCCCTTGCGGGCGTCGACGAGCAGCACCACGAGCTGGGCGGTGGACGCACCCGAGACGGTGTTGCGGGTGTACTGCACGTGTCCCGGGGTGTCCGCCAGCACGAAGCTGCGCCGGGGGGTGGCGAAGTAGCGGTACGCGACGTCGATGGTGATGCCCTGTTCGCGCTCGGCGCGCAGGCCGTCGACGAGCAGGGACAGGTCGGGGGTGTCGAGACCCTTGTCGACCGAGGCGCGGGTGACCGCGTCGATCTGGTCGGCCAGCACGGACTTGGTGTCGTACAGCAGCCGGCCCACGAGGGTGGACTTGCCGTCGTCGACGCTGCCGGCAGTGGCGAGTCGAAGGAGGTCGCTCATGATCAGAAATATCCCTCTCGCTTGCGGTCCTCCATGGCCGCTTCGGAAACGCGGTCGTCGCCGCGGGTGGCCCCGCGCTCGGTGAGCCGCGACGCGGCGACCTCGGCGAGGATCGCCTCGTTGTCGGCGGCCTCGGACAGGATCGCGCCGGTGGTGGAGCCGTCGCCGACCGTGCGGTAGCGCACCGACCGGACCTCGAGTTCCTCGCCCTCGGCCGGGCCGCCCCAGACGCCGGGCGTCATCCACATGCCGTCGCGCCGGTACACCGGGCGCTGGTGGGCGTAGTAGATGCCGGCGAGTTCGACGTTCTCCCGGGCGATGTAGCGCCAGATGTCGAGCTCGGTGAAGTTGCTCAGCGGGAAGACCCGCACGTGCTCGCCGGGGGCGTGCCGGCCGTTGTACAGGTTCCACAGCTCGGGCCGCTGCCGCTTGGGATCCCACTGGCCGAACGCGTTGCGCAGCGAGAAGATCCGTTCCTTGGCACGGGAGCGCTCCTCGTCGCGGCGGCCGCCGCCGAACACCGCGTCGAAGCGGTTCTCGGCGATGGCGTCGAGCAGCGGTACCGTCTGCAGCGGATTGCGGATCCCGTCGGGCCGCTCGGTGAGGCGGCCGTCGGCGAGGTAGTCTTCGACCTTCGCCACGTGCAGCCGCAGCCCGTACTTCTCGACGACGTGGTCGCGGAACTCGAGGACCTCGGGAAGGTTGTGCCCGGTGTCGACGTGCAGCAGCGCGAACGGCAGCGGCGCCGGCCAGAAGGCCTTGAGCGCCAGATGCAGCAGGACCGTCGAGTCCTTGCCGCCCGAGAACAGGATCACCGGGCGCTCGAATTCGCCGGCGACCTCGCGGAAGACGTGGATCGCTTCGGACTCGAGCGCGTCGAGGGTGTCGAACCTGTCGCCGTCCGACTTGCGCCGGGATTCGGAGAAATTCGTGTCGATGAGTGTCATGAGGCGTGCAACCCGCATTCGATCTTGGCTCGGCCGGCCCACCGTCCGCTGCGCGGATCGGCTCCGGGTAGTGGTTTGGCGGTGCAGGGGGCGCACCCGATGGACGGATAGCCCTCGTCGACCAGGGGATTGACGAGGATCCCGTGCTCGTCGATGTAGTTCTGCATGTCCTCGTCGGACCACGCGGCGATCGGGTTGATCTTCACCAGCCCGAAGGCATCGTCGAAGGAGATCAGCGGGGCGTTGGCCCGGGTGGGGGCCTCCACCCGGCGGATGCCGGTGACCCACGCCTGGTAGCCCTTCAGGGTCTCCTTCAGCGGCACCACCTTCCGCAGGCGGCAGCACTCGTTGGGGTCCCGCGCGAACAGATCCTTGCCGAGCAGTGCGTCCTGCTCGGCCACCGTCTGCTGCGCCTTGGCCTCGACCACGTTGACGCCGTACACCTGCGCCACGGCGTCACGGGTGCCGAGCGTCTCCGCGAAGTGGTAGCCGGTGTCGAGGAACAGCACGTCCACGCCGGGATGCACCTGCGCCGCGAGGTGCACGAGCACCCCGTCCTGCATGTTCGACGCCACGATGTACGAGTCGCCGAAGTTCTCCTCGGTCCACTGCAGCAGTTCCCGCGCCGAGGCGCCGTCGAGAGTGGCCGCCCCCTGCGCGGCCAGTTCCCGCAGTTCCTCCGTTGTCCGTGTCGTGGTCACGTTCCGTCCTTCGATCGTCTGCTCCCCGGTCATCGCAAATCGGCCTCGTCCGCGCGCAGCACCCACTGCGAGAAGCGCTCTCCCGCAGTGCGGTGCTTGACGAAGTTGCGCACCACACGCTCGATGTAGTCGCCCATCTCGGCGCTGGTCACCTTGTGCTGGCGCAGCTTGCGGCCGAACGCGGCATCCATGCCGAGCGTCCCGCCGAGGTGCACCTGGAAACCCTCCACCTGGTTGCCGTCCCCGTCGTCGACGAGCTGGCCCTTGAAGCCGATGTCGGCGACCTGCGAACGCGCGCACGAGTTGGGGCAGCCGTTGATGTTGATCGTCACCGGAACGTCCAGCTGGGCGTTGATGTCGGCGAGGCGCTGCTCGAGCTCGGGCACCAGCGCCTGCGAGCGCTTGCGGGTCTCGACGAACGAGAGCTTGCAGAACTCGATGCCCGTGCAGGCCATCAGGTTCTTGCGCCACGGCGTCGGGTTCGCGGGCAGGCCCAGTTCGCCGAGGTCGGCGATCAGCTGATCGACCTTCTCGTCGGCGACGTCGAGCACGATGAGCTTCTGGTAGGGCGTGAAGCGGATGCGATCGGATCCGGCCTTCTCGGCCGCGTCGGCGACGGCGGCGAGGATCGTGCCGGAGACCCGGCCCGCGATGGGGGCGACGCCGACCGCGTTGAGCCCGTTGCGCAGCTTCTGCACGCCCACGTGGTCGATCGGGCGCGCCGGCTTCTCCGGCGCGGGTCCGTCCAGCAGCGGCCGCTTCAGGTATTCCGTTTCGAGAACGTCCCGGAACTTCTCGACGCCCCAGTCCTTGATCAGGAACTTCAGCCGCGCCTTCGAGCGCAGGCGGCGGTAGCCGTAGTCGCGGAAGACCGACACGACGGCCTCCCACACGTCGGGCACCTCGGCGAGCGGGATCCACGCGCCGACCCGTTGCGCCAGCATCGGATTCGTCGACAGGCCGCCGCCGACCCACAGGTCGAAGCCGGGGCCGTGCTCGGGGTGGTTCACGCCGACGAACGCGACGTCGTTGATCTCGTGCACCACGTCCTGCTGACCGGAGATCGCGGTCTTGAACTTGCGCGGCAGGTTCGAGTACTGCGGGTCGCCGATGTAGCGGCGGACGATCTCCTCGACCGCCGGTGTGCCGTCGATGATCTCGTCGAGGGACTCGCCGGCGAGGGGGGAGCCGAGGACCACGCGGGGGCAGTCGCCGCACGCCTCGGTGGTCTTCAGGCCGACGGATTCGAGACGGCGCCAGATCTCCGGGACGTTCTCGACCTCGATCCAGTGGTACTGGACGTTCTCGCGGTCCGACAGGTCGGCGGTGTCGCGAGCGAACTCGGTCGAGATCCCCGCGATCGTGCGCAGCTGCGCGAGGTTCAGGGCGCCGCCGTCGCAGCGCACCCGCATCATGAAGTACTTCGCCTCGAGCAGATCGATGTTCTCGTCGCCGGTGTAGGTGCCGTCGTAGCCCTGTTCGCGCTGCGTGTACAGGCCCCACCAGCGGAAGCGGTTGCGCAGGTCGCTCCGGTCGATTCCGTCGAATCCCGTGTGCGCGTAGATGTCTTCGATGCGCCGGCGCACGTTGAGCGGGTTGTCGTCCTTCTTGACCTGCTCGTTGGGATTGAGCGGCTCACGGTAGCCGAGGGCCCACTGGCCCTCCGCGCGCTGCTTGGCGGGCCGGGCCGGCCGGCGGCGGGCCGCGGCGGTTTCGGTCGTATCGCCGGCGGGGGAGACGTCGGTGGTCGACGACATACGGGTACTCCTGGAGTTCGCGAGGGACCGGATCGGGATCGGCAGGGCGGGCTGAGCCCGGCGCGGACATGCCTCGACCCGGCGGGAAGCGGGGGCTGCCGGGGGTGGGGCCGACTATCGACAGTCGGCGCAGAAACCGGCGGTGCAGGACAGACACCGCGATGCACAGACACGCTTGAGGTCGACGTGGCGTCGCGCCACGAGTCGCACTCCGGGTCCGGTCATGCGGACCATTGTGCCATGTCACGGGCCTGTTCTCGAAACGTGGCGGTATTTACGCCGAATTTCGGGGAAATGCCGAGGTGACAGCGCCGGGCCGGGGAGGCGTGTCCGGGCCGTGCTCGGGCGGCGGGCTCCGCTCGGCCTTCTGGAACACTGGGGGAGTGAGTGGAACCAATGTCGGAGTCGGTGCAGGGTTCGAATTGCCGGCCTCGGCCCTCGCCGGTGTCGGTTCCCGCCCGTTCGGTGTGTACGTGCACGTCCCGTTCTGCGCGAGCCGCTGCGGCTATTGCGACTTCAACACCTACACCGCCGGGGAGCTCGGCACATCGGCGTCCCCGCAGTCGTGGCTCGAGGGGTTGCGCCGCGAGCTCGACATCGCGGCGCGACTGCTCGGGGCCCCGGCGGCGCAGACCGTCTTCGTCGGCGGTGGCACCCCGTCGCTGCTCGGTGCCGACGGCCTGTCGCAGGTGCTGGCCGCGGTCCGGTCGAGCTTCGGTCTCGCCCCGGGCGCGGAGGTGACGACGGAGTCCAACCCGGAATCGACGTCGCCGGAGTTCTTCGACGGCATCCGCGGGGCCGGTTACACCCGCGTGTCGCTGGGCATGCAGTCCGCCGCCCCGCACGTGCTGGCGGTACTCGACCGCACGCACACCCCGGGCCGGGCCGTCGCGGCGGCGGGCGAGGCGCGGGCCGCCGGATTCGATCACGTCAACCTCGACCTCATCTACGGCACCCCCGGCGAGCGGGACGAGGACCTCGACGCGTCCCTCGACGCCGTGCTCGCGGCGGACGTCGATCATGTCTCGGCGTACGCGCTGATCGTCGAGGACGGCACCGCGCTCGCCCGCAGGGTGCGCAGGGGTGAACTGCCGGCCCCCGACGACGACGTGCTCGCGGCCCGCTACGAGCGCATCGACGCGCGGCTCGAGGCCGCCGGCCTGACCTGGTACGAGGTGTCGAACTGGGCGCGCGCCGACGATCCGTCGGCGCGGTGCGCCCACAATCTCGGCTACTGGGACGGCGGCGACTGGTGGGGGGCCGGGCCGGGCGCGCACAGCCACGTCGGCGGCGTCCGCTGGTGGAACGTCAAGCACCCGGCGCGCTACGCGGACGCGCTCGCCGCCGGCGGGCTCCCGGTCGGGGGCAGCGAACTGCTCACCGCCGGCGATGTCCACACCGAACGGGTGATGCTCGAGGTGCGGCTGCGCACCGGCCTGCCGCTGGACGTGCTCGCCCCCGACGAGCGACGCGCCGCCGAGACCGTCGTGGCGGACGGCCTCGCCGACCTGCGCGCCGGCCGGCTGGTGCTCACCGATCGCGGCCGGCTCCTCGCCGACGCGGTGGTGCGCACGATCCTGACCTGACCGCGCGGCGGCCGGCCCGGAGCCCTGACCGCGCAGCGGTGCGCTGTCTACGCCTCGGTGGTGTCGGCGTCCGGGGCGTGGGGGAACAGGGCGTCGTAGTCGAACACTCGCGCATGCAGGACGGTGCGGTTGCGCAGCGCCGAGCGCACGGCCCGGTGCAGGCCGTCCTCGAGGTACAGCACACCCTTCCACTGGACCGCGTGCGGGAAGAGGTCGCCGTAGAAGGTGGAGTCCTCCGACAGCAGCCGGTCGAGCTCGAGCACCTTCGTGGTGGTGACGATCTGGTCGAGCCGCACCTGCCGGGGCGGGATCTGTGCCCAGTCGCGCAGCGAGAGCCCGTGGTCGGGATACGGCTTGCCGTCCCGGACGCCCTTGAAAATCATGGCACCAACTTACGACGCGTCGCCGGCGGGCGCCGTCCCGCTCGCCGTCCGGGACCGGCGACTAAACTGGAGCGAAACGGCACGCAGTGCACCGTCCTGCGGTGGTGCGTGCCGTTCCGGGTGCGACAGCAGAGACGGAGGTGGGCGGATGTCGAGCACCGAGGAACGGCGCTTCCAGGTGTTGCGAGCGATCGTGGCCGATTACGTGTCCACCAAGGAACCCATCGGTTCGAAGACGCTCGTCGAGCGCCACAACCTGGGCGTGTCCAGCGCGACGGTCCGCAACGACATGGCCGTGCTCGAGGCCGAGGGGTACATCACCCAGCCGCACACCAGCTCCGGCCGGGTTCCCACGGACAAGGGCTACCGCCAGTTCGTCGACCGGATCGCCGACGTCAAGCCCCTCTCGGGGGCCGAGCGCCGGGCGATCCTGCAGTTCCTCGAGTCGGGTGTGGACCTCGACGACGTGCTGCGGCGCGGCGTCCGGCTGCTGGCGCAGCTGACCCGGCAGGTGGCCGTGGTGCAGTACCCCACGCTGTCGGCTTCGTCGGTCCGCCACCTCGAGGTGGTCGCGTTGACCCCCGCCCGGTTGCTGCTGGTGCTCATCACCGACTCCGGCCGGGTGGACCAGCGCATCGTCGAGCTCGGTGACGTCCTCGGCGAGGAGGACCTGTCGCGGCTGCGGGACCTGCTCGGTGCCGCACTGACCGGCAAGCGGCTCGCCGCGGCGTCGATCGCGGTGAGCGAGCTCGCCGAGGACGCGCCCGACGAGCTGCGCGATGCGGTCATCCGCTGCGCCACCGTGCTGGTGGAAACCCTCGTCGAGCATCCCGAGGAGCGGCTCGTGCTCGGCGGCACGGCGAACCTGACGCGCAACGCCGCCGACTTCGACCCGCACGCCGGCTTCCCCGGCTCGCTGCGTACCGTGCTCGAGGCGCTCGAGGAGCAGGTGGTGGTCCTCAAGCTGCTGGCGGCGTCGCAGGACGCCGGCCGCGTGACGGTGCGGATCGGCGAGGAAACCCAGGTCGAGCAGATGCGCGGCACGTCCGTGGTGTCCACCGGGTACGGTGCCGCGGGCACCGTCTTCGGCGGCCTCGGTGTGCTCGGCCCCACCCGGATGGACTACCCGGGGACCATCGCGTCGGTGGCTGCGGTCGCCCGCTATATCGGTGAGGTGCTCGGCGAACGCTGAGCGCCGGGCGGCGCGGACGGACCATCCGACGACACAACATCTGTGCGAATAGAGAAGGACGAAGAACTCACGTGGCACGGGACTACTACGGGACGCTCGGCGTGTCGAAGAACGCGACGGATCAGGAGATCAAGCGGGCGTATCGCAAGCTCGCGCGCGAGCACCACCCGGATGTGAACCCGGACGAGGCGGCGCAGAAGAGGTTCCAGGAGATCTCCACAGCGTACGAGGTGCTCTCCGACCCGGAGAAGCGGCGCATCGTCGACCTCGGCGGGGACCCGCTCGGGTCCGGCCCGGGGGCGGGCGGTGGCTTCTCCGGGGCCGGCTTCGGCGGCCTCGGCGACGTGTTCGAGGCGTTCTTCGGTGGCGGGGCCACCACGTCCCGCGGGCCCAGGGGCCGCGTCCAGCCCGGCGCGGACTCGCTGCTGCGCACCCGGCTGACGCTCGAGGAGTGCGCCACCGGTGTCAGCAAGCAGATCGCCGTGGAGACCGCGATCCTGTGCGACGGCTGCGCCGGGTCCGGTACCAACGGCGACTCCAAGCCCGTGCGCTGCGAGACGTGCGGCGGCGCCGGTGAGGTGCAGTCGGTGCAGCGCTCGTTCCTCGGCCAGGTCATGACCTCGCGGCCGTGCCCGACGTGCCGCGGCGCCGGCGAGACGATCCCGGACCCGTGTCGCAAGTGCGGCGGCGACGGCCGGGTGCGGGCCCGCCGCGAGATCACGGTCAAGGTGCCGGCCGGCGTCAGCAACGGCATGCGCATCCGGCTGGCCGCGCAGGGCGAGGTCGGCCCCGGCGGTGGCCCCGCCGGCGACTTGTACGTCGAGATCATCGAGCAGGCGCACGACGTGTTCGTGCGCGACGGCGACGACCTGCACTGCACGATCCGGATCCCGATGGTCGACGCGGCGCTGGGCACCACCGTCGTGCTCGACACCCTCATCGACGGACCCGCCGAGATCACCGTCGAACCCGGCACACAGCCCGGGTCGGTGGCGGTGCTGCGGGGCCACGGCATGCCCAAACTGCGCTCCGGGGTGCGCGGGGACGTGCACGCCCACCTCGAGGTGGTGGTCCCGTCGAAGCTCGACGGCAAGCAGTCCAAGCTCCTCGAGGAGTTCCGTCGCAAGCGTGAGCACGAGGTGCCCGAGGTCGTCACCACCGGTTCGCAGCACGCCGGGGGCTTCTTCTCCCGGCTGCGCGACGCGTTCAGCGCGCGCTGAGGCCCGGGCGGTGGCCGCAACCCTGTTCTATCTCGATCCGCTGCCCGAGGCCGGGGCTGTCGCGGTCCTCGACGGCAAGGAGGGCCGCCATGCGGCGACGGTGCGGCGTATCGCGGTGGGTGAGCGCCTCGTCCTGTCGGACGGCCGCGGCCACGTCGCCGACGTGGAGGTGACGGCCACCGCGAAGGACCGGCTCGAGGCCCGCGTCCTGGCTCGTCGCGAGGTCCCTGCACCGCGCCCGTGGGTCACCGTGGTGCAGGCGTTGCCGAAGTCCGATCGTTCCGAACTGGCCGTGGAGCTGGCGACGGAGGCGGGTGCCGACGCGTTCGTGCCGTGGCAGGCCGCGCGGTGCGTCGCCCGCTGGGACGGGCCGAAGGCGGCCAAGGGCGTCGCGCGATGGCAGGCCGTCGCGGTGGCGGCCGCGAAACAGTCCCGGCGCGCCCACGTTCCGGAGGTGGCGCCGGTCCAGCGGACCGCGGGCGTCGCCGAGGCCGTGCGCGCGACCCTCGCGCGCGGGGGTGTCGCGGCGGTTCTGCACGAGTCGGCGACCGAACCGTTTGCCTCGCTGCCGCTGGCCGACGCCACCGAGCTGATGCTCGTGGTCGGGCCGGAGGGCGGCGTCGACGACGCCGAGATCGCGGCGCTGACGACCGCGGGCGCCCGGCCGGTGCTGCTCGGGCCGACGGTGCTGCGAACGTCCAGCGCCGCGGCCGTCGCGCTCGGAGCGGTCGGGGTGCTCACTGCACGGTGGGGCGCCCGGCCCGTCGAATGATCCGGGAACCGGCTCCGGAACGCGTTCGGAGGCTTCCGGTTCCGGGGTTTCCTCGTGACCTCGTCGCGCCGACCGCGCTTCACGGGGGCCGGCGGTCGAGCCGTGCGGCCAGGCCGTCGAGCAGCGCACCCAGGCCGAGCTCGAACAGGCGGTCGAGGTCGAGGTCGTAGCCCTCCGCGGAGAGTGTGAGGAGTGTCCGGGCGAACGTCGGGTAGCTGCCGGAGCCGACGATCGCCTCCAGTGCGGGAAGCTGGTCGTCCATCCACTCGTCCTCGGACACTCCGGACGCGCCGAGCGCCTGCCGCTCGCGTTCGATGTGGACGGCGAGGCCCTGCACGTAGCTGAACAGCAGCACATGCAGGTCGAATGCGGTATCGACGGCGACGCCGAGCTCGTCGAGCGCGGCCAGTGCCCACTCCGCGTGCGCCGCCAGGTTGGGTAGCGGAAGCGGCCGGGTGATCGGGCCGAGCTGGGCGAGCCAGGGATGCCGGCGGTGCAGCGACCAGAGGGTGCGCGCGTAGAGCTCGAGGGGGGCGCGCCAGCCGGCGGGTGGCTGCGCCGGGTAGCCCCGCTCGCCGAACGCGGCGTCGGCCATCAGCACGATCAGTTCGTCCTTGCCGGCCACGTATCGGTACGGCGACATCGGTGCGACCCCGAGACGGGCCGCGACACCGCGCATGGAGAGCGCACCGAGGCCTTCGGCGTCGGCGATCGCGACGGCGGCCCGCACGACCCGATCGCGGGTGAGCTCCGGCTGCCGCCGGCCGGGCGCGGGTCGCCGGGTGGGGCGACGCGCCGGCCGCGGCGTCGCCGCCGGTGTTCGCCTCGGATCGGCGACCACGGTGCCGGAACGCGGTTCGGCGCGGGCCAGGCCCTCCTGCTTCAGCGTGGCGAGCGCCTTGGCGGCGGTGGCCGTCGCGACGCCCCACTCGGCGGCGATCCGGCGGGTGGAGGGCAGCGTGGCGCCGGCCGGCAGTTCCCCCTGGGTGATCCGGCGCCGGAGGTCCGCTGCGATGGTCAGGTACCGCTCGGTCGTCATGCCCGCTCCCGTCTGTGCTAGTACACCCGCCCCGGCTGTACTAGCACAGTCCTGGCGGGTGAAACACCGAAATGACAGCGTATACAACGTCATTGCACAGTGCGTGCAGCGTACGAACTGTCGGAGGTGCATCATGCGGAACGTCTTGATCTCCGGAGCCGGTCTCGCCGGCCCGGCCCTGGCCTACTGGCTTGCGCGGAAGGGCTTCTCGGTGACGGTGGTAGAGCGATCACCCCACCCCCGCGAGGGCGGCCAGGCGGTCGACGTCCGCGGCGTGGCGCTCGAGGTGATCGATCGGATGGGGCTCGGTGCGCGGGTGCGGGCAGCCCGCACCCGCACGCGCGGAATGTCGATGCTGGACGGGAACGGGAACGAACTCTTCCGGTCCGAGGAGGTCGCGTTCAGCAGCGGCAGGCTGGACAGCGAGGACGTCGAACTGCTGCGCGAGGACCTGACCGCGATGTTGTACGAGGTGACCGAGGAGCGAGCCGAGTACCTCTTCGGCGACTCGATCACCGCGCTGAGGCAGGACGCGGGCGGGGTCCGCGTCGAGTTCGAGAGCGGCACCGTCCGTACCTTCGACGCCGTGGTCGGCGCGGACGGCATGCACTCCGTAGTGCGACGGCTCGCCTTCGGGCCGGAGCAGCGGTTCGTCGAACATCTCGGCCGGTACCTGGCGATCTTTCCGACGGCAAACTTCCTCGGCCTCGACCACTGGCAGCTGTGGTTCCAGGACGCGCCCTCCGGCACCGGCGGCGCTGTCTACCCGGTGCACGACAACGCCGAACTGCGGGTCACCGTCGGCTTCACGTCCGGACCGTTGACGTACGACCACCGGGACATCGAGCTGCAGAAGCAGATGGTCGCCGAGCGACTGGCCGGGCTGGCGTGGGAGATTCCCGCGCTGCTGCGGGCGATGGCCGGCGCCCCGGACTTCTACTTCGACGCGATGGCGCAGATCCGCATGGACCGCTGGTTCACCGGCCGGGTGGCCCTGGTCGGCGACGCCGGCTACTGCACCTCGGTGCTGTCCGGGCAGGGCACGAGCCTCGCCCTGGTGGGCGCCTACGTGCTTGCCGAGGAGATGGGACGGCCCGGCGCCGACCACGTCACCGCGTTCGCCGCCTACGAGGAGCGGATGCGCCCGTTCGTCGCGCTCAACCAGGCGCTGGCCACCGAGAATCCCGCGGGTCCGCCGTCCGAGGAGTCCATGGCCCGGGCCAAGCACGGGATCTCGCTGGCCGCATGAGCCCCTGCGGCTCCCGCACGGTGCGCGGATGCCGCTGCACTAGCGTGTCACGCATGTCCCGAACCCGTATCGCCTACGGTCCGCAGCCGCAGCAGTTCGGCCACCTGTACCTGCCGGACACCGCCGATCCGGCCGGGCCCGTGCCCGTCGTGATGGTCGTCCACGGCGGCTTCTGGAGCGGGAAGTACCACCTCAACCTCGGCACGCCGCTGTCGCTCGAGCTCGCCGCGCACGGTGTGGCGGCGTGGAACGTCGAGTACCGGCGGCTCGGCGCGGGCGGGCGGTGGCCGGAGATGTCCGCCGACGTCGTCGCGGCCCTCGACGCCGTCGCCACCGCGGTGGCCGGGCGGGCCCTGGCCGCGGGGGTCGAACTCGATCCGGCCCGGGTGCGGGTCGTCGGGCACTCGGCCGGCGGTCAGCTCGCCGTGTGGCTCGCGGGTCAGCGCTCGCAGGTGCGCCCCGAACTCGTCGTCTCCCAGGCGGGCGCGCTCGACCTCGCGTCCGCGGGCGAACGCGGTCGGCGGATCGGGTACATCGAGGATCTGTTCGGTCAGCCCTACGACGCGGATCCGGAGTTGTACCGGTCGGCGTCGCCCCGGCATCGGGTGCCGATCGGTGTGCCGGTCGCTCTCGTGCACGGCACCGAGGACGCCCAGGTGCCGGTGAAGGTCGCCGAGCGCTATGCCGCGGCGGCGGTCGCCGCGGGCGATCCGGTGGAACTGCACGTCGTCGACGGGGAGGACCACTTCGCGTTCCTCGACAAGCGGACCCGCAGCTGGGCGCTGTCGCGCGACCTGCTGCTCGCCCCCGAACCGCTGGGCTCGGGGGCGCGCTCGGCGGGCTGAGCGCTCAGCCGCGGCGGGGCAGGACGACGACGACGACGACGGCGCCGACGGCCAGGGCAAGGCCGCCGACGAGACTCGCCGACGTGATCGCCTGCGAGAACGCGGAGGCCGATGCGTCGAGAAGCGGCTGGGCGTAGGAGGAGGCGAACGGGTTCTTCGCCAGCTCCTCGGCGACGATTGCCGCACCGCCCACGGAATCGCCCGCCGCAGCGACGGCCGTGTCGGCCTGTGCGGCCATCGGCCCGTCGAGAGTCGCGAGCGGCAGTCCCGTGAGGAACCCGGAGATCTCGCGCTGGTAGGTGGTGGCCAGCACCGAGCCCAGCACGGCGATGCCGAGGGATCCGCCGAGCTCGACCGCGGTGTCGTTCAGGCCCCCCGCGGCGCCGAGGTCGGACTCGGGGAATCCGCTCATCACGAGGTCCGTGGCCGGGGGTGCGGCCAGCCCGATGCCGAGGCCGAGAAGCACGAGCGAGACGAGGAACAGCCCGTATCCGGAACCGTCGTCGACGAGGGTGAGAGCGAGGACGCCGGCCGCGGCAACGGCCATTCCGGCACCGATCGGGACGCGGGCGCCGAGGCGTGGGGCCAGCCGCCCGCTCACGGCCGATCCGATCGACACGGCGCCGGCCAGGGGAAGCAAGCGCAGACCGGTGTCGAGGGGGCTGTAGCCGAACACGAACTGGAAGTGCTGCGCCACGAAGTAGATCGCCCCGAACGACGCGAGGAAGAGCAGCAGCACGGACAGGCACGCGCCGCCGACGGAACGGTCGGTGACCCGCCCGAGGTCCAGCAGCGGCTGCGGGTGGCGCAGTTCCCAGGCGACGAACGCGGCACCGGCGAGGGCCGCGACCGCCAGGGAGCCGAGTGACGTTGCGTTCCAACCGAAGTGGAAGCCCTCGATGATGCCGAAAACCAGGGAGCCGACGGCCGCCACGGACAGGGCGCCGCCGACCCAGTCGATGCGGGTGAGGTGCTCGGCCCGGGACGGCGGCACCAGCGCGAGCGCCGCGACCGCGGCGAACGCCGCGATCGGCACGTTGATGAGGAAGGTCGAACCCCACGCGTGCTGTTCGAGCAGCCACCCCGCGAGCAACGGGCCGAGCGCGATGGCCAGTCCGGAGGTCGCGGCCCAGGCGGCGATGGCGCGGGGCCGTTCCGAGGCCGGGAACATGGCGACGAGCAGGGACAGGGTCGCGGGCATGATCACCGCGGCGCCGACACCCATGGTGATGCGGGCGACGATCACCTCGGTCGCGGTGCCGGCGAGGCTGCCGAACACGGCCCCCGCGGCGAAGACGGCCAGGCCGACGAGCAGGGCGCGCCGCCGGCCGTAGCGGTCGCCGAGGACGCCGGCGAGCAGCATCAGCGCGGCGTAGGGGACGGTGTAGCCGTCGATCACCCACTGCATGTCGGTGCTGGTGAGCCGCAGTTCGCGCAGCATGCTCGGCGCCGCGACGATCAGCGCGGTGTTCGCCATCACGACGATCAGCAGGCTCAGGCAGAGCACGGCGAGGCCGGCCCACCGGCGGGGATACGGGCGGGTGGGATCTGCGGTCGAGCGGGTCAGGATCGAGGTCATCGGCGCTCCTCACGGGGTGCGGACATCGGCAGCAATTTGCACAACACTGTGCAAGTTAGAAATTTGCACACCCGTGTGCAAGTAAAGTTGACGGACGTCACACCCAGCGGCGGAAGAAGGTGTCAGCGTGGCGGAACCGGTCCGGGGGCCGCGGCGGCGGACGAGCGGGAACCGAGCCCGGATCCTTGAGGCGGCGATGGGGTGTTTCGCCGCCGACCCGGACGCCAGCATGGACGACGTCGCGCAGGCCGCCGGGGTGGTGCGCCGCACCGTCTATGCCCACTTCCCGAACCGCGAGGCGCTCGTCGACGGCATCGCCGAGGAGGCGGCTGCCGCGCTCGCCGCCGCGGTCGACCGGCCGGACCCCGAGGAGCCCGACCTGGCGCTCGCCGCCGCGGCCCTGATGACCTGGCCCGTCGGTGACCGCTTCCGCGTGCTGCTGTCCTTCGCGCGCAAGGAGGTCGGCGACGAGCGCATCGGCGAACTCATCGCCCCGCTGCGCGCCCGCACCCTCGCGATCGTGGAGCGGGGCTGCCGGTCGGGGGTGTTCTCCGCCTACCTTCCGGCCGTCGTCCTCGTCGGGATGCTCGAGGGGCTCACCATGGCCACCCTCGAGCAGGCCAATCTCGGGGTGGTGCACGACGCGGGGGAGACCGTCGCCCTGGCCGCCCTCGTCCTCATGGGGGTCCCGCCGGAGCGGGCCGTCGACGTCGTCCAGCGGGCCCAGCAAGCGCAGCGGGATCAGCGCGCGGCGCACGGCCCGGGCGGCAATGCGGTGGGGCGCGGGGACGCCCGGCGCTAGACTGGCATCGTCACGACGCCCGTCGTGCGCGAGACGAACCGAAAGCAGGCCGTACCGTCCACGTGAGTGAACCAGACGACACCCGAGACACCGGGAACACCGAACGGACCACCGTCCGTTCCAACCTGGACCTGCCGCCCGAAGCTGCGGCGCCGCTGCTCGGCTCGGCCGACGAGAATCTCATCGCCCTCGAACGGGCCCTCGGTGCGGACATCCACGTACGCGGCAACTCCGTCACCCTCACCGGCGCGCCGGCGGACGTCGCGCTCGCGGAACGGGTGCTCGGGCAGCTCGTCACCCTCGTCGGACGCGGGCAGGCGGTGACCCCGGACGCGGTGCGCCGCACCGTGGGCATGCTCACGCAGGGCCTGTCCGACTCGCCGGCCGACGTCCTCAGCCTCGACATCCTGTCCCGGCGCGGCAAGACCATCCGGCCCAAGACCCTCAACCAGAAGCGCTACGTCGACGCCATCGACACCAACACGATCGTGTTCGGCATCGGGCCGGCGGGCACCGGCAAGACGTACCTCGCCATGGCCAAGGCCGTGCAGGCGCTGCAGTCGAAGCAGGTCACCCGCATCATCCTCACCCGGCCCGCCGTCGAGGCCGGGGAGCGGCTCGGCTTCCTGCCGGGCACCCTGCACGAGAAGATCGACCCGTACCTGCGCCCGCTGCACGACGCGCTGCACGACATGATGGACCCGGAAGCCATCCCGAAGCTGATGCAGGCCGGGGTCATCGAGGTCGCGCCGCTGGCGTACATGCGCGGCCGCACCCTCAACGACGCGTTCATCATCCTCGACGAGGCGCAGAACACCACCGCCGAGCAGATGAAGATGTTCCTGACGCGTCTCGGCTTCGGTTCCAAGATCGTCGTCACCGGCGACACCACGCAGGTGGACCTGCCCGGCGGTGCCCGCTCCGGGCTGGCCGCCGCCGCCGAGATCCTCGAGGGCATCGACGGCATCCATTTCGCCGTCCTCGACAGCAGCGACGTGGTGCGACACCGGCTCGTCTCCGACATCGTCGACGCCTACGAGCGTTTCGAGGCCGATCGGCCGGCCGGCGTCGCCATGGGCAACCGGGCCCAGCGGCGGGCAGCAGCCCAGAGCCGGGTGCCACGCCGGTGACCGTGACCGAGGGCCCCGCCCGTCTCGCCCCCGCCGTGTCCGCATCCGCCCAGAAGGAACGCCACAGATGAGCATCGAGATCTCGAACGAATCGGGGATGGACGTCGCCGAGGAGGACCTGATCGACATCGCGCGGTTCGTCATCGCCCGGATGGACGTGCATCCGGCCGCAGAACTGTCGATGGTGCTCGTCGACTCCGACACCATGGCCGATCTGCACATGCGCTGGATGGACCTGCCCGGCCCGACCGACGTGATGTCCTTCCCCATGGACGAACTCGAACCCGGCGGCCGCCCCGACGCCCCGGAGCCCGGCCCCTCGATGCTCGGCGACATCGTGCTGTGCCCGTCCTTCGCCGCGGAACAGGCCGAGAAGGCCGGCCATTCGCTCGGGCACGAACTCGCCGTGCTCACGGTCCACGGGATGCTGCACCTGCTCGGATACGACCACGCCGAGCCCGACGAGGAGAAGGAGATGTTCGGTCTGCAGAACCAGCTCCTCGAGGAGTGGTACGAGGAACTCCGGCGCGCCGAGCACGAGGCCAGGCTCGCGGCCCGCGATCAGCAGCTCCTCGGCAAGGCCGGCTTCTTCGACCCGACCGAGCGGTAGCGGCCTCGTGATCGGAGCACTGGCGTGAGCGCCCCCGCGCTCGTCGTCGTCGCCGTCGTGCTGGTGGCGCTCGGCGGGCTGTTCGCGGCGGTCGACTCGGCGTTGAACACCGTCTCCCCGGCCCGCGTGGAGGAACTCGCCAAGGGCGAGCGGCCCAGCGCGCAGAAGCTGCTGGTGATCCTCGAGGACCGGCCGCGGTACGTCAATCTCATGGTGCTGCTGCGCATCCTGTGCGAGATCACCGCGACGGTGGTGCTGGTGGCGGCGCTGCTCGACTGGATGGGCCACACCGGGGCGCTGGTCGCCAGCGCCGTGATCATGGTGCTCGTGGACTACATGGTGATCGGCGTGGGCCCCCGTACCCTCGGTCGCCAGCACGCGTACCCCATCGCCCTGGCCGGGACGGTGCCGCTGCGCGTGATCGGTGTCCTGCTCGGCCCGCTGAGCCGGCTGCTGATCCTGATCGGCAACGCGATCACCCCCGGCCGGGGATTCCGGAACGGGCCGTTCGCCAACGAGATCGAACTGCGCGAGCTGGTGGACATGGCGCAGGAGCGCGGCGTCGTCGCCGCCGAGGAACGGCGAATGATCCAGTCGGTGTTCGACTTCGGTGACACCACTGCGCGCGAGGTGATGGTGCCGCGCCCCGAGATGGTGTGGATCGAGGCGGACAAGACCGCCGGCCAGGCGACGTCGCTCGCCGTGCGCAGCGGGCACTCCCGCATCCCCGTGATCGGCGAGAACGTCGACGACATCCGCGGCGTCGTGTACCTCAAGGACCTGGTGCAGCAGACCTACTATTCGCGCGACGGCGGCCGGAGCGTGACCGTCGCCGAGGTGATGCGCCCGGCGGTGTTCGTGCCGGATTCCAAGCGCCTCGACGATCTGCTGGCCGACATGCAGCGCGACCGCAACCACATGGCGCTGCTCGTCGACGAGTACGGCGGCATCGCCGGGCTGGTCACCATCGAGGACATCATCGAGGAGATCGTCGGCGAGATCGCCGACGAGTACGACACCGGAGAGATCGCGCCCGTCGAGGATCTCGGCGACGACACCTTCCGGATCTCCGCGCGGTTGCCCGTCGAGGACCTCGGTGACCTGTTCGACGTCGCGCTCGACGACATCGAGGTCGACACAGTCGGCGGTTTGCTCGGATTCGTGCTCGGCCGGGTACCGTTGCCGGGTTCCGAAGTGGAGACCCACGGTCTGCGGCTGCGCGGCGAGGGCGGCCGCGACGCCCGGGGCCGGGTCCGCATCAACACCGTGTACGTGCAACGGGTCCCCGCGACGGAGACGGCCGAGACCGCCGCCGAGGAATCGGTCGACGGGTGACCTCGGCCGTCGACGCCACGACACCCACCGTGCCGATCCGCACTGCCGGCACCGCAGACGAGGAGCTCGTATGACCGACCCCGACTTCCGTTCCGGCTTCGTGTGTTTCGTCGGACGGCCCAACACCGGGAAGTCGACGCTGACGAATGCGCTCGTGGGCAGCAAGATTGCGATCACCTCGTCGCGTCCGCAGACCACCCGGCACACCATCCGAGGCATCGTGCACCGTGAACACGCACAGATCATCCTCGTGGACACCCCCGGCCTGCATCGGCCGCGGACGCTGCTCGGGCAGCGGCTCAACGACCTGGTGCGCGATACCTATTCGGAGGTCGACGCGGTCTGCGTGTGCATCCCGGCCGACGAGAAGATCGGCCCCGGCGACCGCTGGATCGTCGAACAGGTGCGGCAGGTCGCCCCGCGCACGAAGCTGATCGGCATCGTCACGAAGATCGACAAGGTGAGCAAGGAGCGAATCGCGCCGCAGCTGCTCGCCGTCTCCGAGCTGCTCGGACCCGACGTGGACGTGGTGCCCGTGTCCGCCACCTCGGGCGAACAGCTCGAGGTCCTCATCGATGTCCTCGCCTCGCACATGGAACCCGGGCCGGCGTTCTACCCCGACGGCGAACTGACCGACGAGCCCGAGGAGACGCTCATGGCCGAGCTGATCCGGGAGGCCGCGCTCGAGGGACTCGGCGACGAGCTGCCCCACTCGCTCGCGGTGGTGATCGAGGAGATCACCGAGCGGGAGGGTCGCACCGAGAAGCAGGGCGAGCTGCTCGACGTGCATGCGCTGCTGTACGTGGAGCGGCCGAGCCAGAAGGGCATCGTGATCGGCAAGGGCGGCGCCCGCCTGCGTGAGGTGGGCACCGCTGCCCGCTCCCAGATCGAGAAGCTGCTCGGTGTGAAGATCTACCTTGATCTGCACGTGAAGGTCGCCAAGGACTGGCAGCGCGATCCGAAACAACTCGGCCGCCTCGGCTTCTGACCGTCGCGTGCGGTGTCGTCGGACGGGCCCCGACAGGAAGGGATGCGCAGTGCCCTCTCCCGCATCGCTCGCGCCGACCGGTCGGGTCCGCCCGGGAGGCGGCGGTCGTGGCCGGTGACCCCGGAGGCGCGGCGTCGGCCCTGTTCGCGACGCGCGCCCCGCGCCGGGCCGTCGACGCCGTCGCGTGGAGTGCGCTCGTCGCGTATGCGGTCTTCGTGGTGGCGACCCTGGCCTGACCCGTGTCGGCGGCCCCGGGTGCGGCCTGCGGTCAGTCCGCCGAGGCGGGCACCGTGCTGCGCACCAGCGGCAGCACCGCGGCCGAGAGGTCGGGCGCGGCGCCGGTGGCCAGGCGGCGCAGCTGGAGTCCGGTGATGGTCGCGACCAGGGTCGGGGCGACCGACTCCGGTCGGGGGACACCGAGTTCGGTGAGGATGGTCACGGTCAGCGCGTCGTAGGCCGCCCAGCATCGGGCCGCCGCCTCCCGCAACTGCGGATCCCGGCCGGCCTGGACGTAGAGCTCGAACGGCGCGATCCGCTCCGCCGAGAACGACAGGTCCTCGGCGACCTGTCCGGTGAGTGCCGCGGCGTCGGCCAGGCTCAGTCCGCGACCGCGGTAGCCCTCCGCCAGATCGCGCAACCGCGTGGTCTCGTCGGCGACGAACGTCGTCAGCGCCGACCGCAGCAGGTCGGACTGGGTGGGGAAGTGGTAGGTGATCGAGCCGAGGGAGACTCCCGCCCGGGCGGCGATGCGGCGGTTGGTGATCGCGGCGATGCCGTCCGTGCCGATCAGATGCAGGGTCGCGGCCACGATCGCGCCGCGGACGTCCGTGCCCATCGCGGTCACCACCACCGCTGCGGCGTGTGACGATCCCAGCGCAGTTCCGACTCGAGCTGGGCGGCGAGGGAGATCAGCAGGGGCTCCGCGTTCTCGTGTCCCATGAGCTGGGCGCCGACCGGCAGACCCGATCCGGTGAAGCCCGCCGGGATGTTCACACTCGGCCAGCCCAGGACGTTCCACGGCCAGGTGTAGGGACAGGCGGCGGTGATCACCTTGTCGGTGGCCCAGCCCCCGAGGCCGTCCATCGCCTCCACCACCGGCGGTGGGGTGGCGGTGGTGGGGGCGAGGATCACGTCGAAGCGGTCGAAGATCGCGCCGATGCGCCGGCGGATGCGCGGTTCGGCGGCACGAGCGGCGCGCAGCGGCCGGCCGCGCAGCAACCGGCCGGTGCGGGCGTTCGCGCGGGTGCGCGGGTCGGCGAGGGCCGGGTCGGGCAGCCGCCGCACCCAGTCGTCGATGCCGGCCATCGACCGGGGCAGGAAGTTCAGGCCCAGCAGCTTTCCGTAGGCCGGGTCGGCGACGGTCACGTCGTGGCCGAGGGCGCGCAGCGTGCCGGCGAGGGCTTCGACGCGGGCGCGGATCTCGGCGTGCAGTCGGGTGCGGGTGGCGGTGTAGGGGAGGGCGAGCGAGAGCGCGATGCGCAGCCGGCCCGGATCGCGACCCACGGCGTCGGACACCGTGACGGCTTCGGCTTCGTGCAGGTCGCCGACGTGGTTGCCCGCGACGGCGTCGAGCAGCAGTGCGGCGTCGGCGACGGTGCGCGCCAGGGTGCCGTGGGTGGTCAGGCCGTGGAAGGCCTCGGGGTCGGGCCACATCGAGATGCGGCCGCGCTGCGGCTTGATTCCCACGAGGTTGGTCCAGGCGGCCGGGATGCGGACCGATCCGGCGCCGTCGGAGCCGAGCGCCGCGGACACCAGGCCCGCCGAGACCGCGGCGGCGCTGCCCCCCGACGAACCGCCGGGGGTGTGGTCCCGGTGCCAGGGGTTGCGGGTGTGACCGAAGGCGCTGCCGCCGGTGAACGGCCACTGGCCCAGTTCGGGGGTGTTCGTCTTGCCGACGATCACGGCGCCGGCGGCCCGCAGCCGCCGCACCACCTCCGCGTCCTCCTCGCGGACGGCGAACTCGCCGGCGCATCCGAACGCGGTGATCTCGTGCGCGATGTCGGTGTCGTCCTTCACCGCGACCGGCACACCGAGCAGGGGGAGGCGAACGCCGGCGGCGAGACGCCGGTCGGCCTCCTCGGCCTCGGCGAGCGCCTGCTTCCGGCGGACGCCACGGAAGGCATTGAGCGCGCGATTGCCGGCCTCGATGCGGTCCAGGGCCGCGCGCGTCGCGGCGACGGACGTGGTGGCGCCGGCGGCGAGGGCGGCGGCCTCGGCGGCGAGACCGGGCGCTCGGGTGTCTGACTGTGGTGCGGTCATACGGCTGCGTCCCCCTTCGTGGTGTTCGTTCGAACGAACAATAACGCGTTCCAGTTCGCCTCGTCGAGGGCGGGATGCGCAGAAATGTGGTGCTCGTCACATTCGTGGGACGCGCGACGATCGGTTGGGTATGCCCCCGGGGATATCGCGGGAGCCTCCCCGGGGTGTCGTAGGGACCGGCTGTCAGGAGATACACATGGGTTCATCGCGCACACGCAACCTCCGGCGCGTACCGGACACGGAGACGCGGATGGTCTTCCGCACCATCCACGGGTACCGTCGCGCGTTCCGGATTGCCGGCGAGGGCCCTGCGCTGCTGCTGATCCACGGGATCGGCGACAACTCCTCGACCTGGCGGGAGGTCATCCCGCACCTGGCCCGCAAGTACACGGTCATCGCACCGGACCTGCTCGGCCACGGCCGCTCCGACAAGCCCCGCAGCGACTACTCGGTCGCCGGGTACGCCAACGGGGTGCGCGACCTGCTGTCGGTCCTGGGTATCGAGCGCGTCACGGTGGTCGGGCACTCCCTCGGCGGCGGCGTCGCGATGCAGTTCGCGTACCAGTTCCCGCAGCTGGTCGACCGGCTCGTCCTGGTGGCCGCGGGTGGTGTCACCAAGGACGTCCACCCGGCGCTGCGGCTGCTGTCCCTGCCGGGACTCAGCGAGGCGCTCAAGCTGCTGCGGCTACCGGGCGCCATGCCCGCGATGCGTATTGCCGGTGGTCTGCTGGGCCGGTGGCACGACACCCCCTTGCGTCCCGGGGTCCTGCTGCACGACACCTCGGATCTGATCCGGGTCCTGAGCGGATTGCCCGATCCCACTGCGTGCGAGGCGTTCCTGCGCACGCTGCGGGCCGTCGTGGACTGGCGCGGCCAGGTGGTGACGATGCTCGACCGCTGTTACCTGACCGAGGACCTGCCCGTGCAGCTGATCTGGGGTGAGCACGACAGCGTGATACCCGTCGATCACGCGCACCTGGCGCATTCGGCGATGCCCCATTCCCGGCTCGACGTCTTCCGCGCCGCCGGTCATTTCCCGTTCCGGGACGACCCCATCCGGTTCGTGCGGGTGGTCGAGGAGTTCCTCGACTCGACCGCGCCCGCCGAGTTCGACGAGCAGCGCTGGGGCCGGCTGCTGATCAACGGCGTGAGCGAGAACCGGATCACCGGCGGTCCGGCCACCCGCCGGGCCGTGCTCGGCGCGATGGGCGCGGACGAGCGCAGCGCCACCTGAGCGATCCCGGCGCCCGTCGCCGCTAGACGAGGGCCGCGCTCCACAGTGCCCGGAGCTTTTCGGAGGACACCACGGTGCCGAAGTTCTGGGCCACTACGGCCACCGACGCATCGTGGGCGGCAGGGCTGTAGGTGGCGGCGCAGTCCTCCACCAGGGACACCCAGTACTCGTGGAACAGGGCGCTGCGCAGGCTCGACTCGACGCACACCTCGGTGGCCACCCCGGTGAACAGCAGCGATTCGATGTTCCGTGAGCGCAGGACGTCGTCGAGGTCGGTGCCGACGAACGCGCTGAACCGGTGCTTGACGACCACGGAATCATCGTCTTGCGGTGCGACGCAGTAGAATTCGGCGCCCGCGGTGCCCGGCCGGCAGGTGAGCCCGGTGCGGGCCGCGTCGGGTCCGTCGCCGACCCGTCCGAGCCACTGTGGCGTGTCCGTGGTCTCGTCGTGAAGGGTGCGGACGAACACGATGTGCACGCCGGCGGCCCGCGCCGTTGCGATGAGGCCGGCGAGGCGCGGTGCCATGGCGACCGCGGCCGTCACGTCGAAACCGCAGCGCGCCAAGGCGCCGTCCGGGGAGCAGAAGTCGTTCTGCATGTCGATCACGACAAGCGCGCAGCGCTGTGGGTCGTAACGGAAGGGAATCGAATCCATCGTCGGGTCCTCGGGGTAGGGGGTGGAAGAAAAGTCGGGGGCGGGTGTGCTCACGTCGGCCGGGGTCACCAGATGACCACGGCGGCCAAGGTTGCGACGACGAGGCCGGTCACGACGGGAACGGCGAGGTGGCGGACCATGTCGGTGACGGAGACCTTGCAGAAGCCGGCCACCACGACGAGGGACGACCAGATGACCAGGGTGCCCCCGCCGGTCCAGGTGGCGCCGTTCTGGGCGATGGCGGCGAGCGTCGCGGTGTCGATGCCCGACTGCGGGGCGAGGGCAGCGGCCAGGCCGCCGGTGAGCGGCAGGCCCGCCCAGCCGGACCCGTCCAGGCCCATCGCCATTCCGATCACGAGCATGCTCAGGGCGACGAAGAGTCCGTTGTCCGGGATGAAGCCCTGCACGCCCTCGACGGCGTCGAACAGGAAGGCCGGGCCGGTGCCGTCCTCGAGACCCAGGATCGCACCGGAGTAGTCGGGGATGCCCATGTACACGAATCCCGCGACGGGAAGGATGATGCCCATCGCCTTGAAGGCGTAGGACAGGCCGTCGACGAAGTGCGTCGCGCAGAACTCGAGCGCCTCCTGCCTGCGGGCGGTGACCGTCACCAGTGCCATCAGGATCATCGCCGTCCCGCCCACCAGGGACGCGCCGGCGCCGTCCGACCACGGCACGAGGTCGGTGAACCGGCCGAGCAGCATGTAGACGAGCACCGCGGCGAACGCGGCCGGCACACCGACTGCCCACCGGCGGGCCAGGCGCGGGCGGCCGGTGATGCGGGTGCCCTCGTCGTGTCCGGGACGTTCGTCCTCGAGAACGTCGACCGCACGCTCGGGCGTGGGCTCCGCCGGCGTGGCGCTCGCCGGCACGGGGTTGCGTGCGCCGCCGCCGGCCGCGGATCCGGGGTGCCCGCCCCCGCCGCCCGTCCCCGGCGTGCCGGCGCCGCCCGTCATCCGGCGGCGCACGGTGAGGAACCAGGCCAGCACCGCGGCGACGACGCCGACGATCAGCGAGATCACCAGCGCGCGACCGGCGATGTCGTCGGCGGGCACCCCGGCGCCGCTCGCGGAGATCGACGGGGCCAGCCCGATCACGTAGTCCGAGGCAATGGACATCCCCTGACCCGAGATCGCCAGGGCGAGCGCCGCACCCAGGGGTGGCAGCCCGGCCTTGATCGCGGCGGGCAGCAGCACGGCCCCGATCAACGCGAGGGCGGGCGTCGGCCAGAAGAACAGCGACAGGAGATAGGTGAACACGAACAGCACCACGTAGGCGACGCGGCCGTTGATCATCCACCGGCTCATCGGCCGCACCATCATCTCGTCGGCACCGATGCTCCGCATCGCGGCCAGCATCGAGGTGACCGCCGCGATGACGACGAAGATCTCGAACAGCGCCGAGCCCGAGGTGAGCGTCGCCCGGAACACCGCCATCACGGCGTTCGCGACGTTGCCGTCGTAGGCGAGGGCGGTGGCGAACGTCGCCACCACTGCCGGGATCATCACGTTCTTGCGCAGTGCCATGGCCACGAGGAGGGACACGAGGCCGAGCAGGAAGACGATATGGGCTGTGGTCACGGGTGGCTCCTCCAGCGGGCTGAGGCATCGGGCCGGGGGATCGGCGCCGCCGCGGGGTGCAGGCCCGCTTGGGCCCCGCGCTACGGGCGTCGCCGCACCGGATGTCGTCCGATGGTGCTGGGTCCGGCCCGGTTCGGCAAGGGCGAAAATGACCGAACCGCAGGGGGTTCTGCTGTGCAGGTTGCAGGGAGGGTGACGACCGCGTTTCGGGTCGGCCGGGCCCGTGAACAACGCGAAAAATCCGCGCCGCCGCCTCGGTGTCGGCCCGGCGTGACAGACTCGGAGGGTGAGGTTGTACCGGGATCACGCGGTGGTGCTGCGCCAGCACAAGCTGGGCGAGGCCGACCGCATCGTCACGCTGCTCACCCGTCGCCACGGGCTCGTGCGGGCCGTCGCGAAAGGGGTGCGGCGCACCCGCTCGAAGTTCGGGGCACGGCTCGAGCCGTTCGCGCACATCGACGTGCAGTTGCATCCGGGCCGCAGCCTCGACATCATCACCCAGGTCCAGACCGTCGATGCGTTCGGCGCCGACCTCGTCGACGACTACGGCCGCTACACCACCGCGTGCGCCGTGCTCGAGACCGCCGAACGGCTCGCCGGCGAGGAGCGCGCCCCTGCCCCGCAGCTGCACCGCCTCACCGTCGGTGCGCTCCGTGCCCTGTCCGACCAGGTCCGGCCGCCGGAACTGATTCTCGACGCGTACCTGCTGCGGGCCATGGCCTACGCCGGCTGGGCGCCGGCGATCAGCCGCTGCGCTCGCTGCGACGAGCCCGGCCCGCATCGCGCGTTCCACGTCGCGGCCGGGGGAGCGGTATGCGTGCGGTGCCGGCCGCCGGGCGCCGCGACCCCCGGCACGGGTGTGCTCGATCTGATGGACGCGCTGTTCCACGGTCGCTGGCAGGGCACCGACACGGTGTCCGAGGCGACCCGCGGGCAGGCCAGCGGCCTGATCGCCGCCCACCTGCAGTGGCATCTGGAGCGGCAGTTGCGGACCCTGCCGCTGATCGAACGCGGCCGTCCCCATGCGGTGGCTGTGGGCGGGGAGACGGTCGGGCAGGATGGGGAGCGTGATTCGACGCCGCACCCCGCAACCATCGCGTGACCGCGAGATCCGGCCACCCGACCCGCACCCGTCCGGCGCCCGCCCGCCGGGTCTGCAGCCCGAACTGATCCCGCGGCACGTCGCCCTGGTCATGGACGGCAACGGCCGCTGGGCCCAGGAACGCGGTCTGCCCCGCACCGCCGGCCACGAACGCGGCGAGGCGGTGCTGATGGACACCGTGTGCGGGTGCATCGAGATGGGCGTCAAGTGGCTCTCGGCGTACGCGTTCTCCACCGAGAACTGGAAGCGCAGCCCGGACGAGGTGCGCTTTCTCATGGGCTTCAACCGGGACGTGATCCGCCGCCGCCGCGACGAGATGCACGAGATGGGGGTGCGCGTGCGCTGGGCCGGACGCCGGCCGAAGCTGTGGCGCAGCGTCATCAAGGAACTCGAGATCGCCGAGGAACTGACCCGCGACAACGACGTGATGACCCTCACCATGTGCGTGAACTACGGAGGTCGCGCCGAGATCGCCGATGCCGCAAGGGAGATCGCGCGTCGCGTGGCCACGGGTGAGCTCGACCCGGAACGCGTCACCGAGGCCACGGTTGCGCGGTACCTCGACGAGCCCGACATGCCGGACGTGGACCTGTTCCTGCGGCCGTCCGGGGAACAGCGCACCTCGAACTTCCTGCTCTGGCAGTCGGCCTACGCCGAGATGGTCTTCCAGGACAAGATGTTCCCCGACTTCGACCGTCGGGACCTGTGGGCCGCCTGCGTGGAGTACGCCTCGCGCGACCGCCGCTTCGGGGGCGTGAAGTGACGGGCGCCGGGACGGGACCGGAGGAGCGGAGGCCGGCCCCCGGCGGGGTGGACCCGAGCGGCCTCGGCCTGCGCGACCGGGTCGCGGCCGCGCTGGCGGAGTTCGTCGCCATGCACGAGCCCAGGACGAACGGCGACGATGCGCTGGGATTCGACTATGCGGGCGTGCCGTGCGCGGTGCGGGTGGTGACCCTCACCGAGGGTCTCGACGTGGTGTCGCTGACCGGCGTCCTCGCGTGGGACCTGCCGCTCGACGACGCGTTGCGCGCGCGGGTCGCCGGGGCGGCCGACGCGCTGCAGTTCGGGTCGATACACCTCGTCGAGCGGGATGCCGAGGCGGACGTGGTGCTGCGGTACTCCTTTCCCGCCACCGGCCTTCGGGATTCGCCTCTGACCACGATGCTGCTGCTCGTGCTCGGCGGCGCCGGCGACGCGCGCTCGGCCGTCACGGGCACGGGCGGATCCGAGTGAGCGAACTCGACTGGGACTCCCCGATCGCCACCGGGAACGACGACGCGCTGCGTGCGGCCGTGCTGCGTGTCTTCTCGGCGGTCCTCGCCGAGGAGATCGAACCCGACACGGACGGCGACGTGCCGATCTGGGTCGACGATGTGCTCACCTACGCCGTCGTCGATTCGCGGGCCGGGGTGGTGGAGCTGACGACGTACCTGGTGGAGCGGATCGCCGGTCGCACCCGCGCGGCCGAGGTCCTCGTCGACCTGCAGGCGCAATGGCCGGACGCGAGGCTCGAGTTGCACCAGGACCGGGTGACGGCGGTGCAGCGCGTCCCGGCGCGCCCGCTGGTGCCGGTGCACCTGGCGCGCGCGGTCGCGGTGGTCGCGGCGCTGGTGCCGCATGTGCCCGAACTGGCGGCGCGGCTCGGCGGGCGGGCGTGCGTGTTCGACGAGCCGGGCGACGAGGCGGCCGGCGAGGTGGTCGACCTGCTGGGCGGGTGCGGCTGCGACGGCTGCGGGTGCCGCTGACCGTCGCCGGTCAGCGCGACGTCGCCGGCGCGGCGTCCGCGCAGTCGCGGCAGGTGCCGAAGATCTCGACGGTGTGGCTCACGTCGACGAAACCGTTGTCCTCGGCCACCTCGTGCGACCAGCGCTCGACCGCCGGCCCGTCCACCTCCACCGTGTAACCGCACGCCCGGCACACGAGGTGGTGGTGGTGACCGGACGAGCAGCGCCGGTAGACGGACTCGCCGCTGTCGGTGCGCAGCACGTCGACGGTGCCGGCTTCGGCGAGGGACTGCAGCGTGCGGTAGACGGTGGTCAGGCCGATGCCCTCGCCGCGCTTGCGCAGTTCGTCGTGCAGGTCCTGGGCGGAGCGGAACTCCTCGATCTCGTCGAGCAGCGCGGAGATGGCGCTGCGCTGCTTGGTGGAGCGGACTCCGACTACGGGTTTGTGGGCGGGCGACACGACTGCGGTCAACCTTCCTCGACGTGGGCGACGGCGTCGACGACGATGTGGGCGAGATGGTCGTCGACCAGACGGTAGAGCACCTCGCGGCCGGCGCGTTCGCCGCGGACCACGCCCGCGGCCTTGAGGATGCGCAGGTGCTGGCTGATCAGCGGCTGGGTGACGCCGAGCGCGCCGACCAGTTCGTGTACACAGCGTTCGGATTCGCGCAGTTGCAGCACGATGGCGATGCGCACCGGTGCGGCCAGCGCGCGCAGGAGCTCGCCGGCGGCGGCGAGGGTTTCCCGCGACGGGGCGGGTACGGGGGACGGCGTCGCCGATCCCGGGCGGCAGTCGTCGTGCGGACGGTCCGGGGCCGCGGCGTCGCCGCCGTGGCCGGTGTCGGCAACGCTCAACGGGTCTCCTTCGTGGACTGACGGCCGCGTTATTGCAAACCGATTCCATTTTGATATGCATGAATGTGCATGTCAACCGGCGTGCAGTTCGACCGCCCCGAGCGGAGCGATAGGCTTACGGGTCGACGCACGCTGCGAAACCCCGCATCGAAGATGGAGTGAATCCGAGTGGCACCGAAATCCAAGATCGATACCGTCGCCAACCTGGCCAAGCGCCGGGGCCTGGTCTACCCCTGCGGTGAGATCTACGGCGGTACGAGGTCGGCCTGGGACTACGGGCCGCTCGGCGTGGAGCTCAAGGAGAACATCAAGAAGCAGTGGTGGCGCAACATGGTCACCAGCCGCGAGGACGTCGTCGGCCTGGACTCGTCGGTCATCCTGCCGCGTCAGGTGTGGGTGGCGTCGGGCCATGTCGGGGTGTTCAACGATCCGCTCGTCGAGTGCCTGAGCTGTCACAAGCGCCACCGCCAGGACCACCTGCAGGAGGCGTACGCCGAGAAGAACAAGCTCGACGATCCCGACTCGGTTCCCATGTCGGAGATCTCCTGCCCGGACTGCGGTACCAAGGGCCAGTGGACCGAGCCCCGCGACTTCAACATGATGCTCAAGACCTACCTCGGCCCGATCGAGAGCGAGGAGGGGCTGCACTACCTGCGCCCCGAGACCGCACAGGGCATCTTCGTGAACTTCGCGAACGTGCTCACCACGTCGCGCAAGAAGCCGCCGTTCGGAATCGGCCAGATCGGCAAGAGCTTCCGCAACGAGATCACCCCGGGCAACTTCATCTTCCGGACCCGCGAGTTCGAGCAGATGGAGATGGAGTTCTTCGTCAAGCCGGGCGAGGACGAGCAGTGGCACCAGTACTGGATCGACTACCGGATGGACTGGTACACCGGGCTCGGCATCAACAAGGACAACCTGCGCCTGTACGAGCACCCGCAGGACAAGCTGTCGCACTACTCGAAGCGCACCGTCGACATCGAGTACCGCTTCCACTTCCAGGGCAGCGAGTGGGGTGAGCTCGAGGGCGTCGCCAACCGCACCGACTTCGACCTGTCGACGCACGCGCAGCACTCGGGCGCCGACCTGAGCTTCTTCGACCAGACCACCAACGAGCGGTACACCCCGTACGTCATCGAGCCGGCAGCGGGCCTGACCCGGTCGCTCATGGCGTTCCTCGTCGACGCCTACAGCGAGGACGAGGCGCCCAACGCCAAGGGGGGTGTCGACAAGCGCACCGTGCTGCGCCTCGACCGCCGGCTCGCCCCGGTCAAGGCGGCGGTGCTGCCGCTGTCGCGCAACGCGGACCTGAGCCCCAAGGCGAAGGACCTCGCCGCGCAGCTGCGCCAGCACTGGAACATCGAGTTCGACGACGCCGGCGCCATCGGCCGCCGCTACCGTCGCCAGGACGAGATCGGCACCCCGTTCTGCATCACGGTCGACTTCGACACCCTCGAGGACCAGGCCGTCACCGTCCGCGAGCGCGACACCATGGCGCAGGAGCGCGTCGGCCTCGACCAGGTCGAGGGCTACCTTGCCCAGCGGCTGATCGGCGCCTGACCGCAGAGCTTGCCGTGAGAGGGTCGGCCGCCTCGCGCGACCGACCCTCTCACGCTGCGCGGCCGTGACTAGAACCGGCCCCCGCTCGACCCTCCGAAGCCGCCGCCTCCTCCGAAGCCCCCGCCTCCGCCGAAGCCCCCGCCCCCGAAGCCGCCCCCGCGGCCACCGGTCAGGATGCTGTTGATCAGGATTCCGCCGAGCACCGCACCCGCGATATTGCCGCCGGAGGCGCCGCCGCGGGGCGGACGCTGCTGACGCTCCCAGCGCTGCACGTCGTTCTGCGCTGCGCGCAGCGCGTTTGCCGCGAGGGCCGCGGCCGCCTGAGCGTGCTGCAGCGCCTGCCCCGGTTCGTGCGCGGCGAGCTGCTGCGCGGCGTCCAGGTGGCGCTGCGCCTCGGACAGCCGGGTGCGGGCCTCGGCGCCGATCACGCCGCGCCGCGTCCCGATGAAGTCCGCCGCGGCGGTGACCTGCGATCGAGCCGCCCCGAGATCCTGTTCGAGGCGCCGGCGGGTGCGCTGCGCCTCCTCCTGCGCCTGACGGGTCCGATCGCGCAGCGCGTCGAGTCGTGCGTCCGCCTCCACGACCCGGGTGAAACTGCCCAGCGGGTCGGTGTTCATGTCCGCCCGGGCGTGGTCGAGTGCCGCCTGCGCGGCCTTGCGGGCCTCGGCGAGTTCCGCACCACCCGCGGCGGCGAGTTGTTCGGCGTCGGCGATGCCCTGTGCGGCGTCGGCCATCGCGGCCGGCAACGTCGCGATCGCCCGCCGGATGTCGTCGGCGGCGTGGTCGACTGCGTCGAGCATCGTGGCAGCGTGCCCGAGAGCGCCCTCCGCTTCGCGGATGGCGCGCACGGCGTCGCCCTGCTCGCCGACGGGACGTGCCACCGCGGTGCGGCCCTGATCGACGGACTTCTCGGCGAACTCGATCTCGTCCCGGGCCAGCGTCACGTTGTCCGTGATCGGGGCGAGCGCGCCGGCCGGGAACTCCGTTCGCAGCTCGGTCAGCGTCGCCTCGGCCTGGGGTAGTCGCGCGCGCAACGCGATCGCGCGCTGCGTGAGCGCGTCGAGGCGGGCGGGTGCGTCGAGCAGGAGGTCGCGCATCCGGTCGAACGCCTCGACCTGCGCGTCGAGTTCGCGGTCGGCCTGGCCGCACGACGAGATCAACTGCACGAGCATGTCGCGCTGCTGCTGGGGCGTCTCGGGGATGGCGTCGTCGAGCCGCTGCCGGATCTCGAACGCGGACGCCAGAGCCGACTGCGCCTGTCGATAGGCGCGGTCGAACGGCTGGACCGCGGCATCGCCGAATTCTCCGCGCGCCAGCTCGAGCGCCTCGGCGCTCGAGCGAACGGCGTTGTCCGTCTCGACCAGGATCTTCTGGGCGTACAGCTCGAGGCCCTCGAGCGGCAGCTCGCGCAGCGCGTCGGTGTCGGTCGGGTCGGTGGCCGCCGCCGCCTGGGCGCCCGCCTCGGCCCGCTTGCGCTTCGTGCGCCGGGAGTACAGGTACACCCCACCGGCCCCGGCCGCGATCACTCCGCCCCCGACGAGCAGCGTGGTGCCGGAGCCGGAACCCGACGCCGACAACGCCGCGTCGAGACCCTCGGCCGCCGCCACCGCGGCCCCGGCCCAGTCCTGGCTGCGCAACTGCGGCACGATCCGGTCCGCGCTGATGGCGTCCCGTTCGGACGCGGTGACCCCGGACAGGGCGTTCGGCGTCCACAGCGCGTACTCGCGGTCCTGCGTGGCCACGGCGAGCAGGGCCGTGTCCGTCCCGAAGTTGCTGGCCTGCGCGGTCCGCTCGGTCCAGTCGTCGGACGACAGTCCGGAGAACGTCGGCACGTACGCCACCCACAACTGCACCCCGTGCTCGGCGTAGAGCGCGTCTGCTGCCTGCTGGATCTGCGCCGTCCCCGCCGGATCCAGTACACCGGCGGTGTCGGTGATCGGCTGGGGGAGCCGGAAGGGCGGCTCGGCCGTCGCCGAACCGGGCAGCAACAGCCAGGCCAGGGCCGCGAGCAGGATCGGCACCGACATCGACAGCGGGCGGCGGAGCGGGCGGGCCGGAAGTGGCCGGACGGCGACCGAATGCGGTGACATGCGTCGAATCTATCGGCTCGCATGCACCGTCGCCCGTGGCGCGTCGCCGGGTGGGCGCGCTCGGAACACTGGCAGAATCGGGGAGTGAGTACCGCAGCCCGCCCACGCCCGGCCCCGTCCCTCCCCGACCCCCCGCGCGGGTTCGGTGCGGGCGTCGCGCGCTGGACGCGCCGGTTGGTGCTCGGGGTGCTGCTCGCGGCGATCGCCGTCCTCGCCGGAACCGCGGTCCGCGTGTGGCAGGTGGCGCGCATCGACGACTGGAGCCGCGCCGACGCCATCGTGGTCCTCGGGGCCGCCCAGTACTCCGGCACCCCGTCGTCGGTGTTCCAGGCCCGGCTCGACCAGGCCCTCACCCTCTACGAGAACGGGGTGGCCGAGCGGATCGTCACCGTCGGCGGCAAGCAGGAGGGCGACCTGTTCACCGAGGCGGCGTCCGGCAAGACCTACCTGATCGCGCAGGGAGTGCCGGAGTCGGCGATCACCGCCGTCGAAGAGGGGTCGGACACGCTGCTCAGTGTCGAGGCGGTCAGCCGGGAGATGGCCGGGCAGGGACTGCACTCCGCGGTACTGGTGAGCGATCCGTGGCATTCGCTGCGCACTCGCACCATGGCTCGCGACGCCGGCCTCGACGCGTGGACCGCGCCGACCCGCACCGGCCCTGCCGTGTACACCCGGGAGTCGCAGCTGCACGGGATCGCCCGCGAGACGGGCGCGCTGATCTGGTACCAGCTCACGCACGACTCGGCGGACTTCCCCTACACGGCCGCGCAGTGAAGGAGGACGTGATGCAGGGCTACAGCGAACACGAACTCGAGCGGCGCGTCGCCGAGGTCCCGAAGGTGTCGGCGCTCGCCGGTGCCGAGCCGGCGACCGCGAGCCGTACGCCGTTCGCGCGGGACCGTGCCCGCGTCCAGCACAGCGCCGCGCTGCGACGGCTCGCCGACAAGACCCAGGTGGTCGGCCCCCGCGACGGTGACACTCCGCGCACCCGGCTCACCCATTCGATCGAGGTCGCCCAGATCGGCCGCAGCATCGCCGAGGGCCTCGGCTGCGACCCCGACCTGGTGGACCTCGCCGGCCTCGCGCACGACATCGGACACCCGCCGTACGGCCACAACGGGGAACGCGCCCTCGACGAGGTGGCCGCGAGCTGCGGCGGGTTCGAGGGCAACGCGCAGAATCTGCGGATCCTCACGTGCCTCGAGCCGAAGATCCTCCACCCCGACGGCACGAGCGCCGGTCTGAACCTCACGCGCGCGACGCTCGACGCGACGCTGAAGTACCCGTGGACCCGCCCGGCGCCCGGCGCGAAGTTCGGGGCCTACGACGACGACGCCGAGGTCCTCGCCTGGGTGCGCGACGGCGCGCCCGACCGGCGCAAGTGCCTCGAGGCCCAGATCATGGACTGGTCCGACGATGTCGCCTACTCCGTCCACGACGTCGAGGACGGCGTCATCGACGGACGGATCGACCTGCGCGTGCTCACCGACCCGGCGTCGGTGAACACGCTCGTCGATCTCGGCATGCGCGAGTTCTCCGGCCTGGACCCGAACGAGCTGGTGGAGGCGGCGAAGCGGCTGTCGCAGATGCCGGTCGTCCAGGCCGTCGACACCTACGACGGCAGCCTCGCGTGCTCGGTGGCACTCAAGCGCCTCACGAGCGAGCTCGTCGGCCGCTTCGCGACGGCAGCGATCATCGGCACCCGTGCCGTCACCGGCGACCGGCCCGTCACCCGCTACGACGCCGACCTCGTCGTTCCGCCCGTCGTCGCGTCCGAGGTGGCGCTGCTCAAGACCATGGCCCTGCAGTTCGTGATGTCCGACGCCGCCCACCGGCAGCGTCAGGAACGGCAGCGTGAACGGATCCACCGCGTCGCCGAATGGCTGATGCGCACGGCGCCGGTCGGCCTCGATCCGTTCTTCGTGCCGCTGTGGGACGCCGCCGCCGCCGACGCCGCCCGCATGCGGGTGATCGTCGACCAGATCGCCTCGTGCACCGAGGCCCGGCTCGAACGGATCGACCGCGACAGCCTCGCCGCTCAGGCGAGTTGGGGGTAGCGCCTAGACTCGTCGTCGTGGCCGGGCGTATTTCAGACAGAGACATCGCGGCCGTCCGCGACCGCGTCCGGATCGAGGACATCGTCGGCGAGTACGTCGCCCTCAGGCGCGGCGGCGCCGACTCGATGAAGGGGCTGTGTCCCTTCCACGACGAGAAGTCCCCGTCCTTCCACGTCCGCCCCAACCACGGTCACTTCCACTGCTTCGGCTGCGGCGAGGGCGGCGACGTGTACTCGTTCCTGCAGAAGATCGAGCACATCAGCTTCGTCGAGGCCGTCGAGCAGCTCGCCGACCGGGTCGGCTACACCCTCAACTACGAGGGCGGCGGCCCGTCGGTGCAGCGCGACCGGGGCACCCGCGCCCGGCTCGTCGCCGCCAACGCGGCCGCGCAGGAGTTCTACGCCGAGCAGCTGCGCACGCCCGGCGCGCAGGCGGCGCGGGACTACCTGACCGAGCGCAGCTTCGACGAGTCCGCGGCCGAGGTGTTCGGGTGCGGGTACGCCCCCGACGGCTGGGATGCCCTCACCAAGCACCTGCTCACCCGTGGCTTCGAGTTCGCCGAACTCGAGGCCGCCGGGCTGTCCAAACAGGGGCGCCGCGGACCCATCGACCGGTTCCACCGGCGGCTGCTGTGGCCGATCCGCAATCTCGCCGGTGACGTCATCGGTTTCGGTGCCCGTCGGCTGTTCGACGACGACACGCTCACGGCGAAGTACGTCAACACCCCGGAAACGTTGCTCTACAAGAAGTCTCAGGTTCTGTTCGGCCTCGACCTGGCCAAGCGGGAAATCGCCAAGGCGCACCAGGCCGTGATCGTCGAGGGCTACACCGACGTCATGGCGATGCACCTGTCGGGCGTGAAAACCGCTGTCGCCGCGTGCGGTACCGCATTCGGCGACGAGCACCTGGCGATGCTGCGGCGCCTGCTCATGGACGACAGTTACTTCCGCGGTGAGATCATCTACACCTTCGACGGCGACGCTGCGGGCCGCGCCGCGGCGATGAAGGCGTTCGAGGGCGACCAGAAGACCACGGCCAAGACGTTCGTCGCGATCGCGCCCCAGGGCATGGATCCGTGCGAGTTGCGGCAGAAGTCCGGCGACGGAGCGGTGCGCGACCTCGTCGCCCGGCGCACCCCGATGTTCGAGTTCGTCGTCAAGTCGATCCTCGCCGAACACAACCTCGACACCGCCGAAGGGCGGGTGGAGGCGCTGCGCCGCACGGTTCCCGTGGTGGCCCGGATCAAGGAACGCACGCTGCGCGACAGCTACGCGGTGCAGCTGTCGCACTGGGTGGGCTGGGACGACATTCCGGCCGTGCGCCGGCGCGTGCAGGACGAGTCCCGGCGCGTCGCCCGCGGCGGCGACGAGAAGCCGCGCACCGCCGCGCCGCAACAGCGGGCGGAGACGGCCGCGGCGGGTTCGGTCCTGCGCCGGCCCCGCCCCAACGATCCGGCGCTGTGGCCGCAGCGCGACGCCCTCAAGGCGGCGCTGCAGTACCCCGGCATCGCCGGCACCGTGTTCGATTCGCTGCCCGCCGAGACGTTCACCGATCCGGCCTACTCGGCGGTGCGCGAGGCCGTGGCCGCGGTCGGCGGGACGAGCGCGGGACTCGGCGGCGCGGAATGGGTGGACGCCGTCGGGCGCGCCGCCACCGACCCGATGGTGCACTCGCTGGTCATGGAACTCGCGGTGGATCCGCTGCCCGCGGAGGAGGACCGGATGCCCCGCTACATCGGCGGGGTCCTCGCCCGGCTGCAGGAGGTCTGGGTGGGGGAGCAGGTCGCCGAACTCAAGTCCAAGCTGCAGCGCATCTCCCCGGCCACCGAATCCGACGAGTTCCACTCGCTGCTCGGGGACCTCGTCGCGCTCGAGCAGTACCGGCGCAGCCTGCTCGACCAGGCCATCGGCGACACCAGCGGCGACGGCCTGGCCGGCTGAACTCACGCCACCCTCGTCACCGCCGCAACTGGTCGCGGGGGACGAGGATGGTGGTCTGCTCGTCGAGCGGCTTCATCGGCTCGAGCTTCGGCTCCGGGCTGAGAGAGTCGGCCAGCTTCTGCCGGCTCACCTCGATCGCCTTCTTCGTCACCGGACTACCCGCGACCGCCTTCGCCGTCCTGCTGAGCTGTTCGTACCGGGCGCGGCCCGCCCGTGTCCCCAGGACGTAGCCCGCGGCAACCCCCACCAACAGTCCGATCAACGTCGTCTCCATTCAGCCGTGTCAGCGTCCCTCCCATCCTGCCCGATCCTCGCCCTCGGGCTCACAGGCAGGCGATTTGGTGCCGCGTCGGGTGGGGCGCTACAGTTCTTCACGCACCGCGGGAAACGGCGGAGCACCGCAGGACAATCCCCTGTAGCTCAATTGGCAGAGCATTCGACTGTTAATCGAACGGTTGCTGGTTCGAGTCCAGCCGGGGGAGCTCCCGGAAAACCCCTCCCACCCGATCTCGGGTGGGAGGGGTTTTCTCGTCTGCACCGACACGAAAGACGCTGGGTGTGACGGAAATTACAGGCGTCGTGTGGTGCCGGCGCGACGGGTCGGCGACTGCCCGCGCCGGGCGACACGGGGGTGACCCGCGACGCGGGCCGGCCGCCGCAGCCGGTAGCATTCGCCACACGTCGCGTACCTCCGGATGCGCGCGGACGGGGCGGTAGCTCAGTCGGTTAGAGCCGTGGACTCATAATCCATTGGTCGCGGGTTCGAGCCCCGCCCGCCCCACAATCGTCCCTGTTCAGGAGGGTTTACGTCCGGCCTCGATAGCCGAAACCTATGGGTGCGGACGCCTTCGTCGCCGACGGCAGCTGCAAAGACGGCGCCCGGACTTGCGGAAGCTGTTGGAGTCGCTCAGCATCCCGGTCGACGAGGGAAAGGCCCAGATCGGCGACCGCTCGGCGATCGGGGACACACGGCGCTCGCGCAGAGCGTCGAGGGCAACAGGTGGTCGAACCGGACCGGACGGCTGCTCGGGTGGTCACCGCGAGGTGGGGCGGTGGGTATGGACGGCATGGCCGGCGAGGTGGCGTGCGGTGTTGACCAATGCCACGTGGCTGAAGGCCTGGGGCACGTTGCCGAGCTGCCGACGGGCGTGGGGGTCGTACTCCTCGGCGAGCAGCCCGACGTCGTTGCGCACCGACAGCAACCGCTCGAACAGGGCGTGGGCGTCGCGGGTGCGTCCGGCGCCGTGCAGGGCGTCCGCGAGCCAGAAGCTGCAGGCCAGGAACGCTCCTTCCGGCTCGGCGATGCCGTCGACGTGGTCGAGCTCCGGCCGGTAACGCAGCAGGAAGCCGTCCCGGCTGAGCTCACGTTCGACAGTGGCCACGGTGCCCAGCACGCGGGGATCGTCCCATGGCAGGAATCCGGTGCGGGGAATCAGCAGCGACGCCGCGTCCACGCCGCGGCTGCCGTAGAACTGCGTGAAGGTGCCGCGGTGGGGATCGAATCCCTTCGCCAGGATCTCGGTTCGGATCTGTTCGCGCAGAACGCGCCACCGGTCGACCGGGCCGGGCAGACCGAACCGTTCGACCGCCCGGATACCGCGGTCGACCCCGGCCCACGCCATCACCTTGGAATGGACGAACGGGCGCGCCGGCCCGCGTACCTCCCACAGCCCGTTGTCGGGTTCCTGCCAGTGCCCTTCGAGAAAGTCCAGCAACGCCACCTCGATGTCCCAGGCCGGGTCACCGCGCAGGCCGCTCTGCCGGGCCAGGTGCAGACCGTCGAGCACCTCACCCCACACGTCGAGCTGAAACTGCCCGGCGGCGGCGTTGCCGATGCGCACGGGCACGGAGTCCTCGTAGCCGGACAGCCACGGCACCTCGTATTCCGGCACCCGCCGGGCCCCGTCGAGCTGGTACATCATCTGCAGGTCCGCCGGATTCCCGGCCACCGCCCGCACCAGCCAGTTCCGCCAGGCCCGGGCTTCGGCGACGAATCCGCAGCCGAGAAGGGCCTGCAGGGTGAAGGTGGCGTCCCGCAGCCAGCAGTAGCGGTAGTCCCAGTTGCGGCTGCCGCCGATCTGCTCGGGCAGCGAGGTGGTGGCCGCGGCCAGAATCCCCCCGGTCGGCCGGTAGGTCAGGGCTTCGAGTGTGATCAGGGAACGGTGCACGGCCTCGGGGTACTCACCGGTGTAGTCGCACCGCTCGATCCACTCCGTCCAGTACGCCTGGGTGTCGGCGATCGCCTGCAGGGCGTCGAGCGGGCGGGGGGTGTGCCCGTAGGACAAGGCATAGGTCAGCACGAACGGGACGTGCTCGCCGGCGCGGACCTCGAACTGCGCGGTGGTTCTCATGTCGTGGCCGTGCAACGGCACCGGGGTGCGCAGCCAGGCCGCATCCGGCCCGGCGACCGCGGTCAGGGATCCGGGTACGCGGCGCACCCACGGGACGACGTGACCGTAGTCGAATCGCAGCCGCAGCTCGGTGTTCATCCGCACCGACCCGGCCAGGCCTTCGACGACACGGACGACGTCGGCGGCCTCGGCCCGCACCGGCATGCAGTCGGTGACCCGTACCGTCCCGGTAGGGGTGACCCACTCGGTGTCCAGGACGAGAGTGTCGCGGCGGTACGCCCGCCGGGTGCACAGACCGGCACCGGCGGGGGCGAGCAGCCATCGTCCGGCCTCGTCGTCACCGAGCAGCGCCGCGAAACACGCCGGGGAATCGAACCGGGGCAGGCACAACCAGTCGATCGAGCCGTCCCGGCCCACCAGCGCGGCGGTGTGCAGATCACCGATCAACGCGTAGTCCTCGATGCGCTGCTGCATCACCCGTCGACCTTCCCGATGTTCCGGCCCACGGCCCCTGCCGGTGTGCACGATGCCCGACCGTGGCCGCGGCGCAGCCGTCCCCGGCGCGCTGTGCCCGTCCAGTATGCAGAGCCCGACAGAACCGGCGGGCGAGGTCGGTCGACCTGGTGGCGGTACACGCCGGCGAGCCGATCATCGAAAGATGACCACCGCTCGGCGGCGTGGGCCGCCGGATCCTCGGGACGGTGTCGCCGAAGCGGTGCGAGATCACGGCCCGTATCCGGCGCCGCAGCAGAGGCGCAGCGCCTCAACGGTTTCGGTGGCGGCGCCGACCGGTTGAGCTTGACCAGGGCGGCGTTGCCGATGCCGGCGACGATCACGCCGGCGATGATCGCCGGGTTGGTGACGCTCGGTACTCTCCGTGCAACCACCCCCGCGCCGGTGAGTCCGATCGTTGCCACCGGATCCGGGATGGAATGGCGACGGCTGACCGTGGCAACCGTGACGCCCGCCGGGCGCGTCACAAATCCAGGACCAGAGTGGGGCTGTGGGCGCGGGAGATGCACGGATACATGACCCCGAGCCGATCCTTGCCCGGGGTGTGCGGCACCGCGTCGAGATGCTCGACCTCGCCGGCCAAGACCCGAGTCTCGCACGCCCCACACACGCCCTCCCGGCACGAGGCCATGACCGGTACACGAGCGTGCTCGAGTGCTTCGAGCACGGACTGGCTCTCCGACACGTGCACGTGACGATTGCTGCGGCTGCAGGTGACATCGATCGGCCGACGCGGACCAGGGGACTGGCCCGGTGCCGCGGTGAACCGTTCGATGTGCAGGCGTTCGGGCGACACCCGGGCGACGACCTCGTCGGTCATCGCCGCGGGGCCGCAGCAGTACACCGCGCCAGCGGTGGCGGCGGCGAGGATGGGGGCCAGGTCGAGGCGGATGCCGGTCTCGTCGTGGGCATGGATACTCACGTTCTGCGGCCATCGCTGCTCGAGATCCTCGCAGAACGCCATGGTTGCTCGGCTGCGACCGAGGTAGATCAGCCGCCATCGGCGGTGCGCCGGCAGCGATTCGACCATTGCCTTGATCGGGGTGATCCCGATACCCCCGGCCAGGAAGAGATATTCGTGTGCGGGTTCGAGCGGAAAGTGGTTCTCCGGCGGGCCGACGTGCAGGACCGTGCCGGGGCAGGCGCTGGCGTGCAACCAGGAACTGCCACCGCGGGAGTGCGGCGCCCGGTGCACCGCGATCCGGTATCGGGTGCGGTCGGCGGGGTCGCCGCACAGCGAGTAGCGGCGCTGGAGGCCGTTGGGCAGGTGCACGGTCACATGCGATCCGGGTGTCCACACGGGTAGCTGGACCCCGTCGCGGGGTGTCAGGTCGATGCCGACGATGCCGGAGGCCAGTAGGTCCGTAGCGCCTACGGTCATCGGCTGTGGTGCCGACCGCGGCCGCCGTGGTGTCCGCCGGGGAGCGGGGGGCCGACCGACACCGGTCAGAACACGCGTCAGCACCGCCACCATCGTCGAGACCACCAGGATCAGGGCGACAAGTCGGTATCCCCAGGCGCCGGCGTCGGTGCCGGACCATCCGGCGTGGAACGACACCAGCACCACTGCGGCATAGCTGCCGTAGTGCAGGCGCTTCCACCACCGCGGCGACATGCGTGCCCGGAGTAGCGAGGACCCGTAGACGGCGAGCAGGAGGTAGAACGCCACGACGCCCAGCGCTACCGGCCAGGGCCGGTAGCCGGCGGAGAGCGGGACGAGCAGGTCGGTGAGGGAGAACCGGGACCACGAGTCCAGCACGAGTGAGAACATGTGCAGGCCGGTCATGATCAGGGCGGTGCCACCGAGCCAGCGATGCAGATCCTGCAACCACGCCGGGTTGGCAATCGTCCGCGGGATTCGTGTCGACAGCAGCACTCCCCACAGCACCGCAACGGTCATGGTGACCCAGGCGACGAGGGCGCTGGCGCGGGTGACGTACCACCACAGGTGCAGATCGCTCATTCGAAATCGCTCCAGTTCACGGAACGCCGTTGTCGCCGGTCGGCGGACAGCACCAGGGCGGCACCGCCGAGACGCGGGACCTGCCCCAGCAGGGCCTCGGGTTCTCGGACGAAGGCGAGCTTGGTCAAGGCCTCGGCCCGTGCGCCGCTGCCCGCGACGACGGTGGCGGTCACCGTCGAGGTGACGGCGCTGACGCCGGTGGCCGGGTCGATCAGGTGATGGGCAGGACCGGTGGCGCCGGTCCACATGCGCACCAGGCGGCTCGAGGTGGCCACGGCCCCACGCGTCAACCGCACGACGGTCAGCAGCTCACCGGTGAAAGGGTCCTCGATGCCGATGGTCCAGGCGCCGCCGTCGGGCGCGGCTCCGGCGACGACGAGGTCTCCGCCGACTTCGACGAGGACGCCGTCGGCGCCGCGGTCGAGGACGAACTCGGTGAGCATGTCGGCGGCCAGTCCTTTGCCGAGCCCCCCGGGGTCGAGGGTGGTACCGACAGAAAGCCGCACGAGAAGACCGTCGATGTCGATGTCGGTCATCGATCCCGGCCAGGTGGCGGTGTCGGGCAGCATGGTAGTCCGGGTCGGGTCGGTGCTGCTGGTGGCGTAGCCGGCGGCGACCAGCTGCGGCAGCGTGGTCGGGTCGAAGGCGCCGTCGGTCAGCGCCCAAGCGCGGATCAGTTCGCGCACCAGGCGGACGGTGCAGGAACGGACCTGCACCGGTCGCCCCTGCGCCCAGTTCAGCCGCCAGATGTCGCTGGTGTCGAGGAAACGGCTCCACGCCTGTTCGAGTTCGTCCAGCAACGCGTAGCAGTCGTCGACGAGACCCGGTGGCCCGCCGACCACCGTGATCGCCGCGGTGCCGCCCATAGCGGGGCGACGGCCCTGCCGGACGGCAGGCATCGTCGCCGCCTCGCTGCCGGCTCGGGCACCGGCCGCGCCGACATGCGGAGGAGAAGCCATCTCAGCCGCCTGATCCGCGGGAGACGCCGTGTGGAGCAGTCACCGCGCTGCGGCCGGGAGCCGGCGCGGGCACTGCGGCGGTGTCCGCTCGATCGGACACGCCGCTGGTGGCAGCGGTCGAAGGAGCGGCGCCGGCCCCGCCGGCCTGGCCGGGGTCGGCGCCGGCCCCGGTGAAGCGATCGGGCGCATTGGCGGCCATGGCGGACACGATGGCGAGCACGGCACCGCCGGACAGGATCGAGGCGGTGATCTTGGACCGATGCGCCGGCGAGCGCCGCGACAGGCGCGGGTCAGTCGTCGGGTTCATGCTCGGTCCTGTCCGGCTCCTCGTGATCCTCGCTCGACGGCGGTTCGTGTTCGCGCGTCGGTACCGCCGTGCGGGTCGACGTGGGGGTCGTTGCCGGAGTCGGGGCGGAGGTGCTCGGCGGCGCCCCGGGAGTGGGACTGCTGGGGACGAGTACCTCGTCGGCATGTCCGATGTCACTGTTCGAGGAGGTGCTCAGGATCCGGGTGTTGACGGCCAGGGCGGCTGCTCCGATCGCCAGGACAAAGAGCACGGCAACAACCACCGCCACTTTCGATCTCATGTTTTCACCGTAGGGACGGATCGGCGAAGGATGGTCCCGGAAAAATCCAAGATTCGTCCAAGATCACTCGAGGGTTCGTCCCCCGGCGGTGGTCGGATCGACGCCCGGCTCGGTGCGAGCCGATAATTCGGGGCATGCAGGTGCTCGTGGTCGAAGACGACGAATCCGTCGCCGCCGGGGTGTGCGACGGGTTGACCCGTGCGGGGTTCGACGCCCGGTGGGTGGCTACCGGCGCCGATGCCGTCGCGGCGGTGTCCGAGTCGGGCCCGGAGTTCGTCCTGCTCGATCTGGGGCTACCCGACATGGACGGCACCGACGTCTGCCGAACCATTCGCGCCCGGTCGCCGATTCCGATCATCGTGCTCAGCGCCCGCGGGGAGGAAATCGACCGGGTCCTGGCATTGGAATTGGGCGCCGACGACTACGTGGTCAAACCGTTCGGCATGCGCGAACTCATCGCCCGTATCCGCGCCGTCGGACGGCGGGTCGGCGCACCCGGGGAGACAGCCCACGAGCACACCGGCATCCGCACGATCGGGGGCCTGACCCTCGACCGCCGTACTCGACGGGTGCACCTGAAGGAACGAGAGATCCACCTGACGCCGAAGGAATTCGATCTGCTCAGCTACCTGTCCGAGGATCCCGGTGCGGTGTACCGGCGCTCGGACATCCTGCACCAGGTGTGGGGTGCCAACTGGTACGGCACCACCAAGACCGTCGATGCCCATGTGGCCGCCCTCCGCAAGAAGCTCGGCGACCCCTGCTGGATCGAAGCAGTCCGCGGGGTCGGCTTCCGGCTCGGGGATCGTCCGTGAGATGGCGGTTGATGGCCGCGTTCATGGCCGTCACCTTCGTCGTGGTGGTAGTACAGGACGTCCCGCTCGGCAACTACCTGATGCAGGTCGAACGCGAACGCATCACCACCTCCCTCGAGCGGGACGCGTTCTTGCTCGCCGGCCGCAGCGAGGACACTCTCGAAGCCAGGACCGGAATCGATCCGGCACTGGCCGCCGACACCCGGCGCTATCACCGTGCCAGCGGCGCCCGGGTGGTGATCGTCGACGCCGACGGCACCGCCGTGCTGACCTCCGACGACGACCAATCCGGCGCCGGCGCCTCCTATCTGTCCCGCCCAGAGATCAGTGCGGCACTGTCGGGACAGATCACCTCGGGCCAACGCCGTTCGGACAGTCTCGGCACGGACCTGCTGTATGTGACGGTCCCGGTTCTCAGCGGCGAGAGTGTCGTCGGCGCTGTGCGGCTGACCTACCCAGCCCAGGTGGTGACCGACCAGGTCCACCGGCAACTACGCATGCTCTGGCTCGTCGCCGGCATCACCGTGCTCCTGGCCGGAATCGTGGCCGTACTCATCGCCGGCCCCGTCACCCGCCGTTTGCAGCAGCTGCGCCGCACCACCGAACAACTCGCCGAAGGCGACCTGGCGGCACGCACCCCCGAGCACGCCGGGGCGCCGGAGATCCGCAGCCTGGCTCGCTCGTTCAACCGGATGGCCGACCGGCTCGAGTACCTGCTGCGCCAGCAACGCGCGTTCGCCGGCGATGCCTCCCACCAGTTGCGCACCCCGTTGACCGCCCTGCGCCTGCGCCTCGACAGCGCAGCCGACCTCGTCGAGTCCGATCCCGATGCTGCCCGCAACACCCTCGCCTCGGCCCAGGACGAGGCCCTGCGGCTACAGCACATCATCGATGCACTCCTGGTGCTCAGCCGCGCCGACGACGCCGGCACCGCACCCCAGCAGATCGACCTGGCCGAGATCGCGCGCACACGCGTCGAACAATGGGAACCGCTCGCCGACGAATCCGACGTCCGGCTCACCGTGACAGCACCCACGGCCGCGCCCACGCTCGCCGTGCCCGGCGCCGCCGAGCAGATCATCGACAACCTCCTCGACAACGCCCTGGCAGTGTCCGACCCCGGCTCCACCATCGAGGTCACCGTCGCCCCGGTCGCCGCCGCCGATGTCGTCGACTTGCACGTCCTGGACCAGGGCCCCGGCCTGTCCCCGCAGGACTGCCTCCGGGCCTTCGATCGGTTCTGGCGTGCCCGCACCGACACCGAAGGCAGCGGACTGGGCCTGGCCATCGTCGCGCAACTTGCCCGTGCCAGCGGAGCCACCGCCGAGCTGCTACCTCGCACCCCGAGCGGGGGCCTCGATGCCCATGTCCGGTTTCGTGCGCCCGCGTGCCGATAGCAGCACTGCACCACCGACCCTCGCACCATCGTGCCGGTAGCGTCGGTGATAGCGGAGCAGTGCTCCGTGGCGGCGACGCCTGTTTCTCGCCACTGCCGCCCATCCAGTCTCACCGGCCTGCCTGGACGGTTCTGTTCCCACCGGGAACCGGCTGAAGTCGCGTGCCTCATAATCGATGTGGTCGCGGGTTCGAGCCCCGCCCGCCCCGCCATTCCCCCAGTTCGGGCAGTCGATACCGGGCGCGCGGGCCGGACGAAACATGGACGTCGGCGGCGCAGCTGCCGGCGGGTCCTCCGGGATGTGGACCGTCACACTCCCTGGAGCCGGATCTGCTGGAAGGCGACGGCGTGCCGCACGCCGATGCGCGCTCCGGCCGCCGCGGTGAACTCGTGCAGGAATGCCGCGGGATCGAAGTCCCGGCCCAGTCCGTCCAGGTAGGACCGGTGGGCGCGCAGTGACTCGATACCGGTGTCGAGGCTCTCGGTGACGTCGACGGCGTGCGAAGGCTGGTTCGCACCCATCAGGTACACGAGGCCGACCTCATCCCACGGTGGCAGGTTCTCGTCGAGCAGCTCGGGGAAGATCCAGCGGTTGCCGGCGTCGCGTGCGGCGTCGAGCACCGCAACGCCCACGGCGCGGTGGTCGGCCTGGTTGATGATCCGACCACCGTTCAGTCCGTAGGTCGGCTCGTACGTGGCGGTGATCAGCACCTCCGGACGGAACCGCCGGATCTCGCGGGCGATGGCGCGGCGCAGGTCGAGTCCGTATTCGACGACACCGTCGCGGTATCCGAGGAACGTCACGTCCTCGACGCCGACCACGGCGGCGGCGTCGAGTTGCTCGCGGCGCCGCAGCGGTGCCGCCTCGGCGGGAGTGCGGCCGTCGATGCCGGCCTCGCCGTCGGTGGCGATGACGTAGGCCACCGACTTGCCCGACCGGGTCCAGCGGGCGATGGCGCCGGCGGCGCCGTATTCGAGATCGTCGGGATGGGCGACGACGGCCATTGCGCGGTTCCAGTTCTCCGGCAGCGTGGCCAAAGTGGTGTTCATGACGGCACCTTTCGTAACAGTGGCTGTGTCCTCTTTCCGACGTTGTCCTCTTTCCGACGTTGCAGCGGCGCGAGGGACGCATCCTCGGGGACGCGGGTGCCGGTGGGTGCGTCCGTCGGGGGCGGCAATCGTCAGTAGGGAGGACACACGGTGACGAGAATCCGCGGTGGATTCCCGGGCCGGTGTCCCGATTTCGAGGAGTGACCACCATGCCTGCTACCCGAGTTCAGCTCGCTCTCAACGTCGAGGACATCACCGCGGCGACCGAGTTCTACACCGCGCTGTTCGGGGTGTCCCCGCACAAACAGCGCCCCGGGTACGCCAACTTCGCGATCGAGGATCCCCCGCTGAAGCTGGTGCTGATCGAGCATCCCGGTGCGCGCGAACGCCTGAACCACCTGGGGATCGAGGCAGCCGGCTCCGAGGAGGTGTCCGGAGCGCTGGCCCGGTTCCGGGCCGCCGGTCTGACCGCCACGGTGGCCGAGCAGGATCTGTGCTGCCATGCCGTGCAGGACAAGGTGTTCGTCGACGCGCCGGACGTGCCCAACGGATGGTGGGAGTACTACGCCGTGACCGACGACAACCCCGCCAACCCGGACGGGCTGACGGGCTCGGCGTGTGCGGTTGCGTGCGCGAGCGAGGACAGCCCGGTCGCGGGTGCCTGCTGCGGCTGACAGCAATCGCCCCGGTGTGCCGTCCTGCGACGGCACACCGGGGCGCGCGCCGGATCAGCGGGGGTTGCCGGCGCAGCGGCAGTCGGTCGGGGTGGTGTAGTCCATCGGCATCCCGTGGGCATCGAGGGTCAGCGTGCAGCACCGTCCGAGCAGCTCGGCCAGCTTCCGCCGGCCGCGCTGGACGCGGGACTTCATTCCGGACAGGGATACGCCTTCGAGGGCGGCGGCGCCGGCCTGGGTCAGTCCTTCGAGGTCGGTCAGCTCGACGGCTCGGCGCTGCTCGGGGGAGAGCCCCTCGAGCAGCGGGCGCAGGCAGGTGGCCAGCTCCCGCAGCGTGGTCGCCGCGTCGTCGTCCCACTCCTGCCCGGCCTGGTCGGGTGCATCGCCGGTGAGCGGGGCGAGCCGGTCCCGATCCCGGGCGGCCCGGCGGTAGTCGTCGATGATCGCGCTGCGGGCGATCCGATACACCCACCGGATCAGGTGCTCGCGGTCCTCGACACGGCCGAGGTTCTTGTGGACGCGCAGCAGGATCTCGCCGAGCACGTCGTCGGCGCGGTCCGGATCCGCGATCCGCCGGTGCACGAAGGCGCGGAGCTGCGCACCGAACTCGCGCCAGACGGCTTCGGTGGTCATGGCGTCGGTGGTCATGGCGTCCGCGCCGGCCGCGGAACTGGTCGATGCCCTGGTCATGTCTGGTCCTCCGGGGAAAGGGGCGCTGTACGGGCGGTGTCCCTTCACAGACGACGGTACCGGTGAAAGGACGCAGTCCCCTGCTGAAGTCGTCTGTGTCGGTACGCCCCGTCCGGGTCGGGAGTGCGTCCCTGCGGTGGCGGTGACGTCTGTGTGGATGCAAGTGCGGGGCACGGTCCCGCAACACCTGACGAAGGAGTGATCATGACCGGCACCGTGGAACGTGACGCCGACCGGGCGCTGAAGGCCAAGCACCGGGCGCTGTGGGCGGCCGGGAACTATCCGGCGGTCGCGGCCGACCTGATCCCGACGTTCGGCCCGACGCTCGTCGCCGCGGCCGGGGTGACGGCGGGTGCTCGACGTGGGCGCCGGATCCGGCAACGCTGCCATCCCGGCCGCCGAACGGGGCGCGATCGTCACCGCCGCTGACCTGACGCCGGAGTTGTTCGTCGCGGGCCGCACAGCCGCGGCCGAGCGGGGCGTGGACCTCGAGTGGGTGGAAGCGGACGCCGAGGCCCTGCCGTTCCCCGACGGCAGCTTCGACGTCGTGCTCTCGAGCGTGGGGGCGATGTTCGCACCACACCACCGGGCCGTCGCCGACGAGCTGCTGCGCGTGTGCCGGCCCGGTGGGACGATCGCGATGATCAACTGGACGCCGGAGGGCTTCATCGGTCAGTTGTTCCGGCTCATGGCCCCGTATGCGCCGCCACCCCCGCCCGGCGCTTCGCCGCCCCCGATGTGGGGCGACGAGCAGCACGTCCGGGAGTTGTTCGGCGATCGGATCACCGACCTGAGCACGGATCGCCGAATCGTGGTGATGGACCACAGCGCGGATCCGACCGAGTTCCGCGAGTACTGGAAGCACAACTACGGTCCGACGATCGCGGTGTACCGGTTCAACGCCGTCGACCCCGACCGGACCGCAGATCTCGACCGGAAGTTCCTGCAGTTCCTCACCGACTGGAACCGGGCCGGGCAGCCCGGCCGGACCGCGTACGACGCCGAGTACCTGCTGCTCACCGCCCGCAAGAGGTAGCCGGCCCGGTCGGTGCGGGCGTTCACCGCAGCGCCACGCCGACCTCGTGCGGCCGCGGCAGTGGTGCCGAAGGGGAGAAGCAGCAGGGGTGCCGAAGGGGAGAAGCAGCAGGGGTGCCGAAGGGAGAAAGCGAAGCCCCGCCGGCTTCGCGCGTCGTCACCGGCGGGGCAGGGCCACTGTGCAGGGGGGATAGCGGCCGGATCCGAGCGTATTCGGCCTGCGGGACGATGTGAAGTAGAACGGCCCATTCGGGTAGGGCATAAGGTCCCGATCGGTGCAATTCGGGCCACTGTCGGCGGTGTGACTCTCGCTTCGGACTCGGTTCAACCCCGTTTCCTCCGCCGCCCCGCGTCGCGGACGTCCGCGTAGCTGTCCAGGACCTCGTGGATCTCGGCGATGGCCTTCCGGCGCGAGCCGGCATCCGCGATGCGCGCGAGCTGCTGTTTGAGGCTCACCGCAAGTTCGGCGTAGTCGTTCTGCCAATCGCGGCCGGTCAGGCGTGGCATATCCGCGCGGGCGGGGCGTATTCGCGTGGCCGGGGTGCCCGGCGCCAACAGGTAGCCTTCCCCCATCTCCGGGGTGATGATCGACAGCGAAGGGTCGACCTCCCGCACCAGTTCGGCCAGCGCAGCCACTGCCTCCGGTTCGCCGTGGGCGAGAAACAGGCTGCCCGACACGGGGCTGCGCGCCTTGATCCAGTCCAGCAATTCGGTCTGATCGGCATGGGCGGAGTAGCTGTCGATCCGGCGGATCTGCGCTCGCACGTCGATGTCCTGACCCGAGATGCGGACGCGCTTCGCGCCGTCGAGGATCACACGGCCCAGCGAGCCCTGCGCCTGGAAGCCGACGAACAGGATCGTCGAATCCCGGCGGTGGAGATTGTGCTTCAGGTGATGACGGATGCGTCCCGCCTCGCACATGCCCGAGGCGGCGATGATGATCGCGCCCGATACGTCGTTGATCCGCTTGGAGACGGAGGCGTCGTCGACGTAGTGGATCGCGGGATGGCGGAAGATGTCCTTCCCGTCGAGGTCCTCGAGCTCGCCCGCATGTTCGGCGAACACCGAGGTCGCGCGGTTGGCGAGCGGTGAGTCGACGAACACCGGCACCGCGGGGATACGGTTCTCGTCGGCGAGGTGTGCGATGTCGAGCAGCAGTTCCTGCGTCCGTTCCAGCGCAAAGGCGGGGATGACGAGATTGCCGCCGTGCCCGACGGCCCGGTGGATCTCCTCTTCGAGCAGGTCGCGTCGCTGGTCGATCGTCATCCGCACTCGAGTCCGATTGCCGTAGGTGGATTCACAGACGACATGGTCCGATCCGGAGGGGCCCTCGGGATCGGGGTGGAACGCCTTCTGCGCGGGGCCGAGGTCGCCGGAAAAGAGCAGGCGCACGCCCCCCGCCTCGATCTCCGCCGATGCGGCACCCAGGATGTGCCCCGCGTTCCACAGTCGCGCACGAAAGCCCGCGGCGGGCTCGAACCACTCCTCGAGTGCGACCGCCCGGGTCTGCCCCCAGGCGGCGAGCGCATCCTCCTCGGTGTAGAGCGGGACGAACCGCTTCTCGCGCGTGCGATCGCGCCGCCGGTTTCGCCGCTCGGCCTCGAATTCCTGGATGCGCCCGGCATCGGCGAGCATGAATTCCAGCAGGTCGGCGCTCTGGCCGGTGCAGAAGATCGGCCCGTCGAAACCCTGCGCCACCAGCTTGGGCAACAGACCGCAATGATCGATGTGGGCATGGGTGAGGACGACGGCGTCGATCTCGTCCGGCGCGAACGCGAAGTCGCCGTGGTTCAGCTCCTCGAGGCTGCGTGAGCCCTGGAACAAGCCACAGTCCACGAGGATCCGCGTGTCGCCGAGTGCGACCTCCATGCACGAGCCGGTCACCGTCTTCGCGGCACCGTGGAAGACGAGAGTCGGATGTTGCATCACGCGCAGCTCCTACGGAATCGCCTGCCGAAATTGCAGGTACGACAGCCAAGCTAGCCGAACATCCGGGTCGGGCAGCCCTGCTTGGAAATCTCGCGGACTCGGCGGCGCCGGTCAGGCCCGGCTGAAGGCCTTCACTCGCGGGGTCACCTCGCGCCGTGAATATCACCCCGGCAATCACCCTCGTCGGCCGTTACACCCGCCGGCGGCCGGTCGATGGACATCGTGGTGGCGCCGAGCACCCCGACGCTCGGCGTCACCCCGTACCGGGCGCCCCCGCCTCGAGCAGACGGGGCGGGGGCGTTCGTCGTGTCAGTCTCGCGAATCCGCGCACACGCCGGTGCGGAGTCGCTCACCGCGTGCCGCGCGGTGCGGTGCCCGTCGTGGACCGTTCGTCCGCCGCGGGGTGGACCGCGGCGACCGGTGCTCGGCTCTGAGGGCGATCGCTGCCCCGACGATCGTGGCAACCACCGCAGCAACGGCCACCCACGCGACGAGCAGCGACGCGATCACGTTCATGCCGTCTACACCGCTGCCGGACGGCCGAGGGTTACGCGGTTCCCGATCTTCACCCTGCGATTCACCCTGGTCCGAGTCCTGTTCGCGCAGTCGGTCCGGTTTGTCCCGGCCCGGCGGGGAAGGCTCGGTGACGGTGGGCGGAGCCCTGGGGTGCGGTCCGGCTTTCGGCCGCCGTGTCCATGAGGAGTCCCCACCCCGGACCGGCCGGGGCCCGGCAGCGCCAATACATAGAACCTGTTCCAATTTCGCCGTCTTGTGGCTATGGTCACATGCGTACACACGCACTGTGACGGAGGGCGATGCAGATGAAGACCAAGGGCGCGATCCTGTGGGGTCTCAACGAGCCGTGGTCGGTTGAGGAAATCGAGATCGGCGACCCGGTCGCGGGTGAGGTTCAGATCCGCATGGAGGCGGCGGGCATGTGCCACTCGGACCACCACATCGTCACGGGAGCGACGCCCATGCCGTCCTTCCCGGCGATGGGTGGCCACGAGGGTTCCGGTGTCATCACCAAGGTCGGCGAGGGAGTTGTGGGCCTCGAGGTCGGCGACCACGTCGTCCTGTCCTTCATTCCGGCCTGTGGCCGCTGCCCGTCGTGCGCCACCGGTCACTCGAACCTGTGCGACCTCGGCGCCGGCCTGCTCAGCGGCATGGCCATCTCCGACGGCACCTACCGGATCCAGGCGCGCGGCCAGAACGTGATCCCGATGTGCCTGCTCGGTACCTTCGCGCCCTACATGACGGTCAACCAGACGCAGGTCGTCAAGATCGACAAGGACATCCCGTTCGAGCTGGCCGCCCTCGTCGGCTGCGGCGTGCCCACCGGCTGGGGGTCGGCCACCCACGTCGCAGACGTGAAGCCCGGTGAGGCTGTCGCCGTCATCGGCATCGGGGGTGTGGGGATGAGCGCGCTGCAGGGCGCCGTCGCATCCGGGGCGCGGCAGATCTTCGCGATCGACCCCGTGCCGTGGAAGCGGGAGCAGGCCCTGAAGTTCGGTGCGACGCACGCGTACGCGTCGATGGCCGAGGCGCTCATGCCGATCATGGAGACCACCTGGGGCCGCATGGCGGACAAGACGATCATCACCGTGGGCGAGATGCGCGGCGAATACGTCGAGGAGGCCCTGCAGCTGACGGCGAAGAACGGCCGCTGCGTGGTCACCGCGATGGGGCACATGACGGACATGGACGTGAAGCTGAACGCGTTCCTGTTCGCGATGCTGCAGAAGGATCTGCAGGGCAACATCTTCGGCGGCTGCAATGCGCGGGTCGACATTCCCAACCTGCTGGCGATGTACAAGTCCGGCCAGCTCAACCTCGCGGACATGGTCACCCGCACCTACACCCTCGAGCAGATCAACGACGGCTACCAGGACATGCTCGACGGGAAGAACATCCGCGGCGTCATCAAGTACACCGACGCCGATCGGTGATCGCGCGGTAGCCTGCGCCGTCTTCTAGGCTGGGTACGTGAACAGCCTCGACGCGATCTCCGACTGGCCCGTCGACCACGCCGCCGCCGCGGTACTCACCCGCGGCGGCGGTGTCGTCGCCGGGCACGGCGACCAGTTGCGGCTCTACCGTCTCGCGTCGGTCACCAAGCCGCTCGTCGCCTACGCGGTCCTCGTGGCCGTGGAGGAGGGCGCGCTCGAGCTCGATCAGCCCGCCGGTCCGGAGGGGTCCACCGTCCGCCATCTGCTGGCACACGCGTCGGGACTCGCCTTCGACGAGCGCCGGGCGCAGGCCGAGCCCGGGCGCAAGCGGATCTACTCGAGCGCGGGCTTCGAGATCCTCGCGGAGCTCGTCGCGGGCGAGACCGGCATCCCGTTCCCCGAATACCTCACCCAGGCCGTCTTCGAGCCGCTCGGGATGCGGGAGTCGTCGCTGCCGGGACCAGCCGGGCACGGGGGGCAGTCGTCGCTCGCCGACCTGACGCACTTCGCCGCGGAACTGCTCGCGCCCCGCCTGGTGTCCGCGCAGACTCTCGCGGAGGCCACCCGGGTGCAGTTCCCGGGGCTCGACGGGATCGTGCCCGGATACGGCATGCACAAGCCCAACGACTGGGGGCTCGGGTTCGAGATCCGCGGCCGGAAGAACCCGCACTGGACCGGTTCGGCCAATTCGCCCGAAACGTACGGGCACTTCGGCCAATCCGGTACATTCCTGTGGGTCGATCCCCGCGCGGAGGTCGCGTGTGTCGCGCTGACCGACAGGGCTTTCGGCGACTGGGCCAAGCCGCGGTGGCCGGCCCTCGCGGACGACGTACTCACCGAATTCTCAAATTCCTCATCCGTTCCCTAGCGAAACAGGAGTAACACAGGCAGACTGTCCCCTGTCGCCACGCGCGACCGCTTCGATGTCAGGCCGTTGGGGAAGACGTCCCTCGTCGAAGTGGAGGTGTGTAGTGCGCGCGTCGAACCAGTTCGCGGATGCGACGACCGGGGTGGTCTACATCCACTCGTCGCCTGCTGCGGTCTGCCCGCATATCGAATGGGCACTGGCCGCCACCCTCGATTGCCGTCCGGATCTCACCTGGATCGGTCAACCGGTCGACGTCGGACAACTGCGCACGACTGTGAACTGGGCGGGTCCCGTGGGGACCGCCGCACGCCTCGTCGATGCCCTCCGGGTGTGGCCGATGATCCGCTTCGAGATCACCGAGGACCCCAGCGACGGCGTCGACGGCGAGCGCTACAGCCACGTGCCGGGACTGGGGCTGTGGCGCGGCAACACGAGCGCGAATGGGGACGTCGTGGTCGGAGAGATGCGGCTGCGGGCGCTGCTCGCCGGCGGCAACATCGAGGAGGAACTGACCCGGGTGCTGGGAACGGCCTGGGACGAGGCGCTCGAGCCCTACCGCAGCGGCGGCGAGGGTGCCGAGGTGACCTGGTTGCGCCGGAACGTGGGGTAGGCCGCTGCGCGGCCGGTGCGTCCTTTGGGCTGCTGGGACAACCCGAAGGACGCACCGGCGGCGCAGCCGCCTACAGCGGGATGTTCTTGTGGCGGCCGCGGCGCGCCGGAGCCGCGGCCAGCGCCTGGGCGAGGGTGCTGCGGGTCCTCGCCGGATCGATCAGTTCGTCGACGACGCCGATCGACATCGCCCGGCCCACGCCGCCGGCGATGGCCTCGTGCTCGGCGGCGAGACGGTCGTGCAGTGCCTCCCGCTCCTCCTCCGGCGCCGCGGCCAGGGCCCGCTTGTGCAGGATTCCCACTGCCGCCTTGGCTCCCATTACGGCGACCTCGGCGTCCGGCCAGGCGAACACGGCGGTCGCGCCCAGTGCACGCGAGTTCATCGCGATGTAGGCGCCGCCGTAGATCTTCCGGGTCACCAGCGTCACGCGGGGCACCTCGGACTCGGCGAATGCGTGCAGCAGCTTGGCTCCGCGACGGACCACGCCCTCCCACTCCTGGCTCACGCCGGGCAGGTAGCCGGGCACGTCGACGACGACGACGAGGGGAACGCCGAAGGCGTTGCACAGGCGCACGAAACGCGCGGACTTCTCGGCGCTGACGGAGTCCAGGCAGCCGCCGAGGCGCAGCGGATTGTTCGCGATGACGCCGACCGTGCGGCCGCCGAGCCGGCCGAAGCCGGTGACGACGCTACGGGCCCATCCGGCCTGCAGCTCCTCGAAAGTGGACTCGCCCTCGACGTTGTCGAGCAGCTCGTGCACGATCGGGCGGACATCGTAGGCGCGGCGGGGGGATTCGGGCAGCAGTGCCCGCAGGTCGGTGTCGCCGCGACGGGCGGCGTCGAGGTCGAACTCGCCCTGCTCGGCGAGCATCGACACGAGGCGACGGGCCCGGTGCAGGGCATCGTCCTCGTCGTGGGCGGCGATGTGGGCAACACCGGACTTCTTGGTGTGGGTGTCCGGACCACCGAGGGATTCCATGTCGACCTGCTCGCCGGTGACGCTGCGCACCACGTCGGGGCCGGTGACGAAGATGCGGGCCTCGGGCGCCATGATGACGATGTCGGTGAGTGCCGGGCCGTAGGCGGCGCCGCCCGCCGCGAAGCCGAGAACGACGGAGATCTGGGGGATCCGGCCGGAAGCGCGGACCATGGCCTCGAAGATCAGGCCGACGGCATGGAGGGAGTCGACCCCCTCCGCGAGCCGAGCGCCGCCCGAGTGCCACAGCCCGACGATCGGGACGTCCTGTTCGAGGGCCGTATCGATGGCGTCGACGATGTGCTTGCAGCCGTCCACGCCCATGGCGCCACCCATCACGGTGGCGTCCGAGCAGTACGCGACGGTCCGGACGCCGTCGATGGAACCGATCGCGGCAAGCATGCCGGACTTGTCCCGGGGGTGCAGCAAGCTCAGGGTGCCCGCGTCGAACAACCGCTCGAGCCGCCGGAGCGGATCGCGGGGGTCGACGGCGGCATCGCGCGTCTGAGCAGGTTCCAGGACGGTCATCGCGTTCTCCTCGGGCAAGGCAAGAGCGGGGGATGGGCGCCGGGGGTGGGGGTCCCGTGACGAGACCCCCACCCCGACGGCGAGCGAAGTCCGGTCGGGTCAGGCCCGGCCGAACGCGAGCGCAACGTTGTGCCCACCGAAACCGAACGAGTTGTTCAGCGCGAAATCGATCTGGTCGTAACGGGCTTCGCCCTTCACGACGTCGAGATCGATCTCTGGATCCTGGTTGTCCACGTTGAGCGTGGGCGGGATGACCCCGTCCCGCAGGCTCAGGACCGTCAGGACCGCTTCGAGCGCGCCGACCGCACCGATCGAATGCCCCAGGGCCCCCTTCGGTGCGTACACCGCGGCATGGTTGCCGACCGCGGCATTGATCGCCTTCGCCTCGGCGATGTCGCCGATGGGTGTGGCCGTGGCATGCGCGTTGACGAAGCCGATGTCGGACGGCGACAGGCCGGCGCCACTGATGGCCTTCGTCATGGCACGCGCCGCGCCCGTCCCCTCGGGATCGGGTGCCACGATGTGGAATCCGTCCGAGGTGATGCCCGCCCCGAGCAGGCGGGCGTGGATGGTGGCGCCGCGCGCCTTGGCGTGCTCCTCGGTCTCGAGCACCATCAGCGCGCCGGCCTCGCCGAAGACGAAGCCGTCGCGGTCCTTGTCGAACGGACGCGACGCCCTGCTCGGGTCGTCGTTGCGGGTGCTCAGCGCCCGCATCATGGCGAAGCTGGCGGTGGCGACCGCGTCGAGCTGGCCCTCGACGCCACCGGCGACGACGATGTCGGCATCGCCCAGCGCGATCATCCGGTAGGCGTGGGCGATGGCCTCGTTGCCGGACGAGCAGGCGGACACCGGCGTCAGCACGCCGGCCTTCGCGCCGAGCTCGAGGCCCACCGTCGCCGACGGGCCGTTCGGCATGACCATCTGCACGGCGAACGGAGACACCTTGCGGTAGCCGTCGTTCCGCAGCTTGTCGACGGCGTCGATGAGCGCTTCGCCGCCACCGAGACCGGTGCCGATGACGACACCGAGGCGCTCGCGGTCGACCTCCGGGCTGCCCGCGTTCTCCCACACGGTGCGGCCGAGGTTGAGCGCGAGCCGCTCGACGAAGCTCATCCGGCGGATCTCGACGCGCGAGAGGGTTTCGTCGGGGCTGGTCTTGAGCTTGCCGCCGATGCGAACCGGCAGGTCGAACTCGTCGACGAAGCCGGTCAGCGTGTCGATGCCGCTCTCACCGGCGAGCAGGCCCTTCCACGTGGCATCCACGTCACCAGCGATCGATGTCGTGGCCGCGAGGCTGGTGACGACGACGTTGGGGAATGTCCCGGTGCGGGGAGAGGCGGAAGTCACGGTTGAGCTCACTCGTTGTCGTTCGTGGCCTGGACGCCCTCGGCCTCGAGCTTCTGGATGTAGGTGACGGCGTCACCGACGGTGCGGAGGCCGGCGAGGTCCTCGTCGGGGATCTTCACGCCGTACTTGTCCTCGGTCTGCACGGCGATCTCGACCATGGACAGGGAGTCGATGTCGAGGTCGTCGACGAAGGACTTCTCGACGGTCACCTCGGAGGGCTCGATGCCGGTGACCTCTTCGATGATCTCCGCGAGACCGGCGATGATTTCTTCCTGGGTGGCGGCCACGTTGTGGCTCCCTTCTTCGTTTCGTCTTGCTGATCGGACCGGGTGGCGGATTCCGCCCGGATTCCGGGTGCCCGTCGAGGGCAGGTCCCGTACTGCGCGACGCGCGCGCAGCAAACTAGCCGACTCGGAGCGATTCGGCCAGCGCTGAGATCTCCTCAGGGGTCTTGAGTGCCGTGGTCGGCGTGCCGCGCATCTCCCGCTTGGCGATGCCGACCAGGGTGCCGGCCGGGGGAAGCTCCACGACCGCCGAGACCTCGGCCGCGCGCAGGGTCGCGGTGCACAGGTCCCAGCGCACCGGTCGGGTGACCTGCGCGGCAAGCTTGGTCAGTGCGTCCGCTCCCGACGTGACGGGTGCCCCGTCGGAGTTGGACAGCAGCGTGCGGGTCGGATCGCTGGGCACGATCTTCGCCGCGGCCTCGGCGACCGCTTCCTGGGCCGGGGCCATGAATACGGTGTGGAATGCGCCGGCGACCGGCAGGGGCCGGATCCGGGCCTTCTCCGGAGCGTTCGCCGCGAGTTCCTCGAGTGCCGTGAGGCGACCGGCGGCGACGATCTGGCCGGCCGCGTTGATGTTGGCCGGCGTCAGGTCGAGCTCGGCCAGCCGGGCGAGCACGTCCTCTTCGTTGCCGCCGAGCACGGCCGACATCCCGGTCGGCTCGAGCGCGCACGCCCGGGCCATCTCGGCACCGCGGACGGCGGCGAGCATGACCGCCTCGTCCGCGCTGATGACGCCGGCGATTGCTGCGGCCGCGAGTTCGCCGACCGAATGGCCGGCGACGATCGTGTCGTCCGGGACGAGGTTGCGGGACTCGAGTTCCTCGTAGGCCAGCAGCGCCGTCGCGACGACCAGCGGCTGGGTCACCGCCGTGTCGGTGATCTCCTCGGCGGTCGCGGTGGTGCCGAGGCGTTCGAGGTCGAGGCCCGAGGCCTTCGACCACAGCTGGATGCGATCGCGGGCTCCGGGCTGCTCCAACCAGGAGGCGAGCATGCCGGGTGTCTGGGACCCCTGACCGGGGGCGAGCAGCGAAATCACGATGATCAGAGAACACCCTGGACACGGCCTTGCGAGATGTCGGTAGGGATGAACTCTCGCTTGCTGTTTTGTAGGGTTCCAACAAAACAGCACGTCGGCGTCCACCATCGACGGAACGCCGTCCCCCGTTACGTGCCCGGTTCGCGCAGTGTGAAACGGGAGACTGGTGGGACTGGAGTTCGTAATTCGTTATGACTTCGAGCCAGCCTTCCCACGGTGGCGGCAATCCGCAACACGTAAGCATCACGGGGATTCGTGGGGTCGCGGCCGGTGACTTCTGTGATCCGCTTGAGCCGGTACCGGACGGTATTTGGATGAACAAACAGCTGTCGGGCACAGGTCTCGACAGCACCCCCACAGTCGAGGTATGCGTCGAGGGTGTCGGCCAGCGCCGCACCCGCCTCGGTGAGCGGAGCCACCACGTCGTCCTCGAGCGCGGCGATCGCCCCCGCGTCGCCGAGCAGCGCCCGCTCCGGCAGCAGTTCCGCCGCGTGCACCGGCCGCGGCGCTCCCCGCCACCCGGCCACCGCCTCCATGCCGGCCATCGCCTCGACCGCGGACGCGTGCGCCGACGCGAGGGTGGGCGTGGTGGGACCGATCACCACCGGGTCGTCGGAGAAGCTGCGCATCAGCTCGGAGCGGAACGTCATCGCCTCGATGCTGCCGTGCAGCTCCCCGCTGACCACCATCACGAGCCGCTCGCCCTGCACCACCGCCAGCGCGGCGCGGCCGTGCTGCTGCGCGATCGAGTGCACGGTCGTCACGACCGACACACCCTCGTTCGGCGGGGGAGTGCCGATGATCACGGTGGCCGGCGCCGTCGCATCCCAGTTCAGCGTCGCGGCGCGCGAGAGCATGTCCGAACCGGTGTCGCCGCGGACCACCGCGTCGACGACCAGCGCCTCGAGGCGGGTGTCCCAGGCACCGCGGGACTCGGCCGCGCTGGCGTAGACCGAGGCTGCGGCGAAGCCCAGTTCCCGGCCGTAGCGCAGCGTCGCCTCGGTCAGCGCGACGAGCTGCTGCTCGTTGCGCGCCAGCGCGGGGAGCCACTGCTCGAAGAACTCCATGGCGGCGCGGACCATGTCCACGGTCTGGCGCAGCGTCAGCCGCCGCGCCAGATCCTGCGGGATCACCTGGAACGCGTCCAGGCTGAACCGCAGATCACTGTCGGGGTTGCGCACCCATTCGAGGAAGTCGACGACCGCCGTCTGGATGATCAGCTGCACGTTGGACCGCTGCGACGCGTCGAGATCCGCGAAGAACGGCAACTGCTCCTGCATGGCGTGGACGGCCTCGGTGGACAGCCGCCCGGAGAACTGCTTGACCCGGCGCAGGAGCGCATCGGGCAGGGGATCACGCTCCGGCCGCGCCGGCGGCACCGGACGCCCGGTAGGGACGCCCGGTGCCCGCCTCGGACGCGGCTCTGCGGGTTCTGCGACCATGGGACGAAACTACGCCCGTCGCCCGCGGCGGAGCGGGTCGGATCAGGCCACGCCGGGATCCGAGGTCTGCTCCGGAGCCGCCGCCACGTCGTCGATGCGGTACCGCTGGGCCGCCTCGACCGCCTGCGAGCGATCGATCGCGCCGTCCCGGCCGAGGGCGGCCAGCACCGCGACCACCGTCGACTCCGCGTCGATGTTGAAGTACCGGCGCGCGGCCGGGCGGGTGTCGGAGAACCCGAACCCGTCGGCGCCGAGCGTCGTGTAGTCGCCCGGCACCCACTGCCGGATCTGGTCCGGTACCGCGCGCATCCAGTCCGAGACCGCCACGAACGGACCGGCGGCGTCGGCGAGGACCTTGGCCACGTACGGCGTCGGAGCGTCGGCACCCGGGTCGAGCAGCGCCTGCCGCTCGCACTCGACGCCGTCACGGCGCAGCTCGCCCCACGAGGTCACCGACCACACGTCCGCGGCCACGCCCCATTCGTCGGCGAGCATCTCCTGCGCCCGCAGCGCCTCGGGCATGAGCACACCGGAGGTGAGGATCTGCGCCTTCGGCCCGGCGCCCTCGCCGCGCCGGTACAGGTAGATGCCCTTGAGCAGGCCCTCGACGTCGAGGTTCTCCGGCTCGGCCGGCTGCACGTACGGCTCGTTGTAGAGGGTGATGTAGTAGAAGATGTTCTCGCCGCCGAACCCGTCGACACCCTCCGTGCCGCCGTACATGCGGCGCAGACCGTCCTTGACGATGTGCGCGAGCTCGTAGGAGAACGCAGGATCGTACGACACCACCGCCGGGTTGGTGGACGCCAGCAGCAACGAGTGCCCGTCGGCGTGTTGCAGGCCCTCACCGGTGAGGGTGGTGCGGCCGGCCGTCGCGCCGAGCACGAAACCGCGGGCCATCTGGTCGGCCGCTGCCCACAGCCCGTCGCCGGTGCGCTGGAAGCCGAACATCGAGTAGAAGATGTACAGCGGGATCATCGGCAACCCGTGCGTGGCGTACGAGGTGCCGACGGCGGTGAACGACGCGGTGGAACCGGCCTCGTTGATGCCCTCGTGCAGGATCTGCCCGACGACGCTCTCCTTGTAGGCGAGCATCAGTTCCGCGTCGACCGACGTGTACAGCTGGCCGTTGCGGTTGTAGATCTTCAGCGACGGGAACCACGAGTCCATACCGAAGGTGCGGGCCTCGTCCGGGATGATCGGCACGATGCGCGGACCGATCTGCTTGTCGCGCAGCAGCTCCTTCATGATGCGCACCAGCGCCATGGTGGTGGCCACCTGCTGCTTGCCGGAGCCCTTGCGGATCACCTCGTAGGCCTTGTCGTCGGGCAGCGTCAGCGGGGCCTTGGCGGTGCGGCGCTCGGGCAGGAACCCGCCGAGTGCGCGCCGCCGCTCGAGCATGTACTGGATCTCCGGGGAGTCGTTGCCCGGGTGGTAGTACGGCGGCATCTTCGGATTCGCCTCGAGCTCGGCGTCCGAGATCGGGATGCGCTGCAGGTCGCGGAAGTACTTGAGGTCCTCGAGCGTGAGCTTCTTCATCTGGTGCGTGGCGTTGCGGCCCTCGAAGTGCTTGCCGAGGGTGTACCCCTTGATCGTGTGCGCAAGGATCACCGTCGGCTGGCCCTTGTGCGCCATCGCCGCCGCATACGCCGCGTAGATCTTGCGGTAGTCGTGGCCGCCGCGCTTGAGGTTCCAGATCTCCTGGTCGCTGAGGTTCTTGACCAGTTCCTTGGTACGCGGGTCGCGGCCGAAGAAGTGTTCGCGGACGAAGGCGCCGTCGTTGGCCTTGTAGGTCTGGTAGTCGCCGTCCGGCGTCGCGTTCATCAGGTTGACCAGCGCGCCGTCCTTGTCGGCGTGCAGCAGGGCGTCCCACTCACGACCCCAGACCACCTTGATGACGTTCCAGCCGGCGCCGCGGAAGAACGATTCCAGTTCCTGGATGATCTTGCCGTTGCCGCGGACCGGACCGTCGAGGCGCTGCAGGTTGCAGTTGACCACGAACGTGAGGTTGTCCAGACCCTCGGTCGCCGCGACGTGCGCGAGACCCCGCGACTCCGGCTCGTCCATCTCACCGTCGCCGAGGAACGCCCACACGTGCTGGTCGGAGGTGTCCTTCAGGCCGCGGTCGTTCAGGTAGTGGTTGAACCGCGCCTGGTAGATCGCGTTCATCGGGCCCAGCCCCATCGACACCGTCGGGAACTCCCAGAAGTCGGGCAGCAACCGCGGATGCGGGTAGGACGGCAGGCCGCCGCCCTGGTCGGCGTGGCTGGCCTCCTGGCGGAACCCGTCGAGCTGCTCGGCCGGGATGCGGCCCTCGAGGTAGGCGCGGGCATAGATGCCGGGGGAGGCGTGGCCCTGGATGAAGATCTGGTCGCCGCCGCCGGGATGGTCCTTGCCGCGGAAGAAGTGGTTGAAGCCCACCTCGTACAGCGCCGCGGAGGAAGCGTAGGTGGAGATGTGGCCGCCGACGCCGATGCCGGGGCGCTGCGCGCGGTGCACCATGATCGCGGCGTTCCACCGGATGAAGGCACGGTAGCGACGCTCGACCTCCTCGTCGCCGGGGAACCACGGCTCGTTCTCGGTCGGGATGGTGTTCACGTAGTCGGTCGAGGTCAGTGCCGGGATCGAGACGTGCCGCTCACCGGCGCGCTCGAGCAGGCGCAGCATCAGGTACCGGGCACGCGCAGGACCGGCGGACTCGAGCAGCCCGTCGAAGGACTCGAGCCACTCCGTGGTCTCGGCCGGGTCTATGTCCGGCAGGTAGGAGGCCACGCCCTCGCGGATGACCCGCACGCGGCCGTCGGAGGCCCCGGTGGTGTTCGGCGAGGATCCCGCTTCCGAGGCGCCTTGTGTGGCGGCGCTCGTCGAGGAATCGGGCTCGTGGATCAGGTCTGTCAACGTCTGCTCCTCATCGTGGTGGGGCGCGCAGGTGTGGCGCCCGCTCCGTAGGCCGGCTCTTGTGGGAGCCGACTCATCGACATCTGAACGAGATGCACTGCTCATCTTCCCCCATCGCGCGGTGGGAGGCATCCCCCCGGGTGTGAAGCGGCCGCGAGGCGGGTATCCGGACCGTTCGGCTCCGCGCGGCAGATCGGCGGTGCGGCCCTCCTCGCGGTAACGTCCCCGGAAGAATGTTGTGACTTTCCTTGCGATTCGGCTTGCGTTGAGCCCCCCGAGGATGTTCGCTTTGAAAAATCGCTCGTGACATCCGGTACGCGGCAGGCCCGCGGCCCAACCGAAGGAGGACACCACCGTGGTCGCCGCGGCGGACGCCCAGAACTACGTTCAGAAGCTCGGTATCACCCACGACCAGGTGGTTCAGGAACTCGGTTGGGATGAGGACACGGACGACGACCTGCGGGCCGCCGTCGAGGACACCATCGGATCGGACCTGCTCGACGAGGACTCCGACGAGGTCGTCGACGTGGTGCTCCTCTGGTGGCGCGACAGCGACGGGGACCTCGTCGACGCGCTCATGGATGCGATCGGCCCGCTCGCAGACGAGGGCGTCGTCTGGGTGCTGACCCCGAAGACCGGCCGCGCGGATCACGTCGAGCCCAGCGAGATCGCCGAATCGGCCACGACCGCCGGCCTGACTCAGACCTCGACCGCCAACCTCGGCGACTGGGTGGGCAGCCGGCTGGTGCAGCCGAAGGCCGCCCGCACCAAGCGCTGAGCGCACCGCTCAGTTCACCTCCACCGAAGTAAGGACAACCGACGCGATGGCGATCGAGGTGGGTGCCGAGGCGCCCGATTTCACACTCAAGGACCAGAACAACCAGGAAGTGACCCTGTCGAGTTTCCGCGGGCACAAGAACGTGCTGCTCGTGTTCTACCCGCTGGCGTTCACCGGGGTCTGCCAGGGCGAGCTGTGCGCCGTGCGGGACGACCTGCCGACGTACGAGAACGACGACACCGCGATCATCGCCGTCTCGGTGGGGGCCTCGCCCACGCACAAGATCTGGGCCGCCGAGCAGGGCTACACGTTCCCGCTGCTGTCCGATTTCTGGCCCCACGGCGCCGTCGCCCAGGCCTACGGCGTGTTCAACGAGAAGTTCGGTTTCGCCAACCGCGGCACGTTCGTCGTGGACAAGGACGGCATCATCCGGTTCGCCGAGGAGAATCAGCCCGGCGAACCCCGTGACCAGGGCGCTTGGGTGCGAGCGCTGGCCGCGCTAAAGTCCTGAGGCAAAGTCCGGCGGCGTGAGCCGTCGGATTTGCGGGCGTGTAGCTCAGTGGTAGAGCTCTGGTTTTACACACCAGCGGTCGGGGGTTCGAAACCCTCCGCGCCCACCAGGAAAGTGGCGGTGAGAGACCTGGTCAGCGGCCGGTCCCTCACCGCGCGAGGGGGCTTCTGCCCACCCAACATCCACTGCAGGGCCTTCACGTCTACGCCCGCGGACACGGCCGGGCCGGCTGCGGTGTGCCGGGATCGTGCGGCCTCACCCGGGGTCTTTGGGCTCTGTCGTGGCCGGGCAGGGTTTGCTGTGCTCGTGTTGTGAAGGTGCCGCTGCTCACGTCGTTCGAGGGCTATCGGGCCAACCAGATGGGACGTGACCTGCTGGCTGGTCTGACGGTGTGGGCGGTTCTGGTGCCCGAGGCCCTCGCGTACGCCACGATCGCCGGGGTGTCTCCGGTGATCGGCCTGTATGCCGCGCCCGCGGCGCTGCTCCTCTACGCGCTGTTCGGCAGCTCCCGGCACCTGGTGGTGGGGCCGATGGCGGCCACCGCGGCGCTTTCGGGTGCTGCTGTTGCCAGCATTTCGGGTGACGCCGATGCGGCAGCGCTGACGGCCGGTCTGGCGCTGCTGGTCGGTGCGCTCGGGATTCTCGCGGGGCTGGCGCGTCTGGGGTTTCTGGCTTCCTTCATCTCCGAGCCGGTGCTGAAGGGGTTCATCGTCGGCTTGGCGCTGACGATCATCGTCGGCCAGCTCCCGAAGCTCTTCGGAGTCCCGAGGGGAGAGGGGGACTTCTTCGAAAAAGCCTGGCACCTGGTCACGTCGCTGGGTGGGACGAACGGCTGGACGTTGGCCGTCGGCGCCGGCTCCCTTGCGGTCGTACTGGTCCTGCACAGGGTGTCGCCCCGGCTGCCCGCACCGCTGGTCGCGGTCGTCCTGGGAATCGTCGCCGTCTCGGTCCTCGGCCTCGACGCCAAGGGAGTGGAGATCGTCGGGCGGATCGAAGGCGGGCTACCTCCGCTCGGGCTCCCCAGCCTCCCTGGATCCGACTACGTCGCGCTGCTCGCGTCGGCGGCAGGGATCCTGCTGGTGGCGTTCGCCGAGGGCGTCGGAGCAGCCAAGAACTACGCCGCCAAGGAACACTACGAGATCGATCCGAACCAGGAGCTGCTCGGGGTGGGCACAGCGAACATCGGCGCGGGGCTGTCCTCCGGGATGATCGTCAACGGGTCCCTGTCGAAGACCGCGGTCAACGTCTCGGCTGGGGCGGTGTCGCAGATCTCTGGCATCGTCGTGGCGGCGCTGACGGTGATGACGTTGCTGTTCCTGACCGGTCTGTTCGCGAACCTGCCGGAGGCCACCCTCGCTGCCGTGGTGATCGCGGCCGTCACGAAGCTCGTCGACTTCCGGGCGCTGCGCAAGTACGCGCGTCTGGCGACCCCGAGCCTGCGGCGGATCTACGGCGTCGCGGCGTACGCGGACTTCCTCGCCGCGGCGAGCGCCATGGTGGGTGTGCTGGTCTTCGACATCCTTCCCGGGCTCTTCCTCGGTGTCGCGGTGTCGGTCCTGCTCCTGCTGTTCCGGGCCTCGCGGCCCCACGTCGCCGAGCTGGGCCGCACACCGGACAGAAGCCGCTGGGTCGACCTGCAGCGCCATCCCGACGCGCTCACTGAGCCCGGGATCGTGGTGCTGCGGCCCGAGTCCGGGCTGATCTACGCCAACGCCGACAACGTGGCAGCGGCCGTACGCGGCCATGTCCATGACGACACGCGGGCCGTCGTCCTCGACGCCGCAGCTGTGCCGGGAATCGACATCACCGCCGTCGAGATGCTGGACCGGCTGTATGCCGACCTCGAGCACCACCACATTCGGCTGCTCTTCGCCGGCGAGATCGGCCAGGTGCGCGACCTGCTCAGCGCGACCGGCATCGCCAGTGTCATTACAGACGCACACCCGACCGTCGACGCGGCCGTCACCGCGGCCCGTCGCAACCTCGACCACCCGCCGGACACCGACCAGAAGTCGGCGTGACCTCCCTGACGGCCGGTGGAAAGGCACCGGCCGTCAGGGCGGACCATTCCCGGTCGCTACGCGAGCGGTTCGATGTCGGGCAGTCTCCATGTCTTGTCGAACCACGGTTCCAGCGGACCGTAGAGCCGGACTATCGCGAACCAGCTCTTGCCGGGCAGGGTCTGGATCCAGTTGCGGCTGCCCTCGGGCCGTTCGGGACCGAAGTGGACATCGACTGAGCCGTCCTCGTTCGAGATCATGTCGCGGTCGCTGGCAACGGTGGGCCATTCCTGGTCGGTCTGCAGCATCGACCGGGTCTGGGTGTCGTAGACGACGATCGACCAGAAGTTGTTGACCGGCACGTTCGGCGGGACGTGCAGCCGGTAGGTCCTGCCGCCGTCGAAGGGTGCGCCGGTGGCGTCGACGAACGCCGTGACATACTGCGATCCGGCGCCGACCATCTCCGTCAGGTACGCCGGACTTGATCCGCTCCCTATGAAGCCCAGCGCGGCGGCGGTGTCGAGCATCGCGGCGCCATTGTCCTGGAACTGGTAACCGGCGAAGAGGAAGACCCGCCAGGCGCCGTCCGGGTAGTAGCGTGCCTCGGGCTGGCGGACCCGGTAGAGGAGCGCGCGGGCGGTCGCGTGGCCGACCGCGGCTGCCTCGGTCAGGATTGCGCGCATCCGCTCGTCGGGGTCGAACGGTTTGCCGTGCTGGATGCCGACGGCGGCGAACATCCCCAGCGTGACCGGGTCGGATGACTCCGGCAGCTCGGACTGCACCACCTCGTTGAGCAGCTCCCAGTACTGGTAGTCGGCGGCCGGGATGGTGACCCACGGCTCGAAGGAGACGTTCACGAATCGCATCGGCGGCGGGTCGTCGGCCTGAGCCAGCGGGTAAGCCCGGGTCTTCGCCTTGATCATGTCGGCGGCCGGATGCGGGTCGCCATGCTCGTCGCGGAAACCGCGCGAGACGAGGACCATCCCGTAGCTACGGGACCGCAACACGAAGTAGCCGTCCGGGACCTCGCCGTCGTATGCAGGCGGCAGGAACAGGTACTTGCCACCCTGGCCCTTGTCGGGTCCGGTCGCGCCGATGTCGACGACCCAGCGCCCCCACGAGTCGTCGATCAGGCCGTACACGTCGGGCGGGGCGTGCAGGACGAGGGGTCCGTCGTGGAGGTCGATCCACATGTAGAAGTACACAACGGTCGTGTGCATCGCCGGTCCGACGGTGCACGGGTGGCACAGGTCCTCCCAGAGCGCCATCGTGGTGTTCGCCGGGCCCCAGCGCAGCAGCCCCCGGCGCCACGCGGCCCAAGACACCGGATGCTGCGCCAGCAGGTACGCCTGCACCGCCCGCTGGAAGTCCAGGTTGTCGAACAGTGTCCGGGACGTCTCGTCGTCCGGGACTCCGTCGAAGAACCGCAGCGTGCCCAACCGGGTGCGGACCTCGTCCGGCATCTCGATGCCGGGCGGAATCGGGGTGCTGTTCGCATGTGAGGTCATCGCGTCCTCCTGTGTCGATAGCCCCTGCCGAGATTCTCCGCCGCCGACCCGACGGCTCGCGCCACCCACTCAGGATGCGCCGTCTCTGCCCTCACTGTCTGCCGGATCGACGAGGGAACACGTGACGGCGTGGTACACCCCGTCACGGACTCGAGGCGTTCGCGACCGCCTCGAGGTCGTCGTCGAAGAGCCGACCGAGCTGTCAGTGCGTTCGTTGAGCCAGTCGAGCGCGCTTCGGTGATCTTCACCGAACCGTGTCGATACCCAAACGGGCTCTTCGCAGTTGGCCGCGGCGTCGAAGCCGGCTGCGTACATCAGGCTCTGCCCAGGTGCCCGTGATCGGTTCGCTCGAGTTGGTTCTCGATGATGATGGTGCGGCCGTTGTCGTCCTCCGCCTGGATGTCGAAGCAGAATTCGCCGACAGCGACCTGTGTGGACACGACCGTCAACGGCCTCTCGAGCTACTCAGCCGGAAGGTCGATGTTCTCGGCAAGCCAGGGCGTGAAATCACCTGCTTCTGATGTCCGGGCACTGAGTGGGTCCGCGACTCGGCGCAGCCTTCCGAGGTCCTTACCGTCCAGCTCCATGGTTGCGATTGTGCGGGCGGCACCAGCCACCGGCGGCCGATTCTCCCAATCGAGGGCCCGCCGCTTTTGAAATGCACAGAAACGGGTAGGAGGAGTTCGCGAGGTTACCCCGGACTGGAAGGCCCAGCTTCGGTCTGTTGCGGTCACCGGGAGAGGTAGAGATGGGGTTCTGGCTCTACAAGTGCAACGCCGCGGAAGGCGGGCCGTCCGGATATTTCGGTGACTGGCTACGGGGCGTGTTCAGTCGAGGTGCCCCTGTCGAGTGGGGCGGGGACTATTCGACGTTGTCGGGTGAGGTGTCCAAGCATCTCGCCGAAGAAGTGACGGCCGGGGACGTGGTGGCGGCCTATCAGACCGATTCGAAGTCCGTGGTCGGGTTCTGCACGGTCACCAAGCTGACTGGGGAGCCCGGCGTTCGCAGAATTTACTTACAGCCCATCCACTGGCTGACGCCGGCGTTCCCGGTGCACGAGCGAAAAGCGGGGACGCCCCTGGAGAGCTCGAATGCAGTCAACGGCCCCGCGGCGTTCCGCGAACTGCCGGATGCCGAGATGCAGGCCCTCGTGACGCTCAGTGGCGCACCCGATCGTGTGCTCGAGGGCAAGCCCGCGAAGGACGGATGGCGTCCTGTTCCGATACGCGATCCCAGTGAATTGCTCGTGCCCCTCGACGAGGTCTGGGCCGGCCACACCCGCGGCTACTACGGCCTGGAAGAGTCGTGGCGGCAGGACGGCGTGGTTCTCGCACCCAAGTCGGTGACGTTCTTCGCGAGCTTGGACGATCTGCGGGACTACTTGCGGTGGAGGGTCGGGCAGTGGGAGGCGGACGGGTACGTGAGGACCGTCGGCGTGGAATTCCGAGCCACGGCGGCCCAACTCGTCGACGGTGACGAAGGCACCGGCGCAACGGTGACGTTGGAACCGTTCACCTACCGCGACACCCCTCCCGAGTTCGGAGGGACCGGCGACTGACGCCCGGAGGTGCCGTTCCGTCGGTCTACGGCGTGGTCTTCCCCGCCCTCTCAGCCACTCCTCGGCGGACCTGTCGGCGCAGATCCTCAACAACCGGGGCATGTCGCAGAAGCTGCTGGAGGCGTTGTTACCGACCGTCTATGAGCGCCCGAAGGATGCAGTCCAGCGCTGTTCGCCTACTCGGAGAAAGTCAGTCGACGGCGTAGTAGCGGTTGTAGGTCCCGTAGCCAGTTGGTTTGCGTCCGATGACTCCGCGCTCGACCAGTCTTCGCAGCCGGTCTTCGGCCTCACGGCGGGTGATGAAGAGCGAACCGGCGACCGTGCCCTCCGACTGGAAGGCGTCGTTCTCGACGAACAACTCGAAGGTTTGCCGGTCGCAGTCGTCGTCGAGCCGAGCCTGTATCGCCCGACGGTGGTCGACGGACAGGCGGTGTGGGGCCTCGGCGGGCTGGGACTCTTCCGGTTCTTCGGCTTCCGCTTCGGCCTCGGGCGGGAGCGCGCTGTGCAGGAACGCCTCCGCATCCCGCGTTTCGGGGATCACGGCCCGGTAGGAGCCTCTGCCTGCTCGCTCGATCACCCCGAGAGTCAGGAGTCGACGCAGCCGTACCCCTGTCGCGGCGGGGGACAGCTCGAACAGCGCAGCGGCACGTGCACTCGACAGACGCTTGCGTCGGGAGACGAACAGGTCGTAGGTCTCGCGGTCGCGGCGGGTCGGTAGCAGGGCTTGCACCTCACGCCTGAAAGTCATGATCGCATCGAAGGGGTCGGGTTCCGCGGAGGGCACCGTCTCCGATTCCTCGGCCTGGGTGCCGGCATTCATCGCCGCGGTGTCCTGAGGCCCGCCCTCGTCGACGTCGTTGACGTTGTCGATCGGGCGGTAGATGCCGTCGGACAGTTGCTCGACCCGGCCCATCACGATAAGCATCGCGAGTCGTTCCAGGGCGTCCTCCGGGGTGATGCCCAATCTCCTGGCGAGGTACGTGACGGTCACCGGCTTCGGTCGAGCACGCACGATGTGCAGGGCTTCGAGTGCCGCGTCCTCCGAGCAACCGGCGGATTCTTCGTCCGGCACGTCATTCGGGGCGGGGCCGGCATCGTCAACGACGGGTGCGAGGCCCGCGAGGGCCGCGGCGCGGCCGTGGCAGCGGATGGGTCGTCGTCCTCGATGACGATGCCGTTGGGCAGAGTGATTCTCACGATTCCTCCGGTGGTGCACGGGGCCGATCTGCCGGGTCCGGTTGCAGAGTGTGACGACTGTTCGACGTGCGAGTGAGGGGGTCGATCGCATCGACAAACGTCCTCCGCGAGGCCTTCGTGACCCGGAGTGGCGCTGTCGTCGCCTGCTATGTCGAGCCGGGTCCACGCGAGTCGGGGGGCGAGACGAACTCGACGGGTACGTCGTTGACCACGTTTTCGGTGAACGAGAAGCTGCCGTCCTCGAAGTGGGTCGGTCTCGCCAGGCGCAGCAGTCTGCCGTCGTCGTAGACGCCCATCACCCGCCAATATTCCTCGGCCCACCAGACTCCTTGGCCGAGCCGCACTTCGCCGGGTCTCACGGGGACCTCCTGGTCGGAATCGAGATGCCGCCGTCGACAGGAGTATCGGCCATGTGCCCAGTTATGTTCCCGCGCCCATCGCGGCGACCAGGACCGGCAGGTCGTCCGCGACGACGAGGGACAGTGGGCTCTCGTGGGGCTTGCCGCTGTGCGTGATGATCAAGGCGGTCGGCGGGAGTCCGCCGTCGGCGGGTGGGGAGAGTTTCTTGATGGCCTGCGGCACGGTCGTCTTGCGGGACAGATGGACGGCTCGATCGTGGGGCTCGACGAACTCCAGCGCCGCGCCCACGGTCTCGCCTTCGACGATCTCGTCGGTGGCCAGGCGGTGTGCGAGCCAGCGTGCGATGCAGTTGGTGGTCAGCAGACCGCGGTAGGTGCGGTCGTCGTAGATGGGAAACTGCGAGTAGTCGTGCCGGCGGATCTCCTCGAGGACCGAGCGGAGCGGATCGTCGAGTCCGAAAGACGCGAGTGGGCGTTGCGGGAGCACGTGCAGCACCGTCGGCGGACTGATGATCTTGTCCCGCAGCCTCTCGATCGCCTCGACGATCTCCGGCACCGGGTCGGCAACGGGTCTGCCGCCGTGGTAGTCGTGGTGCACCAGGGCGTTACGCAGATCGGCGAACGCGCGCAACGCCGGCAGATCGACCCGGGTGTGGTGTCGCCGGGCGTATTCCTCGGCCATCCGGACGAAACCGGCCCGGCTGTCGCCGGTCTGGAGTTTCCATGTGAAATGGTTCTCGATCGCGGTGAACGCGGCCAGGAATCGGATCGCACCGCTTACCTCGTCCATCACGTTCCATCTTCCTGAGACAGGTCTGCGCTTTCGCAGACGGGAGTGGGCATCGATGAGATGTGACGCGTCTGTAGGACTTCTATCCTCCGCCTTCGCGGATTCGTACCGCCGATGGCCGCTCGGGGAGCCGGCAGCGCCGGCCGGGTGTCTCCGATCAGCACACCGCCTGACCGGCCACTCCCGGTTCGACCCTTCGGACCTGTTGTGGCCCAGACTGAACGGAGTCGCGAGATCGTCGTCGAACGGCGGAACCAGGCATGTCGCCGGTTCTCGCCGTCGGGCCGTCCGGAGGTCGTACCGTCGAACTCACGGGCCGGTGGTGATGCCACCGGCCACGGGCAGAATCGAGGCTCGTCGTGCTGCTTCGTGGTACCGCAACGTCGTCCGCCGGGGTTGCACCCGCTTTTCCGGGCGTCGCCCTTTCCGTTGTGTCCGCCGCGGCCGCGGCAGCAGTCGGTGTCCGCGCGGGCGCGGCGGCATCCGGGTCGTCGCCCATGCCGACGTGAACGGCGACGGAAGGACCGGCACACCGGGACCGGGCGTCGCCGGAGCCCTGTTCCTCCCGCTCGCGGTCCAGAACTTCGTGATGGTCTACAACTCGACCGCCATGAACGTGGCCCTGTCGGCCATAGTCGCGGATCTGCAGACCACTCTGACCGCCGTACAGTCGGCGATCTCGCTGTACTCCCTCGTCATCGCCGCGTTCCTGATCACGAGCAGCAAGCTGGGAGGCCGCCTCGGCTACCGACGAACCTTCGTCCTGGGCGCGGAGATCTTCGGGCTCGGCACGCTCATCACTGCCGTCGGCCCGAATATCGTCTTCATGTTGGTCGGCTGGTCCCTGCTCCAAGGGATCGGTGTGGCGCTCATGATCCCGGCCATGCTTGCCCTGCTCACCGACGCCCTGACCGGCGCCACGCGGACGAGGGCGCTGTCGACGATCGGGACGGTCGGCGGGGTCGCCGCGGCGGCAGGCCCCATCGTCGGTGGCGTGATCACCAGCTACCTGAGCTGGCGGGTGTCGTTCCTCATGGGAACCGTGGTGACGGTTGTCGTGCTGCTCCTCATGCGCCGGGTCGCCGACCCGGGGCGGCGCGGCGTTCCGGCGGGGGATCGTCACTTCGACGTCCTGGGAGCGGTGCTGTCCGCGACCGGATTCGGACTGCTCGTCGTCGGGACCCTGCTGGCCGGCAGGTACGGCCTGGTCCGGGCCCGGCAGGACTTCGAGGTGCTCGGGTACACGGTGCTCGAACGGGGCGGGGTGTCGCCCGTGCTCGTACTGGGCAGTGCCGGGCTGATGGTCCTGGTCGCGTTCGCCGCATGGGAGCACCACCTCGTGACGAACGGTCGAGATCCGCTGGTGCGGATCGCGGTGCTGCGAAACCGGACGACGCGGGCCGGCTCGGAGACTCTGGCGATGCAGGCGCTGGTGACCGCGGGTGTCCTGTTCCTGGTGCCGGTCTTCCTGCAGACGACGCTGGGTTTCGACGCGCTGTGGAGCGGCCTTGCCATGCTGCCCGTGACGCTGGGGCTGATCGTCGCCGCCTCGGCGGCGGCCCGGCTCGTCGCCGGCCGCCGAATGACCCATCGGGCCGCCCAGCTGTGGTCGTTCCTGTTCATGATCGCGGGGTGCATCGCGGTGGCCGCCATGTTCGACCCGCGCGAGACGGGGCAGGGCGCGACGGGCCTGGCGCTCGCGCCGGGGCTCTTCCTCCTCGGTGTGGGTCAGGGCATGACGATGACGCTGACCGACCTGATCCAGTCGACGCCGCCGGCGGAGGAGGTGAGCGACGTGACAGGGCTGTCGCGGAGCATCAACTACCTCGGGAGCTCACTCGGAGTGGCACTGGCCGGTGCGTTCCTGACGACGGCGCTGGTCTCCTCGTTCCAGTCGGGGGTGGCCGACAGCGCCGTGCTGAACGCCGCGGAGAAACAGCTCGTCCAGCAGACGGTAGACCAGCAGGTCCAGGTCACCGCGCTGAGCGACGACCAGGTCGGTGCCAACCTCGTGTCGCGGGGCGTCGGGGGTCCCGCTGCCCACGAGCTCGTGCGGATCAACGCCGACGCCAGGAACCGGGCCCTGACCTTCGCCGTCGGCGCGATGGCGGTCATGTCGACCGTCGGCTACGTTGTCGCGCTACGACTCCCGCGGGTACCTGCCCGGCGTCGGTGACGGGTGGCCGCGCCCTCGTTTGCGCAACTGCCCACGTCGGAGATCGGGACGGTCCTACACTCGGCGCATGGCTGCGCTGCGGGTGGCGGACGAACCGGTGGACAATTCGAAGCTCGACAACCGGGCGCCGTCGGTGGCCCGGCTGTTCGTCGACCGGGTCGCGGCGACTCCCGAGGCCGAGGCCTTCCGGTATCCGGAGGGCGACGGCTGGGAGAGCGTGACCTGGAGGCAGGTCGGCGACCGGGTCGACATGCTCGCCGCGGGCCTGATCGCCCTGGGGGTCCAGCCCCAGGATCCGGTCGCGGTCGCGTCGTCGACCCGGTACGAATGGGTGCTCGCCGACTTTGCAGTGATGTGCGCCGGCGCCGCGACCACCACCATCTACCCCACGACCAATGCCCCCGACGTCGCCTTCATCGTCGCCAATTCGGGCAGCGGCGTCGTGGTCGCGGAGGACCGGACCCAGGTCGACAAGCTCGCCGCCCACCGCGCCGACCTGCCGAAGGTGCGGACCGTGGTGGTCATCGACGGCGAGGGCGACGGGGACTGGGTCATCACCCTCGCCGACCTGGAGGGCAGGGGCCGGAAACTGCTCGCCGAGTCGCCCCGCGTCGTCGCCGACCGGGTCGACGCGATCCGGCCCGAACAGCTCGCCAGCATCATGTACACCTCCGGCACCACCGGGAAGCCGAAGGGCGTGCTGCTGCCGCACTCGGGGTGGACGTATACGGCTGCGGCCGTCGACGCGGTGAACATCCTCGGTCCCGAGGATCTGAACTTCCTCTGGCTGCCGCTGTCGCACGCCTTCGGCAAGGTCATGCTGGCGCTGCCCCTGCAGATCGGTTTCACCACCGTGATCGACGGCCGCGTGGAGAAGATCGTCGAGAACCTCGCCGTCGTGCACCCCACCTTCATGGGCGCGGCGCCGCGCATTTTCGAGAAGGCACACGCCCGCATCGAGGCGATGATCGCCGAGGAGGGCGGGGCGAAGAAGAAGATCTTCGACTGGGCCCTCGGCGTCGGACTGCGTGTCTCGCAGGCCCGGCAGGAGGACCGCGCACCGTCTCGCCTCGACAGGCTCCGGTACCGGCTCGCCGACCGTCTCGTGTTCTCCACCATCAAGGAGCGTTTCGGCGGTCGCCTGCGGTTCTTCGTCTCGGCGGCGGCCCCGCTCGACCGTGCCGTGGCGCAGTGGTTCGACGCAGCCGGCATCATCATCCTCGAGGGGTACGGCCTGACCGAGACGTCCGCCGCGTCGTTCATCAACCGCCCGTACGCGTACCGGCTCGGCACCGTCGGCTGGCCCTTCCCGGGCACGGAGGTGCGGATCGCCGCCGACGGGGAGGTACTGCTGCGCGGGCCGGGCGTCATGGACGGCTACCACGAGCGGCCCGACGCCACCGCAGAGGCCCTCGAACCCGACGGCTGGTTCCACACCGGCGACATCGGGGAACTCGACGCCGACGGATTCCTGCGGATCACGGACCGCAAGAAGGACCTGTTCAAGACCAGTCAGGGCAAGTACGTCGCGCCGTCCGCGATCTCCGCCACCTTCAAGGGCATCTGCCCCTATGCCAGCGAGATCGTCGTGTACGGAGAGAGCCGGCCCTACTGCGTCGCCCTCGTCGGTCTCGATGCCGAGGCGATCACCGAGTGGGCGGACAAGAACGGCATGGCCGGCAGGGAGTTCGGCGAGATCGCCCGGGACGAGCGGACCCGCGAGCTGATCGCCGGCTGCATCGACCGGCTCAACGACCGGCTCAACCGCTGGGAGCAGATCAAGAAGTTCACCGTCCTCGACCGGGAGCTGTCCATCGAGGCGGGGGATCTGACGCCCAGCATGAAGCTGCGCCGCAAGCTGGTGGTCGACAATTTCGCCGACCGGATCGAGCAGCTCTACGTCTGACCTCCGTCGCGGATCACCGCCGGCCTCACCCCGTTACCGAGTGCTTGCGCCGACCGTCTCGTATGCCTCCGCCAGCAGCGCGACGACGCCGTCGTCGAGCTGGTCCGGGGTGGCGATGCTCAACCGGTGGGTCGTCACCTTTCCGGTGGTCGGGAAGGCCTCCCGCAGCTGTGGGTGATGGACCCGCCGCGGCAGGTCGATCGCGATCTCGAGCCGCGACGAATAGACGAACGCCGCCGCGAACACACGACCGCGCCCCCACCGCACCTCGGCGGGGCGGACCTGCTCCTCGACGTCGTCGCCGAGGCCCAGCACGAGCGTGCGGAGCCGGCAGAACATGTCGACGGCGGCGGCGTCCTTGTCGGCCAGGTAGTCGTCGATCGTCGCGTGCATCGCGGGCTCCTCGCCTGGGTGGCTCAACGGGACCGGCCGTAACGGTCGGCGAGTTTGTCTTCGGTGCTGCGCTCCGCCGGAGCAGGCACCGGTTCGGCCTCGGGTGCGGCGGCCGGCGCCGGGTTCTTCCGCTTGCGGCGCTCGCGCAGCTCCGCCCACACGAAGTACCCCAGGCCCAGCGGCGCCATGATCCCGAACGCCACCCACTGCAGCCCGTACGACAGGTAGGGGCCGGCGTCGAGCTGCGGCAACGGGATCGTGCCCAGCCCCCCGGCCTGGTTCTCGGACAGCTGCAGGTATCCGCCCGTCAGCTCCAGGCCGGTGAACGCCGCGATCTGCGCAGGGTCGATCGAGTAGACCTGGGTGCGGCCGGCGTCGCGGAACGGGGTCTTGCTCTCGGCGGTCCCCTCGGACATCCGCAGGCGGGCGTCGACGGTCACCGTACCGGCCGGTGCCGGGGCGAAGGCGGGGATCTCGGTGCCCCGCTCCGGGCGCACGTATCCACGGTTCACCAGGACGGTGCGGCCGTCGGCGAGCCGGAACGGCGTCAGTACCTCGTAGGCGGGGGAGGACTCGACGCTGCGCAATCGCACCAGCAGGTCGGAGTCCGGGAGGTAGGAGCCGGTCGCGACGACGCGCCGCCACTCGTCCTCCGGTGCCGGCGCGGGGCCGGTCAGCAGCTCCTCCACCGGCACGGGGTCCGTGGCCAGCGAGGCGGTGATCCGGTCGTTGCGCTCCTCGGTGGTGGTGTTCTTGCCGAGCTGCCACGGCGCGAGCACGGTGAAGCACGCGTAGGCGAAGCCGCCCACCACCAGGGCCAGCACCAGCCAGCTCGGGCGGAGCAGGAACGTCAGTCGTCGCACGTATCCACGGTAGCCGGTGGCGCGGGCCTCATTGCCGTCGCACCCAGTCGAGCAGGCCCGGGATCGCCGCCTCGATCTGCCGCCGGACCAGTTCGAACTCGTGCCGGTCGCCGTAGTACGGATCCGGTACCGACTCGCTCTCGGCGTCCGGGTCGAAGCTGCGCAGCAGCACCCGGCGCTCGGCGGGCACCCCGAGCTGCGCGAGCACCCGGTCGTGGCCGGCGTCCAGTGCGACCACCAGATCGGCGGCGAGCTGCTCGTCGGTCACGCGCCGGGCGCAGTGCCCGGTCGGGTAGCCGTGCCGCCGCAACAGGTCCGTGGTGCGTGGATCCGCGTCCTCGCCGGCGTGCCAGTCGCCGGTGCCGGCGCTGGTGACCCGTACGCGCTCGGCGAGACCGGTCCGGCGGAGGTGCTCGGCGAAGATCTTCTCGGCCATCGGCGACCGGCAGATGTTGCCGGTGCACACGAACGTCACGTGCAGGCGCTCAGCGGTCACCGGTCAGCACCCTCGTCAGTTCGTCGACGCTCGCCGTGGACCGGTGCGCGACGGCCGCCTCGTCGGCGGCGCCGTACCCCCACTCGACGAACACCGTCGGAATACCCCACCGCGCCGCGCCCGTCACGTCGTGCTCGCGGTCGCCGACCATGACCACGCCCGCGGTGCCGCCGTCCTCGGCGGCGACCGGGTCCACCCCGAGCGAGGCCAGACTGTGCGCGATCACGTCCGACTTCGCCCGCCGACTCCCGTCGTCGCTCGCGCCGCCGATGAACTCGAAGTGGCCGGCCAGCCCGAAGTGCTCGAGGATGCGTACCGCGAAGCCCTGGTTCTTCGACGTCGCGACGGCGAGGCGGCTGCCGGCGTCGCGCACCCGCTCGAGCATCGCCGCCACCCCGTCGAACACGGAGTTCTCCGCCCAGCCGCGCGCGTCGTAGCGCTCGACGTACGCGGTCAGCGCCCGATCCACCTGCTGTTCGTCGAGACCGAGCCCGCGCAGGGTGTCGATCATCGGCGGACCGAGGACCCGCTGGGGCTCGTCGTGCGCCGGTGCGGGAACGCCCACGGTGGCGAGCGCATGCCGGAACCCGTCGAGCACGCCCGCCGCCGAGTCCGTGAGGGTGCCGTCCAGGTCGAACAGCACGACGGGCGCGGGCAGCAGCAGTGGATGCAGGTCGGCGAGAGTCGTCACGTCCCCATTGTCCCGGCTCCCGGCGACGCCCGCCGCGTAGGGTCTCGGGCAGCACCCGGGGAGACGACGAAGGAGGAGCGGTGACGGCGGTGACCCTGCGCGAGGTGATCGACGTACTCGAGACGGCCTACCCGCCGTCGCTGGCCGAGTCGTGGGACTCCGTCGGGCTGGTCGCCGGTGATCCCACCGAGCCCGTGAGCAGGGTACTGCTCGCGGTCGACGCGACCGCTGCCGTCGTCGACGAGGCCCTCGCCTGGGGTGCGCAGTTGCTCCTCGTGCACCACCCGCTGCTGCTGCGCGGCGTCGACACCGTCGGCGCGCACACCCCGAAGGGCGCCCTGATCCACCGGCTCATCCGAGGCGGCTGTGCGCTGTTCACCGCCCACACCAACGCCGACCGTGCCGACCCGGGCGTGTCCGATGCGCTGGCACACGCGCTCGGCCTGACCGGCCTGCGGCCGATCGAGCCCAAGCCCGAACCGGCGGTCGACAAGTGGGTGGTCCTCGTGCCCGCCGACTCGGCCGAGACGGTGCGCGCCGCCCTGTTCGACGCCGGTGCGGGCCGGCTCGGGAACTACCGCGAGTGCTCCTGGACCACCTCCGGGACCGGACAGTTCCGTCCCGAGGCCGGGGCGGATCCGGCGGTCGGCACCGTCGGCGAACTCGAACGCGTGGCCGAGGACCGCATCGAGGTCGTGGCCCCGCGATCGGTGCGCGGCCGGGTGCTTGCTGCCCTGCGCGCGGCGCACCCGTACGAGGAACCCGCGTTCGACGTGCTCGAACTCGCCGATCTGCCCGGCTCCCGAGGTCTCGGCCGGGTCGGTGAACTCCCGGCGCCGCAGACGCTGCGCGAGTTCACCGAGCGGGTCGCGGCCGCGCTGCCGGCCACCGAGTGGGGGGTGCGCGGTGCCGGCGACCCCGACCGGATGATCCGCACCGTAGCGGTGTGCGGCGGGTCCGGCGACTCCTTCCTCGGCACCGTCGGCCGGCTCGGCGTCGATGCCTACGTCACCGCGGACCTGCGGCACCATCCCGCCGACGAGCACCTGCGCGCCGGCGGCCCCGCGCTTGTCGACGTCGCGCACTGGGCCAGCGAGTACCCGTGGTGCGCCCAGGCGAAGGGTGTGCTCGACGACGTGTTCGCCGACCGCGACGGCTGGTCGACCCGCGTCAGCGCGCTGCGCACCGATCCCTGGACCACCGCAGCCCGGTAGGTCCGGGTTCCCCGTGACCGGCCGCGCGGTACGGTAGGCAGCTACCACCCCCCTTGATCTCGTCGCCGAAAGCAGGAACCCGCCGAGTGAACGTCGAACCCGCCGTGCAGTCCAAGCTCCTGGCCCTCGCCGCTGTGGACGCCGAGGTGACCCGCCTGGCGCATCGGCGCCGCACCCTGCCCGAACAGCAGGAGGTCGAGCGGCTCGAGGCGGAACGCACCGCGCGCCGGGACGCCGCCGTCGCCGTCGAGATCATCCTCGACGACCTCGACCGCGACATCCGCAAGCTCGAGGGGGAGGTCGAGGCGGTCCGCCAGCGGGAGGAACGCGACCGCACGCTCCTCGCCGCCGGCAGCGTGGGCGCCAAGCAGCTGTCCGAACTCCAGCACGAGCTGACCAGCCTCGAACGCCGGCAGGCCCTGCTCGAGGACGAGCTGCTCGAGGTCATGGAACGCCGGGAGGCGTCCAAGGCCGATCACGACCATGCCGGCGCGCGGCTGTCGAGCGTCGACGAGGAACTCGCCGACGCCGCCCGCCTGCGCGACGAGGCGCTCGCCGACATCGAGGTCGCCGAGCAGCGGTGCCTGAGCGACCGCGCGGCACTCGTGGAGGCGTTCCCGGCCGAGCTGGTCGACCAGTACGAGGCGCAGCGGACGAAGACGGGCATCGGCGCGGCCCTGCTGCGGGCGCGCCAGTGCGGCGCATGCCGCCTCGAGCTCGACCGCGGCGAGATCTCTCGCATCGCCGCCGCCGCCCCCGAGACCCTCGTACGCTGCCCCGAGTGCAACGCGATCCTGGTGCGTACCAAGGAATCCGGGATTTGAGCCGGGTAGTTGTCGAGGCCGACGGCGGCTCGCGCGGCAATCCGGGCCCCGCCGGCTACGGTGCGGTGGTCTTCGGCGCCGACCACGAGACGGTGCTGGCCGAGCGCAGCGCGAGCATCGGCCGCGCCACCAACAACGTGGCCGAATACCAGGGCCTGATCGCCGGATTGACCGCCGCCGCCGAACTCGGGGCCGACGAGGTCGACGTCCGGATGGATTCCAAGCTCGTCGTCGAGCAGATGTCGGGCCGATGGAAGATCAAGCACCCGGACATGATTCCGCTCGCCGCCCGCGCCCGCGAGCTGGCCCGGGAATTCTCGCGGGTCGAGTTCACCTGGGTGCCACGCGCGGAGAACGCCTACGCCGACCGGCTCGCCAACGAGGCGATGGACGCCGCCGCGTCGGTCGCTTCGGGTTCCGAATCCGCTTCTCCCGCAACGGAATCGGCAGCCCCACCGGCGAAATCGCCCGGCTGGACCGGCGCCGTCGGCACGCCCACCCGGATGCTGCTGCTGCGGCACGGGCAGACCCCGCTCTCGGTGGAGCGCCGCTACTCCGGCCGCGGCAACCCGCCGCTGACGGAACTGGGCCGTGCGCAGGCACGCGCGGCCGCCCGTCGCCTCGGCGAGCGCGGCAACGTCGCCGCGGTGGTGTCGTCGCCGCTCGGGCGGGCCCGGGAGACCGCCGATGCCGCGGCGTCGGCGCTCGGTCTGCCCGTGACGGTGCACGAGGGCCTCATCGAGACCGACTTCGGCAAGTGGGAGGGGCTGACCTTTCTCGAGGCGGCGCAGCGCGATCCCGACCTGCACCGGCGCTGGCTGGGGGACACGTCGGTGCGGCCGCCGGGTGGGGAGAGCTTCGACGAGGTCCGCGGCCGTCTCGCCACCGTCCGCGACGACCTGGTCGCGGAGTACGGCGGGGCGAACGTGCTCGTCGTCTCCCACGTCACGCCGATCAAGACGCTGCTGCAGATGGCGCTCGACGCGGGGCCGGCGCTGCTGTACCGCCTGCACCTGGACCTCGCGTCGCTGAGCATCGCCGAGTTCTATCCCGACGGCGGCGCGGCCGTGCGGCTGGTCAACGACACGTCGCACCTGTAGGCGCCGTCGGCGCCGGTGTGCCCTTCGGGCCGCGCCCGCCGCCCGAAGGACGCACCGCCGGCAGCGGACCGGCCGCTCACACCTGGAGTCTTCGGAGCGTGCGCAGGTTCCGCGTCGTGGTCACCGCCTTGTAGCGCGGTTTGCCGGTGTTCCGGCCGAAGGCGCTCTTGACCGTCTGCCCGCGCTCGACGTCCCAGTAGAGGACCCCGTTGCCCCGGGCGACGCGCTCGACCGCCGGGTCGAGACCCTCCGCCGTCGCCGCCAGTTCGTCCAGAACCGCGGGATCGGCGACGAACATCGCGTACGCGTGCCGGCCGTCGCGCTCCTCGAACGGGTAGGCGTCGACGATCGCCGCGACGGCCGCCTGCTCGTGGACGAACACGAACGCCTCGTACCCGAATCGATCACGCAGCGCCGCCTCGATCCGTGCCTTCGCTTCGGCGGTGTCGGCGGTGTCGGCATCGAACACCACGTTGCCCGAAGCGAGCACGGTGCGGACGTTGCCGAAACCGAGCCCGGCGAACACATCCTTCAGATCCGCCATCGCGATGGTGATGCCACCGACGTTGATTCCCCGCAGCAGAGCCACATATCTCGCCATGGCGGTACCGTAGTTCGCATTTGCGACAGGTGAGGCAGTACCCTGATCGACGCGGACGAGTTGGCCGGGCGACCGCGGCTCAGGGAACCGGCACCGTGGCGGTGCCAGGCCCTGGATCGAGGAAAGTCCGGACTCCACAGAGCAGGGCGGTTGCTAACGGCAACCCGAGGTGACTCGCGGGACAGTGCCACAGAGAACAGACCGCCCACCCCTCGGGGTGGGTAAGGGTGAAACGGTGCGGTAAGAGCGCACCAGCGCCCCGGGTGACCGGGGCGGCTCGGTAAACCCCGCCCGGAGCAAGGTTGAAGGCCGCACCGACTCGTTCGGTGCGGCTGCGCAGGTGTCCGAGGGCTGCTCGCCCGAGCCTGCGGGTGAACCGCTCGAGGTACCCGGCGACGGTGTGCCCAGATGGATGGTCGCCACCCCGCCTCGGCGGGGTACAGGATCCGGCTTACAGGCCGGCTCGTCCGCCCACCCGGCTCAGATCGGGGAGACGACCAGCAGGTGCGCCCAGTAGGAGGCGGCCTCGTGCCCCAGGTAGGGGAGCAGGAAGTCGTAGAGCAGGTACGACATGCGGTGCCTTTCGAGTCGTCGAGCGGGGACCAGGGGCCGACGGTACCAGCCGCGCCGCGCGTGCGGGTTGCCCCGAAACTCGGCGCCGGTTGGGGCAGACTGGGAGTCATGAGCGACGAGGGCTGGTACTACGACGTCCACACCGGAAAGGTCAGCCAGGGAAAGGACCCCAGTGCGCTGAACCGCATGGGGCCGTATCCGGACCGCGCCACCGCCGAACGGGCACTCGAGATCGCGGCCGAGCGCAACAAGGCCGCGGACGAGGCCGACGAGGAGTGGAACCGCTGAGCGGTTCCGCAGCACGGTGACGAACACCCGCATCGTCGTCGCGCCCGCGATCGACTTCGGTGCCGTCCGCGCCGAGTTCGCGCTCGACGACAGTTATCCCCTGCCCGCCGTCGCCGAGGCCGAGGCCGCGGTCGACCGCTGGTCCGCCGCGCGGGTGGACCGCACGGATCTGCCGCTGGTGACCATCGATCCGCCGGGCTCGATGGATCTCGACCAGGCGCTGCACCTCGAGCGCACCGTCGACGGCTTCGTCCTGCACTACGCGATCGCCGACGTCGCGGCCGTGGTCGCACCCGACGGCGCGCTCGACCGCGAGAGCCGGCGCCGCGGACAGACCTACTATCTGCCCGACGGGTCGGTCCCGCTGCACCCCCGGCCGTTGTCCGAGGATTCGGCCAGCCTCCTCCCCGGCCGGCTGCGTCCGGCGGCGCTGTGGCGCATCGTTCTCGACGACGCCGCCGAGCCCGTGGACGTGAGCGTGCGGCGCGCACTGGTCCGGTCCGTCGCCCGGTTCGACTACGCCGGAGTGCAGGCCGGCGTCGACGCCGGGATCGTGCACCCGTCGATCGCGGCACTGCCCGAGTTCGGCGGGCTCCGCGAGGCCGCGGCCCGGGCACGCGGCGCGATCGAACTGCGCCTGCCCGAGCAGGACGTGGTCGCCGACGGGAACGGCTGGCGGTTGACCACCCAGCCGCGCACCGAGGTCGACGACTGGAACTCCCACGTGTCGCTGCTGACCGGGATGTGCGCGGCGCAACTGATGCTCGACGCGCGGATCGGGCTGCTGCGAACCCTGCCGCCGGCCGCCCCCGAGGCCGTGGCGCAACTGCGGCGCACCGCCGCCGCGCTGGGAGTGCCGTGGCCGGACCAGGTGCCGGTGGGTACCTTCCTGGCCGGCCTCGACGTGAACCTGCCCGGCACCCTGGTGCTGATGAGCGAGGCCCCGGCGCTGCTGCGCGGCGCGTCGTACGTGGCGTTCGACGGTGAGATTCCGGAGCAGCCGGGACACGGGGCGATCGGTGCGCCGTACGCACACGTCACCGCGCCGCTGCGGCGGCTGGCCGACCGGTTCGTGACGGAGGTGTGCCTGGCGCTCTGCGCGGGCACCGACGTGCCGGACCCGGTGCGCGCCGTGCTCCCGGAGCTTCCCGATACCATGTCCGGCTCCGACGCGCTCGCCGGGAAGGTGACCCGCGCGTGCATCGAACTCACCGAGGCGACGGTCCTCGCCCCGCACGTGGGGGAGTCGTTCGAGGCGACGGTCCTGCGTGCGGCGAACGGCCGCCGGGACGCCGAGGTGTTCGTTTCCGACGCCACCGTGATCGCCCCGTGCACCGGCGAGCCGAAGGAGGGCAGCCGCATCCGGATCCGGCTGACGCACGCCGACCCGCAGGCCCGGAAGGTGCGGTTTGCGTACCCGGCGTGACGTCGCTGCCGGATGGGAGCGGCGGCCGTGAACGCATCCCGACCGCCGCGCCGGCCGCGGGGCCTGCTCGTCGGCCTCGCTGTCCTCACGGCGGTGCTCGTGGTCCTCACGGTGCTGGTGCTCCGCGGGGCACCGAGCAGGTATCTGCCCTGGGACACCGCCGCCTTCCCGGACGTGGACACCTCGGCGTTGACGCTCCCGCAGGCGCGGATCGTGGAGTTGCTCGAGGACGAACACCGGACGCAGCGGCCCGGGACGTTCTACTCCGAGGGCGCCGAGGAGCCCTGGTGCGCGAACTTCGTCAGCTGGATCATGCGGGAAGCGGACCGGCCGCTGGCCAATCCGCATTCCGGGCACTGGCGGATCCCCGGCGTGTACACCCTGCAGGAGTACTACGAGTCGGTCGGCCGATTCGAACAGGCCGCCGACGGCTACCGGCCGGCGGTGGGCGACGTGGTGCTGTACGAGAACGAGCTGTGGGTCGGCCAGCACACCAACATCGTCGTCGCGGTCGACGGCGACACCGCGACGACGGTCGGCGGCAACGAACTCGGCCGCATCCGCGTCCACACCGTCGACTTCACGTCCGACTCGGCGGTCGTCGGGTTCGGCCGCCTCGAGTGAGGATCAGCGGAAGCGGTCGGTCGCCTCGAGCAGGTGATGGGTGATGCCGGGCTCGTTCGCGGCGTGCCCGGCGTCGTCGACGACGACGAGTTCCGAGCCGGTCCACGTCTTGTGCAGTTCCCACGCGCTCGTCGCGGGGCAGACCACGTCGTAGCGACCCTGCACGATCACGCCGGGGATGGTGCGCAGCCGTCCGGCGTCGCGCAGCAGCTGCCCTTCCTCGAGGAAGCCGCGGTTGCGGAAGTAGTGGTTCTCGATGCGCGCGAACGCGAGAGCGAAACGCGGTTCCGACGTCTCCACGACCCGCTCCGGGGTGGGCAGCAGGGCACTGGTCGCCCCCTCCCACGTCGACCACGCCACGGCGGCCCGCAGCGCGACGTCGGGGTCGGGCGAATGCAGCAGCCGGTGGTACGTGTCGACGGGATGCTCACCGTCCGGCGCACCGGCCAGCGGCTCCAGGAAACGCTCCCACAGCTCGGGGAACAGCTGTCCGGCGCCACCGTTGTAGTACCAGTCGATCTCGCTGCTGCGCAGCAGGAAGATGCCGCGCAGCACCAGCTCGGTGACCCGGTGCGGGTGGCGCTGCGCATAGGCCAGGGCCAGCGTCGACCCCCACGAGCCGCCGAACACCTGCCAGCGGCCGATCCCCAGGTGCCGCCGCAGGGTCTCGATGTCGGTGAGCAGATACTCGGTGGTGTTGGCGGACAGATCGGCGCCGTCGGCGACGTGCGGCACCGACCGACCGCAGCCGCGCTGATCGAACAGCACGATCCGGTACGCCTCCGGATCGAAGAACTGCCGGTGGGCGGGCAAGGTGCCGCCGCCGGGACCGCCGTGCAGGAACACCACCGGCTTGCCGGCGGGATTCCCGCTGACCTCCCAGTAGATGCGCTGGCCGTCGCCGACGTCGAGCAGGCCCTGCTCGTACGGCTCGATCGGCGGGTACGGCCGCCGCAACGGCATCAGAAACCGACCAGCGCGGAGGCCAGTGTCGGGATCTGCAGGGCCTCGAGCGCCTGGCTGCGCACCTCCGGGCACTGGGCCGAGGCGATCGTGTCGACACGGTCACGGTCCTGGGCGAGCGCCAGCATGTCGATTCCGTTGCGGGCCGCCCACTCGCCGACCAGCAGGTTCAAGCCGGGCTTGCTCATGGACGGGGTGTAGGTCCGCCAGCTCTGCAGCTGGGCCTCCATCTGCGAGCACAGCTCGGCGGCCTGGGCCTCGGTGACCCCACCGGGCAGCGCGCTCGGCGCGGTCGCCGCGCCGGTGCCGGTCGTCGGCTGCGTCGACGCGGGGGTCGACCCGGTGGGGGCGGGCTGGCCGCCGGACGCGCACCCGCCCAGGGCGGCGATCGTCGCACCGGCGACGGCAACGGCGAGCAGTGTGCGACGGGGACGAATCATGTGGGGTGCACCTCGCGGGTCGGTAAGGCCCGGGCCTACGGGTGAGCGGAACCTCCGGCCGGACCGGCCGCAGGTTCCCCTCGTCCTGCCGGATCAGAAGGAATGCTCGGGACCGGGGAACGTCCCGGCCGCCACCTCTGCAGCATATTCGGCCGCGGCGCGGCGCAGTTCGTCGCCCACGCTGCCGAACTTCTTGACGAACTTCGCGGTCTTGCCGCTGGTGTATCCGGCCATGTCCTGCCACACGAGGACCTGGGCGTCACACTCGTTGCCGGCACCGATCCCGACCGTGGGGATGGTCAGCTTGCGGGTGACCTGGCCGGCGATGTCGGCGGGCACCATCTCCATGACCACGGAGAAGGCGCCGGCCTCCTGCACGGCGATGGCGTCGGCGATGAGCTGTTCGGCGCCGTCGCCGCGACCCTGCACGCGGAATCCGCCGAGGCTGTTGACCGACTGCGGGGTGAACCCGACGTGGGCCTGGACGGGGATGCCGGCGGCGGCGATCGCGGCGATCTGCGCGGCGACCCGCTCGCCGCCCTCGAGCTTGACGGCGTGGGCGCCGCCCTCCTTCATGAAGCGGATGGCGGTGGCGAGAGCCTGCTCCGGCGACGCCTCGTAGGTGCCGAACGGCAGGTCGGCGATCACCAGGGCGTGCGGCGCGCCGCGCACCACGCCGCGCACCAGGGGGAGCATTTCGTCGACCGTGACCGGCACGGTGGTGTCGTAGCCGTAGACGACGTTGGCGGCGGAGTCGCCCACGAGCAGCACCGGGATACCGGCCTCCTCGAAGATGCGGGCGCTCGAGTAGTCATATGCCGTCAGCTCGGCCCAGCGACGGCCCTCGGCCTTCATGGCCTGCAGATGATGGACCCGCGTCTTGCGCCGAGGCGAGGCGGACGGGGCGGAGCCGCCGTAGAGGGCAGCGGTGGATTCGGACATCAGAGGTCCCTTTCTGCCTCGAGGCCCGTGCGGGTCCCCGGGTTGGGTGATGACGGTCTCAGTCTGCCACCGGCTCCATTCGGGCAGTAGCGGCGCCGGCGGTGCGATTGGTCACATCCGCCGGATGCGGCGGCGGACCGGACCGAACCGGCCGCGTCGGCGCGGGTGCTGGCCGTGGCACCATCGCTGGGTGTCGTCCCTTTCTCTCCGCGTCCCGGCGCGCGCCGTCGCGCTGGCCGCCGCGGTGCTGCTCGCCGCCGGCTGCAGCACCACGACCGAGACCGCACCGCCGCGGACGTCGCCGATCGGCGCCCCGGCCGGCCTCGAACAGTTCTACGGGCAGCAGGTGCAGTGGGGGTCGTGCCGGGACTACGGCACCGACGGCGAGCAGCTGCCCCGCGGGGTGCAGTGCGCGCGGATCACGGTGCCGCTGGACTACGACGACCCCAATGGGGAGACGATCACGGTGGCGATCTCCCGCTCGCCCGCGTCCGGGCAGCGGATCGGCTCGCTGCTCGTCAATCCCGGCGGGCCGGGTGCGTCCGGGATCGGGCTCGCCACCGTTGCCGACGGCACCGAGCTGACCGACCGGTTCGACATGATCGGATTCGATCCCCGCGGCATCGGGGCCTCCGAGCCCGCGGTGCGCTGCCGCACCGACGCCGAGGCGGATGCCGACCGCTCGTTCGACGACGGCGACATGAGCCCCGAGGGCATCGCACGGACGGAACAGCGGCACCGCGACTACGTCGATGCCTGCGCGCAGCGCGCCGGGACCGGCCTGCTCGCCCACGTGGGCACCCGCGAAGTCGTGCGCGACATGGACGTGCTCCGCTCCGTCCTCGGCGACGAGAAACTGAACTACCTCGGGTTCTCGTACGGCACCCGGATCGGCACGCTCTATGCGGAGACCTTCCCCGACCGGGTGCGGACGATGGTGCTCGACGGTGCGCTCGATCCCGAGCAGGACCCCCTCGACGAGGTCCTGCTCCAGGCGGCCGGATTCCAGACGGCGTTCGACGCCTTCGCGGCGGACTGCGCCCGCTACGACGACTGTGTGCTCGGCACCGACCCGGCCGCGGCGGTGGGCCGGTTCCGGGCCCTGGTCGACCCGCTGATCGTGGCGCCCGCGGAGACCACGGATCCGCGCGGCCTGAGCCACCGGGACGCGATCACGGGGGTGCAGCAGGGTCTGTACTCGCCGCGGCTGTGGGGCTCGCTGCGGGCGGGGCTCGCGGCGCTGACCGAGGGCCGGGGCGACACGTTGCTGCTGCTCGCCGACCTGTACGAGGGACGCGGCGACGACGGCACCTACACCAACTCCACCGACGCCTTCAACGCGATCCGGTGCGTGGACGACCCGCCGGTGACGGACGCGGCCGTCGCGGCCGAGGCCGACCGGCTGTACCGGCAGGCCGCGCCGTTCCTCGACGACGGCCGCGCGAGCGGCGCCGCGCCGCGGGATCTGTGCGCCTTCTGGCCGGTGCCGCACACCGGTGAGCCGCACACCCCGGACGTGCCGGGCCTGCCGACCGTGCTCGTCGTCTCCACCACCGAGGATCCCGCAACGCCGTACCAGGCGGGGGTGGACCTCGCGCGGCAACTCGGCGGCGCACTCGTCACCTTCACGGGTACCCAGCACACCGTCGTGCTCGACGGCGAGGCCTGCGTCGACGACCCGGTGATCAGGTATTTCGTGACCGGGCAGGCGCCGGCGGCGGACCCGCGGTGCTGACGGCGCGACGATGTGAGCGACACGCCGGGACCACAACCCGCGGATGTAACACGGATTTAACGCACTGTGCCTAGTCTCGGCCGTATGGATCGCCAGAAGGAGTTCGTGCTCCGCACCCTCGAAGAGCGCGACATTCGGTTCGTGCGCTTGTGGTTCACCGACGTGGTCGGAACGCTCAAGTCCGTGGCGATCGCCCCGGCCGAACTCGAAGGGGCCTTCGAGGAGGGCATCGGGTTCGACGGCTCGGCCATCGAGGGATTCTCCCGCATCTCCGAGGCCGACATGGTCGCCCGGCCGGACGCCTCGACCTTCCAGGTGCTGCCGTGGGCCGACAGCAAGGGTCAGCAGTACTCGGCCCGCATGTTCTGCGACATCACGATGCCCGACGGCACCCCCAGCTGGGCCGACCCGCGGCACGTGCTGCGCCGCCAGCTCAACAAGGCGTCCGACCTCGGCTTCAGCTGCTACGTGCACCCCGAGATCGAGTTCTTCCTCGTCGAGAACGGTGAACCGGGCGCGCCGCCGGTGCCGGCCGACGACGGCGGCTACTTCGACCAGTCGGTGCACCGCTCGGCCCCGAACTTCCGCCGCCACGCCATCGACGCGCTGGAGTCGATGGGTATCTCCGTCGAGTTCAGCCACCACGAGACCGCGCCCGGTCAGCAGGAGATCGACCTGCGCTACGCCGACGCGCTGTCCATGGCCGACAACGTGATGACCTTCCGCTACGTGGTCAAGGAGATCGCGATGTCGGAGGGCGTGCGCGCGACGTTCATGCCCAAGCCGTTCCGCGAACACGCGGGCTCGGCCATGCACACCCACATGAGCCTGTTCGAGGGCGAGAACAACGCCTTCCACGATCCCGACGATCCGCTGCAGCTCTCGGCCACCGGCAAGGCATTCATCGCCGGGGTGCTCGAGCACGCCAACGAGATCAGCGCCGTGACCAACCAGTGGGTCAACTCCTACAAGCGCATCGTGCACGGCGGCGAGGCACCCACCGCGGCCTGCTGGGGCCCGTCCAACCGCTCCGCTCTGGTGCGAGTGCCGATGTACACGCCGAGCAAGGCGTCCTCGCGCCGGGTGGAGATCCGCACGCCCGACTCGGCCTGCAACCCGTACCTGACGTTCGCGGTGCTCCTGGCCGCCGGCCTGCGCGGCATCGAGAAGGGCTACGAGCTCGCCCCGGAGGCCGAGGACGACGTGTGGGCGCTGACCTCCGCGGAGCGGCGCGCCATGGGGTACCGGGAGCTGCCGACCGACCTCGACATCGCCCTGCGCGAGATGGAGAAGTCGGAACTGGTGGCCGAGGCGCTCGGCGAGCACGTGTTCAACTTCTTCCTCCGCAACAAGTGGACGGAGTGGGAGAACTACCGCAGCCAGGTCACCCCGTACGAGCTGGATCAGTACCTGGGCTTGTAACCCTTGCCGGCCGCGGCCGCACGAGGGAGTCGCCGCGGACCGGACGGTTGACGACGACGAAGAGGTGAGGTCCGTGCCCACTCGGGCGGTAGTGTCCCGCGCCGGAGCGACGGTGGCGCCGTGGTGAGACCGCCGACGGCGCGTTCGGCGATACCGAGCGCCGGTCGGCTCGGCCTCCTCGCCCCGACCGCCCCCGACGAGCTCCGGCAGCTCGGCTGGACCGACACCGACAGCACCGAACTGCTGTGGGCCCTCTCCCGCGCACCCGACGCGGACCTCGCGCTGCGCACCCTTGCCCGGCTGCACGACGCGCTCGGCGACGGCTGGGCGGAACTCGACGCGGCGCTGCGCACCGACAAGGGGCTGCGCGGCCGGCTGTTCGGCCTGTTCGGCGGGTCGTCCGCCCTGGGCGACCACGTCGTGGCCCACCCGGATCGGTGGCGTGGCCTCGCCGGGACGCTGCAGCTGCCCGACAGGCGGACCCTCACCGACCGGATGCTCGGCTACGTCGAGGCCGAACCCGAGGCCGGGACGGGAGACAACCGTCTGATCCACCGGGCGAAGATCACCGGGCCGGCCGCCGTGGCTGCGCTGCGCAGCGGCTACCGCGACCAGCTGGCGCTGCTCGCGGCCGCCGATCTCGCGGCCGTCGTCGAGAACGAACCGGTCCTGCCGTACCTCGAGGTGGGGCAGCGGCTCGCGGACCTCGCCGACGCGGCCCTGACGGCGGCCCTCGCGGTGGCCGTCGCCAGCGTCGTCCCGGACGGTCCCTGCCCGGTCGACCTGGCCGTCATCGCGATGGGCAAGTGCGGGGCCCGCGAGCTCAACTACGTCAGCGACGTCGACGTCGTGTTCGTCGCCGAGCCGGCCGACGCCCGCGCCAGCCGCATCGCCGGGGAGATGATGCGGATCGGCACGTCGGCGTTCTTCGAGGTCGACGCCGCGCTGCGTCCCGAGGGCAAGCGCGGGGAACTGGTCCGCACCCTGGACTCGCACGTCGCGTACTACCAGCGCTGGGCCAAGACGTGGGAGTTCCAGGCACTGCTCAAGGCCCGGCCCATGACCGGCGACCTCGACCTCGGCCGCCGCTACGTCGAGGCGCTCAGCCCCATGGTGTGGACGGCCTCCGAGCGGGAGGCGTTCGTGCCCGAGGTGCAGGCGATGCGCCGGCGCGTCGAGGAACTCGTGCCCGCCGAGCTGCGCGAGCGGGAACTCAAGCTGGGCCGGGGCAGCCTGCGCGACGTGGAGTTCGCGGTGCAGCTGCTGCAGCTCGTGCACGGCCGCGCCGACGAGTCGCTGCGCGTACCGAACACCGTGCAGGCGCTGTCCGCCCTCGCCGACGGCGGCTATGTCGGGCGCGACGACGCCGCGAACCTGCGGGCCTCCTACGAGTTCCTGCGGCTGCTCGAGCACCGCCTGCAGCTGCAGCGGCTCAAACGCACCCACACGCTGCCGCCCCCGGAGGACCGGGAGGCGATGCGCTGGCTCGCCCGCGCCGCGCACATGCGCCCGGACGGACGGCACGACGCGCTCGGGGTGCTCGAGTCGGAGATCAAGCGCAACTCGGCGCGGGTGCGCAAGCTGCACGCGAAGCTGTTCTACCGGCCTCTGCTCGAGTCGGTGGCCCGGGTGGACAAGGAGGCGCTGCGGCTCTCGCCCGACGCCGCGGTCCGCCAGCTCGCCGCGCTCGGCTACAGCGCACCGGAGAACGCGCTCGGCCACCTGACGGCACTGTCCGGCGGTGCCTCCCGCAAGGCCCGCATCCAGGCGCTGCTGCTGCCGCAACTGCTCGAGGCGCTGGGGGAGACGAGCGACCCCGACGCCGGGCTGCTCGCCTACCGCCGCCTGTCCGAGGCCCTCGTCGACCGGGTGTGGTTCCTGCGGACGCTGCGCGACGAGCCGTCCGTCGCGGACCGGCTCATGACCGTGCTCGGGTCCTCCGCCTACGTGTCCAACCTGCTGTTGCGGGCCCCGGACGTCATCCGGCTCTACGCCGACGGCGCCGGCGGGCCCCGGCTCCTCGAACCGCGGCCCGACGAGGTCGCCAAGGCCATCGTCACCTCCTCGGCCCGCTACGACGCCCCCGACAAGGCGATCAACGCGGCCCGGTCGCTGCGCCGGGCCGAACTCGCCCGCGTCGCGAGCGCCGACATCCTCGGGATGCTGGACGTACCGCAGGTGTGCCGCGCGCTGTCCGCGGTGTGGGCGGCGGTGCTCGAGGCTGCCCTGACCGCGGTGATCAAGGCGTCCGAGCAGGAGGAGGGGCCGGCCCCGGCGCGGCTCGCGGTGATCGGCATGGGGCGTCTCGGCGGTGGCGAACTGGGCTACGGGTCCGACGCCGACGTGCTGTTCGTCTGCGAGCCGAACGCCGGGGCGGACGAAACCGCCGCGGTGAAGTGGGCGAACCAGGTCGCCGAGCGGGTGCGCACACTGCTCGGCGCGCCGAGCACGGATCCGCCGCTCGAGGTCGACACCGGCCTGCGCCCCGAGGGGCGCAGCGGACCCATGGTGCGCACCCTCGCGTCCTATCAGGCGTATTACGCGCAGTGGGCGCAGACGTGGGAGGTGCAGGCGCTGCTGCGGGCCGACGCCGTCGCCGGCGACGCGGAGCTCGGACTGCGGTTCCTGCACATGATCGACGCCACCCGGTACCCGGCCGGCGGCGTGTCGGACGAGGCGGTGCGCGAGATCCGGCGGATCAAGGCCCGGGTCGACTCGGAGCGGTTGCCGCGCGGTGCCGATCCCGCCACCCACACCAAGCTGGGCCGCGGCGGCCTGGCCGACATCGAGTGGACCGTGCAGCTGCTGCAGCTGCAGCACGCGCACCACATCGAGTCGCTGCACAACACCTCGACGCTCGAGACGCTCGATGCGATCGGCGCCGCAGAACTGCTCAGCAGCGCGGACGTCGCACTGCTGCGCGACGCGTGGCTCACCGCCACCCGCGCCCGCAACGCGCTCGTGCTGGTGCGCGGCAAGCGAACCGACCAGCTGCCGGGCCCGGGCAAGCTGCTGTCGGCGGTCGCCCAGGTCGCCGGCTGGTCGGGTGGTGACGCCTCCGAGTTCCTCGACCACTATCTGCGGGTCACTCGACGTGCGCGGGGGGTCGTGGAGCGGGTGTTCGGGACGTGAGGCCCGTCCTCCCGTGGAACCAGCTCAGGAATTCATCGTGACCACTGCCCCGATGCCCCCGACCGTCGACGATCTCGCCGCCGCCCTCGACGCTCTCCGCGCCCGGGTGCCGCTGGTGCAGTCGCTCACCAACGTCGTCTCCGCCAACTTCCTGACCAACGTCCTGCTCGCCGCCGGCGCGAGCAACGCCCACATCGACAACGTCCACGAGGCCGCCGGATTCGCCCGCATCGCCGGGGGCGTGCTGATCAATCTCGGCACCCCCGACGACGGGACGGCGGCGGCGTTCATCCTCGCCGCCGAGGCCGCCCGGGACGCGGGCACCCCGTGGGTGCTCGATCCCGTCGGCGTGGGGGGCCTCCCGTGGCGCACCGGCCTGGCCGCGGATCTGCTCCCGTTCCGTCCGACGGCGATCCGCGGCAACGCCTCCGAGATCATCGCGCTGGCCGGCCTGGGCGGCGACACCCGCGGCGTCGACAGCTCCGACGACCCCGCCGCCGCGGTGCCGGCCGCGCTGGCGCTGCTGGCCCACGCCGACGCGGTGTCCGCCTCCGGTCCCGTGGACCACCTCGTCGGCCGCGACGCCGCCGGTGCGAGGACCGGCCTGCGCATCGGTGGCGGCAGCGCCCTGCTCCCGCGCGTGACCTCCACCGGCTGCGCGCTCGGTGCGCTCGCTGCGGCATACCTCGCCGTTGCCCCCACGGCGCTGATCGGACTCGCCGCCGCGCACGCCCACGTCGCGGTGGCCGCGGAGATCGCCGACGGGAACTCCACGGGCCCGGGCTCCTTCGCCGTCGCGTTCCTCGACGCCCTGTACTCGGTGGATGCGGACGTCCTCCGGGTCCGTGCCCGCGTCGAGCCGTTGGACATCCCCGCGCAGGCGTGAGGGCCGATTGCCCCCGGCCGTCGGGTGCCAGTAGGGGAGGGGTGATTCCCCTGCGGGACTGGAGAATTCGGGCAAGTTGCTCGATGCGTGCCCGGTGATGGTGCGGGAGACCGCGTTCGTCGAGGCGGTTCCGCCGGATCGGTTGGGCGCACGCGGCACCCCCGTGCATCCCCCGGGTCGCGAGGGGCGCACGGGGGTGCGCGATGCGGTTCGCGAAGCGAGAGGTCAGCGGCAGACTACGACGAGGCCGACGCCCAACCACACCTGCCGTTCGACGCGATCGAACTCGTTGTCGTCGTGGTCGTACACGTAGTCGACTTCGGTGCGGTAGCCGCGATCCCGTTGTTCGGTGACGCGGCAGTCGCCGGACAGATTGCCGGCGCGGTTGGTGATCCGGTACGGGATGCCTTCCGCGTCCAGGAGGGCGATCGCCTGTTGTTCGCCGAGGCCGACGACGTCGGGCGCGGGTTGCGCTGCGGCGATGCCGGATCCGAGAAGGAGGGTGGCGGCGGCCGCGCACAGGGCGGCCGGGAGGGTGGTGCGCATGACAACGTCCTTTCGGGAACGATGTCGCGATGGAGTGAATCCGGTGGGGGACACCCGTTCCGCCCGGGCATGCCGGTGAGCGGGGTCCGTCAGATGTGGTCTATCGGCGCGGTCGGGAGGACGGGACCGGGCGGCGGCGCGCGGCCCCGCGGCGCGGACGACGGTCCGGCCGTGGACGACAGTGCCCCGGCATGGCGGGGTGCGCAAGCATTCATCGGCAGTTCCCCAGGCGCTCCGGCCCGGAACCGGCCGGCGCCACTTCAGGGTACTCCCGGCTCCTGACAAATCCGGCAGAACTGGCAGCCTCGCCGGAACGGCATCGGGGGGTGTCCTCGGCGTCGGTGCCTTCGGCGTCGGTGTCCACGGCCCGGATCTGTCCACCGAACGGAACCGCGCACGAAGCCGGGCGACGGATCCCGGAGCGAGGGCGGACGGGCCGGTCCGCGACGGCGCTTCGAGCCGGCCGGGGTTCGCGTCGCCGGTGGTGCGACGCCCGCCCGCTGATCACGGTGACCACCTTTGGAGTGTGTCTCGGGTCACACTTGAACATTATGATTCGCTGGGAACTCGTGTGTTGACGGATTCAATCAGCTATGTCGATCATTGCTGCACCAGTTGATGTGACTTGAGCGACGCTGCACAACACATGTCGCAGCAAAGGAACGGTGGTGTGCGATGACCGAGACCGCGGTCCGCGAAATCGAGCGTCTTCCCTACGACCTGGACGACCGGTATCGCTCCGGCTCGGGCACGGTGCTGCTCACCGGCGTCCAGGCGATCGCCCGGCAGCTCGTCGAGCAGCACGTGCGCGACATCCGCGACGGACGTCGCGTGGCCACGTTCGTCTCCGGGTATCCCGGCAGCCCGCTCGGCGGCCTCGACAAGCTGCTGCACGGCATGCCGAAGGTTCTCGCCGAGCACGACATCACCTTCGTGCCCGGCTTCAACGAGGAGCTCGCCGCGACGTCCGTGTGGGGAAGTCAGGGCCGGCTCGGGGCGGGCACGCCCACCCACGACGCTGTCGTCGGTGTCTGGTACGGCAAGGGCCCCGGCCTGGACCGGGCCACCGACGCGCTGCGGCACGCCAACATGTACGGCGTCGACCCGAACGGCGGCGTGCTGCTGATGGTCGGCGACGACCCGGCATCGAAGTCGTCGACCGTGCCCGCGGTGAGCGAACGGTCCCTCGCGGCCCTCGGCATCCCGGTGCTCTTCCCCCGCAACGCCGCCGAGATCGTCTCGATGGGCCTGCACGGGGTCGCGTTGTCGCGCGCCTCGGGCTGCCTCGTCGCGCTCAAGATCGTCGCGGACGTCGCCGACGGCGCGTGGTCCGTCGACGGCTCGGTCGCGGACCTGCGCATCACGGTTCCCGAGATCGAATGGGAGGGAAAGCCGTTCGTCTACCGTCAGCGTCCGATGGCTGCGCCGAGCGACAGCGTGATCGCCGAGGCCGACCTGTACGGGCCGCGCTGGGCGATGGTCCACGCCTACGGGAAGGCCAACGGGCTGGACGTCGTGGAGGTCGACCCGCCGCACGCCCGGATCGGGCTGGCCGCCACCGGCACCACGTTCGACGCGCTGCGGCAGGCGCTGCTCGACCTCGGGGTGACCGACGCCGACCTGCATCGCGCCGGGATCCGGCTGCTGCGCATCGGCATGCCGTACCCGATCGGCCCCGACCTGGTACGCGAATTTGCCTCCGGCCTCGACCAACTCGTCGTCGTCGAGGACAAGACCGCGTTCGTCGAAACCCAGATCCGCGAGATCCTCTACGGCACCGACGCCCCGCCGCGCATCGTCGGCAAGAAGGACGCCGACGGCCGGCCGCTGATGCCCGTCGACGGCGAACTGACCGCCGGCCGGATCCGCGGGCCGCTGCGCCGGGTACTGCGCGGCCACGTGGACCTCGGACCTGCGCCGCTCCCGTCGCTGCCCCTGGAGGTGCTGTCGGCCAAGCGCACCCCGTACTTCTGCAGCGGCTGCCCGCACAACCGCTCCACCGCCCTGCCGGAGGGCTCGATCGGCGGCGGTGGCATCGGCTGCCACGCGCTCGTCACGATGTCCGGCCGCGCGGACAGCGCCGTCACCGGGCTGACCCAGATGGGCGGTGAGGGCGCGCAGTGGATCGGTCAGGCACCGTTCACCGACATCCCGCACATGTTCCAGAACCTCGGCGACGGAACGTATTTCCATTCCGGCCAGCTCGCCGTGCAGGCGTGCGTCGCGGCCGGGGTGAACATCACCTTCAAGCTGCTCTACAACGACGTCGTCGCGATGACCGGGGCGCAGGACGCCGAGGGCGCGTTGACGATTCCCGCGCTCACCCACAAGCTCACCACCGAGGGGGTGCGGCGGATCATCGTCTGCTCCGACGAGCCGAAGCGGCACCGCAAGCGCTCCCTCGCCCGCGGCGTCACGGTCTGGCACCGCGACCGGCTCGACGAGGCGCAGCGGCTGCTGCGCGAGGTCCCGGGCGTCACCGTGCTCATCTACGACCAGCACTGTGCGGCCGATGCGCGGCGGCAGCGCAAGCGCGGCACCCTGCCCGCCCGCACCACGCGCGTGGTGATCAACGAGGCGGTGTGCGAGGGCTGCGGCGACTGCGGCGTCAAGAGCAACTGCCTGTCGGTGCAGCCGGTCGACACCGAGTTCGGGTCCAAGACCCGCATCGACCAGACGTCGTGCAACACCGACTACTCCTGCCTCGACGGGGAGTGCCCGTCGTTCGTGACGGTCGAGGTCGAGCCCGGACGCACGCCGCAGCGCCGCACCGTCCCGGTGCCCCCGGCCGTGCCCGACCCCGATCCCGGCTCCGCGGTGGGCACCCGCAACATCTTCCTCGCCGGCATCGGTGGCACCGGCATCGTCACCGTCAACCAGGTGCTTGCGACCGCCGCGCTGCGCGCCGGCTTCGACGTCGAATCCCTGGACCAGATCGGTATGAGCCAGAAGGCCGGCCCGGTGGTCTCGCACCTGCGGTTCGCCGCCGACGGTCTCGAACCCGGCAACCGGGTGACCACCGGCGGGGCGTCGTGCCTGCTGGCGCTGGACCTGCTCACCGCGGCGGATGCGAAGAACCTCGCCTACGCCGATCCTGCCACGACCGTCGCGGTGGCCTCGACGAGCCGCACCCCCACCGGGGACATGGTGTACGACAGGTCGATCCGCCACCCCGACGAACAAGAGCTGCTGTCCCGGCTGGACGCGGCGACTCGCCGGTCGGCCTCGTTCGACGCTCTCGCCGCCGCGCAGGCGCTGTTCGGCGACACCGCCGCCGCGAACTTCCTGATCGTCGGCGCCGCCCATCAACTCGGCGGCCTGCAGATCCCTGCCGAGTCCGTCGAGGAGGCGATCGAGATCAACGGTGTCGCGGTGGCGGCGAACATCGCGGCGTTCCGGTGGGGCCGCGTGGCGATCGCCGACCCCGGCGCGTTCGCGGCCGCAACCGAACCGGCCCGCCCGCAGCCGAAGGTCACCGTCGCCCCGGACGCCCTGTTCGCGGACACCACCCTCGACGGCGAGGTGCTGCGGCTCGTGCGGGTGCGTGCCGCCGCGCTCATCGACTTCCAGGGCGAACGCCTCGCCGCCCGCTACATCGACCGGGTGCAGTCCGTGTGGGCGGCCGAACGCCGCGTCACCGACCGCACCGACCTCAGCGAGGCCGTCGCGCGCGGGCTGTTCAAGTTCACCGCCTACAAGGACGAGTACGAGGTCGCGCGACTGCTCGTCGACCCCACGTTCCTCGACGAGGTACGTGCTCAGGTGCCCGGCGGTGAGCAGCTGACCTACCGGCTGCACCCGCCGGTCCTGCGGGCTCTGGGGCGCACGAAGAAGATCGGGTTCGGACCGAAGTCGCACGCGGCGCTGCGGATCCTGGCGAAGGGCAAGCGCCTGCGCGGCACCCGCCTCGACCCGTTCGGCTACGCGCACGTCCGCAAGGTCGAACGCGCCCTGCTCGCGCACTACACCGCCACGGTCGATCGTCTCGCCGCCGACCTCGATGCCGACACCTACGACCGCGCGGTGCAGGTCGCGGTTCTGCCGGACGCGGTCCGCGGCTACGAGGACGTCAAGCTGCGCACCGTCGAGCAGTACCGCGCGCGGCTCGCCGAACTCGGCGTCGAGATCGACTTCTGAGCCGCCACCGATTCTCGACCCTCCGAACACGTTCTCCCGGAAAGGAAACCCATCACGTGACCACCTCGACTCTCGCCCGCCCGACCACCTCCGACGCCGCCCCCGGTGTCTTCGGCCGATCCCGGCGCCTGTCCGACCGACCACACGAGCAGGTCGTCTTCTGTCAGGACGCCGCGACCGGCTTGCGCGCGATCGTCGCGATCCACTCCACCGCGCTCGGGCCCGCGCTCGGCGGCACCCGCTTCTACCCGTACGCCGACGAGGCCCGGGCGCTCGAGGACGTGCTGCGGCTGTCGTGGGGCATGACCTACAAGGCCGCGGTCGCGGGCGTGAACCTCGGGGGCGGCAAGGCCGTCATCCTCGGTGACCCCGCCACGGACAAGAGCGAGGCGCTGCTCGCCGCGTACGGACGGTTCGTCGAGTCCCTCGGCGGCCGCTACATCACCGCCGCCGACGTCGGTACCCACGCCGGCGACCTGGACGTGATCGGCCGCCATACCTCGCACGCGGTGGGACGCACTCCCGCGGCCGGCGGATCCGGGGACAGTTCGCCGCTCACCGCGCTCGGCGTGTTCCAGGCGATGCGCGCCGGAGCCGAGCATGTCTGGGGAACAACGACTCTCGCCGGCCGCACCGTGGGTGTGGAGGGGCTCGGGAAGGTGGGCTACGAACTGGTGGGGCTGCTCACCGCGGACGGCGCCGACGTGGTGGTCTCGGACGTGAACCCGGTGGCTCTCGCCCGGGTGGCCGCCGAGTTCCCGGCGGCACGGGTCGCCGACGGCGTCGTCGCGGCGCCGCTGGATGTGTACGCACCGTGTGCCCTGGGGGGAACGCTGACCCCGTCGACCGCCGGGGTGCTCGGTGCGCGTCTGGTGTGCGGTGCGGCGAACAACCAGCTGGCCCGCCCGGAGGTCGAGGACATCCTGCGCGACCGCGGCATCACGTGGGTGCCGGACTACGTCGCCAACGCCGGCGGCCTGATCCAGGTCGCGGGGGAGGTCGACGGATCCGACCCGACCGTCGTCCGGTCCCGGGTGGACGCGATCTTCGACCGCACGGCCGAGATCTTCGAGATGTCGCGGACCCTGGACATCGGGCCCGGCGCGGCCGCGAACCGGGTCGCCGAGCAGCGTATCGACGCCTCCTGACGGGCGGTACGGCGAGGGGGAGGCACCGCGGTGCCTCCCCCTTCTCGCGTACCCGGAGGCCGATGGCCCTCAGCGCCGATCGCTCACCGGCGCGGAGCGCCCGTGCCCGGAGTCGCGGGTGAGGTGTTCGAGCAGGGGCTGTGTCCGGTACGCCACCGGCGTCGTCAGCGCCAGCGTGGTCGTGGTGTGCGCGACGCCCTCGATCGCATGGATGCGTTCGAGCTGCTGGAGCAGATCCTCCTGCGACTGCGCGGCCATCCGGATCAGCAGGTCCTCCCGTCCCGTCGTCGCGTGCACCTCGAGCACCTCGGGGAACCGCTCGAGCTCCGCGATGACGTGACCCATCCGGGCCTGCACCAGTTCTGCGCCGATGAACGCCTGCAGCGGCAGGCCGAGCTTCGGCAGATCCACCACCGGCCGGTACCCCGTCACGGCGCCGGACTCCTCGAGCTTCCGGATCCGCGACTGGACGGTGTTGCGGGCGACGCCGAGCTTCGCCGCGAGATCGACGATGCCGGCCCGCGGGTTGTGTGTGAGCTCGGCGAGAAGAGCCGCGTCGAGCCGATCGAAACTGAGCACGGTGACACCCTTTCCGTTGTGATGCGCATCACATTTGAGCATCGTGAATAGCTGGTACGGAAGATGTTGACACGAATTGTGACAGTGCCATGATTGCTGCACTGAATTGCTCACGCAATCCCGCTCTGCGGCACCACAATGCGTCGCGTGTGAGTGTCACGCCCCCGGTCGCCCACGAGGTCCGGCGGGCCCCACAACCCCATCCCGAGGAGCACACCATGCCCGGAGTCGGCATCTGGCGCACCAAATCCGTCGAACAGTCGATCGCGGACACCGACGAACCCTGTTCGCGGCTGCGAAGGGAGCTGACCGCCAAGGACCTGACCGTGTTCGGCGTCGCCGTGGTGATCGGCGCCGGCATCTTCACCCTCACCGCGCGCACCGCGGGCAACGTCGCCGGCCCGTCGATCTCGCTGGCATTCGTCCTCGCCGCGATCACGTGCGGTCTCGCCGCCCTGTGCTACGCCGAATTCGCGTCGGCCGTCCCCGTCGCCGGCAGCGCCTACACCTTCTCGTACGCCACCTTCGGCGAGTTCGTCGCCTGGATCATCGGTTGGGACCTGATCCTCGAGTTCGCGCTCGCCTCCGCCGTCGTCGCCAAGGGCTGGTCGCTGTACCTCGGTGGCATGCTCGGCGGCAGCGGGCACACCACGATGCATCTCGGGCCGCTTGCGGTCGACTGGGGTGCACTGCTCATCGTCGGCGCGATCACGGTCGTGCTCGTCGTCGGCACCAAGGTGTCCTCGCGGGTGTCGGCCGTCGTCACCGCCATCAAGGTTGCGGTCGTCCTGCTGGTCATCGTGGTCGGCGTCTTCTACATCGACAAGAGCAACTACTCGCCCTACATCCCGCCGGCCGAGGGGGCGCAGAGCACCGCGAGCGGCGTGCACCAGTCGCTGTTCTCGGCGCTCACCGGAGCCGACGGCAGCAGCTACGGGTGGTACGGCCTGCTCGCTGCCGCGAGCCTGGTGTTCTTCGCATTCATCGGATTCGACGTGGTCGCCACCACCGCGGAGGAGACGAAGAACCCGCAGAAGGCGCTGCCGCGCGGCATCTTCGCCTCACTCGCCATCGTCACGGTCCTCTACGTGGGCGTCACGCTGGTGCTGACCGGCATGGTGAAGTACACCGACCTGCGGACGGGCAGCGCGCTCGTCGGCGACGGCAGCGCCACGCTGGCCACCGCGTTCGAGGCGCACGGCATCACGTGGGCGCAGATGGCGATCAACATCGGCGGCCTCGCCGGCCTCACCACGGTCGTGATGGTGATGATGCTCGGCCAGACCCGCGTGCTGTTCGCGATGTCCCGGGACGGGCTGATGCCGCGGCAGCTGGCCACGACGGGCCGCAAGGGCACGCCGGTACGCATCACCCTGCTGGTCGGCGGCATCGTCGCCGTCCTCGCCGCGGTGTTCCCGATGGGTGTGCTCGAGGAGATGGTCAACATCGGCACGCTGTTCGCCTTCGTGCTGGTGTGCATCGGCGTGATGGTGCTCCGCCGGACCCGCCCCGACCTGCCGCGCGGGTTCCGGGTGCCGATGGTGCCGCTGGTGCCGATCCTCGCGGTCCTCGCGTGCGGATGGCTGATGCTCAACCTGTCCGTCGAGACGTGGATGCGGTTCGTGGCCTGGATGGCCCTGGGCGTGGTGATCTACTTCGTCTACGGTCGCCGCAAGTCGGTGCTCGGGCAGCGGCTGCGGGCCGAGGCGGCCGAGCGGGCGGAGACGCCGCAGGTCGTCCGCGAGCCCGAGCCGGTGTAGCACGCCGAATGGACGCGGCCCCGGAGCAACCGCTCCGGGGCCGCGTCCGTGCGCCGGCGTGCGCGCGGCACCGGCGGCCTCACCGGGCGCGCCGGTCCGGACCGGATCCCGTCACGCGCTGTCGTCTCGGACGCCGCCGGAGGAGGCGCGTGCCGCGGTCGGGCACTGGGCGAGGATCGCGGCGCCCATCCAGCGTCGGAGATATCGCCGCAGGTCGTCGTCGCTCCGCGGGGGATTGCCGGGGGAGACGAAGAACGACTGCATCGTGCGCAGCACGTATTCGACGAGCTCGTGGAGGGCCGCGTCGTCGTACCCGTAGCGCTCCCAGTCGACGTCGAAACGCTTGATCATCGTCATCCCGAACTCGCGTGCCTCTTCGGAGGTGAGGCCGTCGGGATGGACGTTCGAGTACGTGCCCGTGAGCAGGATGCCCAGATGCGGCGTCCGGCGTACCTCGGCCAGGGTGTAGACCACGCCTTCGGTCATCGCGTCGACCGGATCCTCGATGCCGCGGATGTGCCGGGTCAGTCGAGCGAGGAATCCGTCGACCGACCCGATCGCCGCGGCCCGCATCAGTGCATCCGCGCTGGGGAAGTAGCGGTACACCGTCTGGCGGATGACGCCCAGCGACTCCGCGACATCGGCGATGCTGATGACGGAACCCGTACGCCCGATCAGATCGACTGCAGCGGAAACGATCCGGCGGGACGCTTCGTCGTCGTTCTCCGGGGGGCTGCCGCCCCACCCGCGTCTCCGTGCCACTGCTCCGCTTCCTCGGATCGCACCGCATCCGGAACGACGGGCCCTCCGCATGGTGGGGCCTGTCGGCCGTCCGCTCGAACGACCGACGGTAGCACGGGGTGGCCCGTCGCTCGTGGTGCCGTCCACCGTTTCGATAACACGTTCTCATCATACGTATGAGGCGATTTGTGTATGATCGCGGCACCGTGGCTCGGGGCTTCTGCGGGAGCGCCGGCCCAGCCCATTTCCGGACGACGAGGGGTAGCGCGTGACCGATCTGCAGATCCGAAAGATGAACTTCGCGTTCGAGGATTACGACGTGCCCTTCCTGTGGAACGACGCGAATCCGGCCTTCTCGAGCATGGCCAACGCGGTCTCGTTCCTGGCGATCGGCTTCGAGAAGATGATCGTGAAGATGATTCTCCAGACCAAGCCGCTGATCACCGACCCCGAGGTCGCCGCGGAGGCGGACGCGTTCATGCGTCAGGAGGGGCAGCACTCGACCGCGCACCGCCAACACGTCAAGGCCCTGATCGAGCGGTACCCGGGGCTCCGGGAGACTCTCGCCGACGTCATCGGAGAGTTCGACCGGCTCACCGCGGAGACCTCGCTGAACTACCGGCTCGCCTACACCGCGGATCTCGAAGCGACCTTCACTCCGGTGTTCAAGCTGATGCTCGACAACGAGGCGGCCCTGTTCCGGCCCGGAGACGACCGGGTGGCGTCGCTGTTCATCTGGCACTTCGTCGAGGAGGTCGAACATCGGAGTTCGGCGCTCGTCGTCTTCGACTCCGTCGTCGGCTCCGACATCTACCGGATGCGCGTGGCCCCCTCCGTCTTCCGTCATGTGCTGAAGGTCATCCGGCTGGCCTGCGAGGGATTCAACGAGCATGTTCCGCTGGAGGACCGGAAGATCGACGCTCTGTCGATGTTCGCGTCCTACCGGCGCAAGCAGCGCCTGCGCACGTGGTTGCCCCTGCTGCACGCGGAGGACCACGGCCCGATGCCACGCGCGTTCGACGATCTGCCGCTCGGTGAGCAACTCGTCGCCCTGGCGGGAGTCGTCCGGAGCCAGTTGCCGAAGCACAACCCGGCCCACGAGAAGCTACCGGCACTCGCGGACGTGTGGTTCAGGCGCTACGAGGACGGCTACGACGTCACGCGCTGGTACACCGCCGACGCGGTCGCATCGTAGGGAGCCGGAGCGATGACCGACCTGTGCTCACCCACCTTCGCCGAACTCGCCACGTCCCTGGGCTTCTCGTGCGAGGAGGCCGGTGGCCTCGTCGAGGTCCGCAACCCGTCGGCCCTGGAGAACTGGACCCTTCCGGTTCTCGAGGTCACCATCGTGGTCGGCGCCGTGCTCGCGCTCGTGCTCGCCGTCGTGCGCCTGCGTCGCCACGGCGATCCCACCAACCTGGTGCTCTGGTTCGGCGCCACCGCCTACCTGTTCCTCATCGAGCCACCGCTGTACTTCCCCGCCGCCTTCGGCATCGAGGAGCACGTGGACACGATGTTCGCCCACAACGTGTTCACGGTGGAGTTCCTGTGGGGCCGGCTCCCGCTGTACATCATCGCGATCTACCCGCTGATGGCCACGCTGGCGTTCGAGATCGTCAGAATGCTGGGCGTTTTCCGGCGCTACGGAGTTCTCGTCGGTGCGGTCTGCGTGGGCTTCGTTCACCACGCGTTCTACGAGATCTTCGACCACCTCGGACCACAGTTGCGATGGTGGCACTGGTCGGTGACGAATCCGGTCAACCAGCCCATGTTCGATGCGGTCCCGCTCCCGAGTGTGGTGGTGTTCGCCGCGCTCTGGCCGATGGCGCTCGCGTTGTGCGTGCAGTTCTTCGTCGGTCGCCACGTCGACCGTGGCCGGCACTTCTCCGGTCTCGAGCTGGTGTGGCGCACGGTCGTGATCGGCCTGCTGGCGTCGCTGGGCACGTTCGTCCTCCCGCTCCCGGCGACGGTCCTGGGCATGGGAAGTACGACGGTCCGGGGAGTGCTGTACGCGGTGGAACTGGTCGTCGTCACGCTCGTCGCGAGCGTGGTGCTCGTGCGCCGATGGGTGCGGCTGCGGCGGGGCGAGCCGGATGTTCCTCCCTACACGAACCGCTTCGTCCAGGCCTACAGCGTGGTGTACCTGTGCGTCATGGCGATCCTCTGGGCGACCGCGTTGCCCGAATTCTTCCGTGCCGTCGACGGCGTGACGAGCACCGGCGATCCGGTGGGAAACCTGTGGTACACGCTGGCGTGTTACGTCGTCGCACTGCTCTGCGTGGCCGCCACGTTCGCCGTGCAGCGCGGAGGGGGCGAACCGGGCGACAGACCTCCCGCCCACGAGCGGGACGCGACGCACGCCGCATAGCAGAGTCGGCGCACGCCGAGGGCGGCCGGCGGCGGGGGAGTCGCGCTCTCCGGGCGACGAGGCCGCAGACACGAGTCCACCCGCCATGCGGAATCGCAAGGCGGGTGGACTCGTGACGAACTACGTGCGGAACCGGCTCAGCAGTCGTAGTACAGCTGGAACTCGTAGGGGTGCGGCCGCAGGTTGACCGGAGCGATCTCCTGCTCCCTCTTGATCGAGATCCAGGTCTCGATCAGGTCGCTGGTGAACACGCCGCCCTCGGTCAGGTACTCGTGGTCGCGCTCGAGGTTGTCGATGACCGATTCGAGGCTGGTAGGAGCCTGCGGGATGTTCTTGGCCTCCTCCGGCGGGAGCTCGTAGAGGTCCTTGTCGACCGGGGCCATCGGCTCGATCTTGTTCTTGATGCCGTCGAGACCGGCGAGCATCTGCGCGGCGAACGAGAGGTACGGGTTGCCCGAGGAGTCCGGGGCACGGAACTCGAGGCGCTTGGCCTTCGGGTTGTTGCCGGTGATCGGGATGCGCACGGCGGCGGAGCGGTTGCGCTGGCTGTAGACCAGGTTGATCGGAGCCTCGTAGCCCGGCACCAGACGGTGGTACGAGTTGATCGTCGGGTTGGTGAACGCGAGCAGCGACGGCGCGTGGTGCAGGATGCCGCCGATGTACCAGCGCGCCAGGTCCGACAGACCCGCGTAGCCGGACTCGTCGTGGAAGAGCGGCTTGCCTTCCTTCCACAGCGACTGGTGCACGTGCATGCCCGAACCGTTGTCACCGAACAGCGGCTTCGGCATGAAGGTCACGGACTTGCCGTGCTTCCAGGCGGTGTTCTTGACGATGTACTTGAACAGCTGCAGATCGTCGGCCGCACCGAGCAGGGTGTTGAACTTGTAGTTGATCTCGGCCTGACCGGCGGTGCCGACCTCGTGGTGGCCGCGCTCGAGCTCGAAGCCGGCGTTCTGCAGGTTGGTGGAGATCTCGTCGCGCAGGTCCACGTAGTGGTCGTACGGTGCGACGGGGAAGTAGCCGCCCTTCGGGCGGACCTTGTAGCCGAGGTTGGGGCTGCCGTCGGCGTTGACCTCGACGCCGGTGTTCCACGAACCGGAGATCGAGTCGATCTCGTAGAACGCGCCGTTCATCTGCGAGTCGTAGCGGATCGAGTCGAAGATGTAGAACTCGGCCTCGGCACCGAAGAACGCGGTGTCGGCGATGCCGGTGCTGACGAGGTATTCCTCGGCCTTGCGGGCGACGTTGCGCGGGTCCCGGCTGTAGGACTCACGAGTGAACGGGTCGTGGACGAAGAAGTTGATGTTCAGCGTCTTGGCGGCCCGGAAGGGATCGATGCGCGCGGTGGTGACGTCGGGCAGCAGCATCATGTCCGACTCGTGGATGGACTGGAAGCCGCGAACGGACGAGCCGTCGAACGCCAAGCCGTCCTCGAACACGTCCTTGGTGAACGCGCTCGCGGGAATCGAGAAGTGCTGCTGAACGCCGGGGAGGTCGCTGAATCGGATATCGACGTACTCGACGTTTTCGTCCTCGATGTACTTGATGACCTCTTCGGCCGAGGTGAACGCCACGCTTGTGCTCCTTCAGTCAATGCGCGCCATGGGGATGGGGCGTCTGCGTCGGATACAGACCGTATTGAGCTGGTGTTGCCCGACCATCAATCCCATGTTTCACCGATGTTACAGCTCGTCTTCCGGTGTCGTGAGGACTACTTTTGTGGTAGAAGTCACCGGCGTGCACGTGGGGTCGGTCCGGTCCGCTCGTTGCACCCTATCCTGGACAGCATGGCACGTATGACCGGCAGCTGGCTCTCCGGACCCGCTGCGGCGATCCCCAAGGGGCAGGAAAAGGCCCAGGACTACCGCGGGCAGTTGCTCGGCCTGCCCCAGGACGGGCCGGGCGCGCTCGCGGGCACCGGCCGGCGGGCGAGCGCTCTGGCAATCGACTGGTTCACCTCCGTCGGTATCGCCACCGCGATCGTCGGCGAACGTCCCTTCGAGAACCCTCAGCTGTCCACCTACACCCTGCTGGTGTGGTTCGTGGTGGGGGTGCTCACGGTGACGTTGTTCTCGTTCACCCCGGGGCAGTATCTGGTCGGCCTCCAGGTCGCCCGGGTCGACGCGCCCGTACGAGTGGGGCCGGTTCGCGCCCTGGCGCGGCAGATGCTGCTCGTGTTCATCGCACCGGCGATCGTCACCGACGTCGACGGCCGCGGCCTGCAGGACCGGGCGACCGGCACGGCCCTCGTACGGTCCCGCTGACGCGCCCTTTCACGAAACGCCGAACGGGAGCCTGTACCGGGTCGATCCGGGTGCAGGCTCCCGTCGTCGGGGCGGGCCTCAGCGGCGGCGCATGGTGCGCTGGACGCTGCGCATCTTCGCGCCGGCCGGCATCGGACCCTTCGGGAGCGCGGCGCCGGTCTTCTTGGTGCTCAGGGCGGCCAGTCGGCCCTCGATCGCGTCCATCCGCTTGGTGTCGATGTTGCGCGGCAGCTTCGACAGGTGCTTCTGCAGTTGCGACAGCGGGACCTGGCCCTCGTCGTTGCCGACCACGACGTCGTAGATCGGGGTATCGCCGACCAGGCGCGCCACCCGCTTCTTCTCCTGTGCGAGAAGCGCTTTCACGCGCTGCGGCGATCCCTCGGCCACCAGGATCACGCCCGGGCGGCCGATGACGCGGTGCACGGCGTCGAGCTGCGCGGTGCCGGCCACCGCGTGCGTGACGCGCCAGGAGCCCTGCAGGTTGTCCAGCGCCCACGCCGCCGCGCCGGCCTGGCCCTCGGCCTTGCCGTAGACCGTCTTCTGCACCCGGCGACCGAAGATGACGAACGCGAGCAGCACCCCCACGAGCAGGCCGACCGGCAGGAGGAACCACTCGATACCGAAGATCAGCCCGATCAGGAAGAACACCAGGGTGGAGACGACGATCGCGCCGATCATCCACGGCAGCAGCAGCTTGTCTTCCTTGCGCTGCAGCTGGAACGCCTGCCAGAGCTGGGTTCGCCGCTCCTTCGACGCCTGCTTGCGCGCGGCCTTCGCTGCGGCCTTCGCTTCCTTGTCGGGTTTGCTGCCTTTCGCCATGCACCCAGGATACTTTCCCCGCGGTGGCCTCTTCACCACCGCGGGTCCGGTGCGGCTACGGCGTGAGGCGAGCGAGCACGGAGCTGGCTTCCTGGGCTGCTGTGCCCCCCTCGGCCAGGTGCGCCTGGGCGGCGGGCAATTCGCGGCCGTGGTGTGCCATGGCCTGCGCGTACAGGCGGCCCGCGCGGTACGAGGACCGGACCAGCGGCCCGGCCATCACGCCCGCGAAGCCGATCTCCTCGGCGGTCTCCGAGTGCGCGACGAACTCCTCGGGCTTGACCCACCGCTCGACGGGATGGTGCCGCGGTGACGGGCGCAGGTACTGGGTGATGGTGACGATGTCGCAGCCGGCGGCGTGCAGGTCGTGCAGCGCCTCGGTGACCTCCTCCGGCGTCTCACCCATGCCGAGGATCAGGTTGGACTTGGTCACCAGGCCGAACTCGCGGGCCGCGGTGATCACGTCCAGCGACCGCTGGTAGCGGAACGCCGGGCGGATGCGCTTGAAGATCCGGGGGACGGTCTCGACGTTGTGCGCGAGTACCTCGGGACGCGACTCGAAGACCTCGGTGAGCAGTTCGGGCTTGCCGTTGAAGTCGGGGATGAGGTTCTCGACGCCGGTACCCGGGTTGAGCTCGTGGATCTGCCGCACGGTCTCGGCGTACAGCCACGCGCCGCCGTCGGGCAGATCGTCGCGGGCGACACCGGTGATCGTCGAGTATCGCAGGCCCATCGCCTGCACCGACTCGGCGACGCGGCGCGGCTCGTCGCGATCGAGCTCGGTGGGCTTACCGGTGTCGATCTGGCAGAAATCGCATCGACGGGTGCACTGCTCGCCGCCGATGAGGAACGTCGCCTCCCGGTCCTCCCAGCATTCGTAGATGTTGGGACAACCGGCTTCCTCGCAGACCGTGTGCAGGCCCTCGCGCCGCACCAGTCCCTTCAGCTCGGTGTACTCCGGGCCCATCTTCGCCCGGGTCTTGATCCAGTTCGGCTTGCGTTCGATCGGCGTCTGCGCGTTTCGGGTCTCGATCCGCAGCAGTTTGCGTCCTTCTGGGGCCACAGTCACGGGCTCGATCCTACGCCCGCCGGCACCGGCCGGACCCACCCCGGGGCGGCCGGACCCACCCCGGGGCGCAGCCCTCGCGGGCGACGATCAGCCGTACCGCACCGTGGTGAACTCCGGCCGCGGGGTCTGCGGCGGCTCGGCACCGACGGCCTGTTCGAACGTCACCCGCTCGATGTCGTGGTCCGTCACCGGCAGGCGGCCGTCGAGAGCGTCGATCACCGCCGCCGTCACCGCCGGCATCACCTCGGCGACGGTGACGTCCCGTCCGAGCTCACCCGTGAGCGAGGTGACACCCGCGTCGCGGATGCCGCACGGCACGATCGAGTCGAACGCGTCGAGGGTGGCGTCGCAGTTGAGGGAGAACCCGTGCATCGTCACCCCGCGCTGCACCCGCACCCCGATAGCGGCGATCTTGCGCTCGGGCAGCCAGTGCCCGTCGCGCAGCTCGGCCGGCAGCCATACGCCCGAGCGACCCTCCACGCGGCCGCACGTGAGCCCGAGGTCGGTGCAGACCTCGATCAGGGCCTGCTCGAGACGTCGCACGTAGCCGACGACGTCGATGGGTTCGCCGAGCCGGATGATCGGGTAGCCCACCAGCTGGCCGGGGCCGTGCCACGTGATCTTGCCCCCGCGGTCGACGTCGATCACCGGGGTGCCGTCGGTGGGGCGGTCCTCCGGGGCGGTGCGCTTACCGGCGGTGTACACGGGCGGATGCTCGAGCAACATCAGGGTGTCGACACCGCGGCCCTCAGCCCGGTCGGCGGCGATCTCCCGTTGCCGCTCCCACGCCTCGAGGTAACCGATCAGCCCCAGGTGCGCCACCGCGACGGGTTCGGAATCGAAACGGGCGGAGGAAGATGCGCTGCTCATAGTCCTCGACCCTACGCCGTCGGGGGGCCGTCGCGAAGAGGTGACTTCAGGACGCGAGCGCGTTTCCCAGGGCGGCACCGATCGTCGGATACCGGAACTCGAAGCCCGCCGACTCGAGCACCGCCGGCAGGGCACGCTGCCCGGTGAGCACCAGTGCGCGCGCCATTTCCCCGACGACCGCGCCGACCACGAAACCGGGGGTCGTCCACGGCGCGGGCCGGTGCACCGAGTGCGCCAGCGCCTCGGTGAACCGGGCATTCGTCACGGGGGCCGGGCCGGTGACGTCGACCGGTCCGGCGATGTCGCCGCGACCGAGGACGAAGCCCAGCGCCGCCACCGCATCCTCGATCGCCACCCACGACATGTACTGCCGGCCGTCGCCGAGCCGGGAACCGAGCCCGAGCCGGAACAGCGGCTCGAGCCGGCGCAGGATGCCCCCGTGCGGCGCGAGCACGACCCCGGTGCGGAGAACGATCGTGCGGACCCCGGCCTCACGCGCCGGTGCCGTGGCAGCCTCCCAGTCGCGGCACAGGTCGGCCACGAACCCCTGCCCGGCAGGGCTGCATTCGTCCACCACCGTCTCGCCGGTGTCCCCGTAGAAGCCGACGGCGCCCGCATTGACCAGCGTCGGCACCCCGGCGGCCGCGACGGCGGCGGCGAGGACGTCGGTGGGGACGATCCGGCTGTCGCGCAGTTCCTGCTTGACCGCGCCCGACCAGCGCCGCGCACCCACGCTCGACCCGCACAGGTTCACCACAGCGTCGACGCGGTCGAGCGCCGCGGGATCGACCCGACCCGTCCGCGGATCCCAGGACCACTCGTCCGGCGCCCCCGGCGGACGCCGCACCAGGCGACGCACCTCGTGGTCGTGCGCCCGCAGCCACGCGACCGAGGCAGTTCCGATCAACCCCGACGAGCCGGCCACGAGGATGCGCATGCCGGTGATTCTCCCGCATCTGCAGGGACCGGAACACGGAAGCGGGGGCCTCGTCGGTGTGACGATGCCCCCGCTGCGGGTCCGGTGAGTGCCGGGCTACACCCCGTGGGTCACAGGCCCAGGTCGGCTTCGAACGCCGCCTCCTCGAGGCGGTGCTTGATCGTGGTGAGGAACCGGCCCGCGTCCGCCCCGTCGATCAGGCGGTGATCGTAGGTCAGCGGCAGGTAGCACATCGAACGGACACCGATCGACTCGTTGCCCACCTCGTCGGTGACGACCACCGGCCGCTTGACGATCGCACCGGTGCCCAGCATCGCCGCCTGCGGCGGCACCAGGATCGGCGTGTCGAACAGGGCGCCCTGGCTGCCGATGTTCGTGATCGTGAAGGTGCCACCGGCCAGCTCGTCCGGCTTGAGGCCACCGCTGCGGGCACGCTTGGCGATGTCCGCGATCGCGCGGGCCAGGCCGGCCAGCGACAGGTCGCCGGCGTTGTGGATCACCGGGGAGAGCAGACCCTGCTCCGTGTCCACGGCGATGCCGAGGTGCTCGGCCGCGTGGTAGGTGATCTCCTTCTTGTCCTCGTCGTAGGAGGCGTTGATGTTCGGGTGCGCCTTGAGGGCCTCGACGACGGCCTTCGCGAAGAAGGGCAGGAAGGTCAGGTTGACGCCCTCGCGCTCGGCGAAGGTCGCCTTGGCCTGCGCCCGCAGGTGCGCGATCTTGGTGACGTCGACCTCGAAGGTCTGGGTGAGCTGCGCGGTGGTCTGCAGGGACTCGCGGGTCTTGATCGCGGTGATCTGGCGGATCCGGTTGACCTTCTGCGTGGTGCCGCGCAGGTGGGCGAGCTCGGGACGGACACCGGCGGTTGCGGCCGGAGCGGCGGCCGGAGCCTTGGCGGCGGGCGCCGGCGCCTGGGCGGCGGGGGCCTTCGCGGCCTCGGCAGCGGCGAGCACGTCCTGCTTGCGGATGCGGCCGCCGACACCGGTGCCGGACACCGTCGACAGGTCGACGCCGTGCTCGGCAGCGAGCTTGCGGACGAGGGGCGTCACGTACGGCGTGGCTCCACCCGAGGTTTCCTCGGCCGCGGGGGCCGGAGCGGCGGCCGGAGCGGCCTGCTTCACCGGCTCCGGGGCGGGCTGCTTCGCCGGCTCGGGGGCCGCCTGCTTCGCCGGCTCGGGCTTCGGCTCGGGCTTCGGTTCCGGCTTCGGCTCGGGCTTCGACGGCGCCGCGGCCGGGGTTCCCGATCCGATCACCGCGAGCTGCCCACCGACCTCGACGGTCTCGTCCTCCTGGGCGTTGATCTCGAGGAGCACACCGGCAACCGGGGACGGGATCTCCGTGTCGACCTTGTCGGTGGACACCTCGAGCAGGGGTTCGTCGACCGCGACCTCGTCACCGACGGACTTCAGCCACCGGGTGACGGTGCCCTCGGTCACGGACTCGCCGAGCGCCGGCATGGTGACCGGGGTGCCCTCGGCGGCGCCGGCGTCGGAGCCGGACGGAGCCGGAGCGGGCTCGGGTTCCGGCTCGGGCTCGGGGGTGGGCTGCTCCGCGGGTGCCGCCTCTTCGGTCGGGGCGGCAGCGGGGGTGGTGGACGATCCCGCGTCGTCGGCGGAGTCACCGATCACCGCCAGCTCGCCGCCGATCTCGACCGTCTCGTCCTCTTGGGCGACGATCTTCACCAGCACACCGGCCGCGGGCGAGGGGATCTCGGTGTCGACCTTGTCCGTGGAAACTTCGAGCAGCGGCTCGTCGACTTCGACCGTGTCTCCTTCCTGCTTGAGCCATCGCGTGACAGTTCCCTCGGTGACGCTCTCACCAAGCGCTGGCATCTGGACGGAGAAGGCCATGTCTGTTGACTCCTCGACGGTTGTGTTCGGGTGTGTTGAGTTGTGCCGACCGATGGTCGCGGACCATTGTGTGGTCGCAGACCATTGTGCTCGAGGCCACGGTCTCGTGCGGTGTCTTGCGGTGTTCGGTTGAGACCACACCCGATGCCGGGTATGACCTCGACCATCCTTGCACTGATCCAATCGCGGCGTTCGACGAGGGTTGGGTCACGCGCGCCCGCGCGTCCCTGCCGCCCGGCAGGGACGCGCCGGACGGATCAGCCGTTGTCCGCGATGTCCTCGATGACGGCGAAGAGGGTGCGCACCGGCACACCGGTGCCGCCCTTGCCGACGTAGCCGAACGGGCTTCCGGTGTTGAAAGCCGGCCCGGCCACGTCGATGTGGGCCCACTGCACGCCCTCGGCGACGAACTCCTTCAGATACAGGCCGGCGGCGAGCATCCCGCCCCACCGGTGCGGCGTGACGTTGGCCAGGTCGGCCACCCGGGAGTTCAGGTCCGCGCGCAGCTCGGCCGGCAGCGGCATCGCCCACCCGTTCTCGCCCACCTCCTGCGAGAGCCGTGCGACACGGTCCCGGAACTCGTCGGTGCCCATGACGCCCGGCGTCCGCGTCCCCAGGGCGACCATCTGCGCGCCCGTGAGCGTCGCGGTGTCGATCAGGTAGTCGGGCGCGTCCTCGCAGGCACGGACGATGGCGTCGGCAAGGATGAGACGACCCTCGGCGTCGGTGTTGATCACCTCGACGGTGGTGCCGCCGTACTGGGTGAGCACGTCGCCGGGACGCTGTGCCGTCGCGGACGGCATGTTCTCGGCCATCGGCACCGTCGCGGTCACGTCTGCCGCCACCCCGAGCTTCGCGGCGAGCACGACCGTCGCGACCACCGCCGCGGCCCCGCCCATGTCGGACGTCATGTTCTCCATCCCGGCGGCCGGCTTGATGGAGATGCCGCCGGTGTCGAACGTGATGCCCTTGCCGACGAGCGCCACCTTCGGGGCCTTGCGCTTCTTGGCGGAGTAGCTCAGCCGCACGAGCCGCGGCGGGCGCGACGACCCCTTGCCGACCCCGACGATGCCGCCGTAGCCCTGCTGCTCGAGCGCCTTCTCGTCCAGCACCTCGACCCGCAGCCCGGCGGCGGTGCCGAGCGCCTGCGCGCGGTCGGCGAACTCGGCCGGGAACAGGTGGCTCGGCGGGGTGTTGACGAACTCGCGGGCGGTGGCGACCGCCTCGGCGACGGCCGTCGCCCGGGCCAGCGCGGCCTTGACCTCGCGGGCGCGCGGCGACGCGACGAGCAGCTCGATCCGGGCGGGTGGCTGCGCGTCGTCGGAGTTCGACTTGGCGGTGCGGAACTCGGTGAACGTGTACGCGCCGAGCGCGAAGCCCTCCGCGGCGGCGCCGAGATCCACGGCGGACAGGGTCGTCGCGACCACGGAGGCGCCGGCGAGGACGCGCGCCGCGGCGCCGGCGGAGCGGCGCACCTGTTCGGCGTCGATCTTGCCGGCGGCGCCGAGCCCGACGGCGAGCACGCTGGTGACCGGCAGGGCGGCGGGCGCGGGGATCCGCGTGACCTCCTCGGCCTTGCCCTTGGCGCCCACGGACTGCAGGGCGTCGAGCAGCCCGCCGAGGACGTCCTCGTCTACCAGTCCGTCGCCGAGCAGGGCCTCGGGACCGTCGTCGCCTGCGGTCAGGCCGATGACGAGGACGTCCGCGCGCTTGGAAACGCTTCCGGCGAGAACGAGTTCGGGGAGGGTGGGCGAAATGGCACTCACAGGCGTCTCCTAGGGGGAAGGGGGTCGTGGCACCGATGCTAATGATCCCGGGGGGTGGGATAGCGTGGGGCGCATGAGCGACCAGTCACTGCTGCAGGGCCCGATCCACGCCGTCCACACCGAGCTCGGTGCGACCTTCGCGGCCTTCGGTGGCTGGCAGATGCCGGTCTCGTACGCCGGCACCGTCGCCGAGCACACCGCCGTGCGTGAGAACGTGGGCCTGTTCGACGTCAGCCATCTGGGCAAGGCCCTCGTCGCCGGTCCGGGCGCGGCCGACTACGTCAACTCGACGCTCACCAACGACCTGCGCAAGATCGGCCCGGGCAAGGCGCAGTACACCCTCTGCTGTACCGAGTCCGGGGGTGTCACCGACGACCTGATCGTCTACTACGTCTCCGACGAGGAGCTGTTCCTCGTGCCGAACGCCGCGAACACCGCCGCGGTCGTCGCCGTCCTCGCCGCGAACGCGCCCGAGGGCGTGACGGTGACGAACCAGCACCGCGACCACGGCGTCTTCGCCGTGCAGGGACCGAACTCCGAAGCCGTTCTGCAGGGGCTGGGGCTGCCCACCGACCTCGGCTACATGAGCTTCGTGGACGCGCAGTGGAACGGCGTGCCGGTCCGCGTGTGTCGCACCGGCTACACCGGTGAGCGCGGCTTCGAACTGGTGCCGCGCTGGGCCGACGCCGAGGTGCTGTTCCGGGCGCTGGCCGACGCCGTGCGCGCCGCCGGCGGTCAGGTTGCCGGGCTCGGGGCCCGCGACACTCTGCGCACCGAGATGGGCTACCCGCTGCACGGGCACGAGCTGTCGGAGGCGATCTCGCCCCTGCAGGCCCGTTGCGGCTGGGCGGTGGGCTGGAGCAAGCCGGCGTTCCGGGGGCGTGCGGCGCTCGTCGCGGAGAAGGAGTCCGGTCCCGCGCGGCGGCTGTGGGGGCTGCAGGCGCTCGACCGTGGCGTGCTGCGGCCGGACCTGAAGGTGCTGCGCGACGGAAACACGGTGGGGGAGACCACGTCCGGCACGTTCTCCCCGACGCTCAAGGTCGGCATCGCGCTGGCCCTCCTCGATACGGCGGCGGGCCTGGCCGCCGGTGACGAGGTCGCGGTCGACGTCCGGGGACGTGCCCTGCGCGCCCAGTTGGTCGTCCCACCGTTCGTCCCCGACCACACCAAGTAGGGCGGCGCGGGCGGTTCGATAGGATCAACGGTCATGACCGGTGTCCTCGAATTCGCCCACGTTCCGCACCCCTCGCCCGCCTCCGCGGAGCGGCGTGGAGAGATATTGGCGGATCCGGGGTTCGGCCGGTACTTCACCGATCACATGGTCACGATCGACTACACCGAGGGCCGCGGCTGGCACGACGCCACCGTCCAGCCGTACGGGCCGATGCAGCTCGATCCGGCCGCGATGGTGCTGCACTACGGGCAGGCGATCTTCGAGGGTCTGAAGGTCTACCGGCAGCCCGACGGCAGCATCGCGGCCTTCCGCGTGTACTCCAACGCCGAACGGATGCGTCGGTCCTCGCGGCGCCTGGCGATGGCCGAGCTGCCGGACGAGTTGTTCGTCCGTTCGATCGCGGAGCTGGTCGAGGCCGACCACGAATGGGTGCCCGCCGCCGGCGGCGAGGAGTCGCTGTATCTGCGGCCGTTCATGTTCTCCACCGAAGCGGGTCTCGGCGTGCGGCCCGCGAACCAGTACCGGTACATGCTGATCGCGTCCCCGGCTGGCGCGTACTTCCCCCGCGGCGTCAAGCCGGTGAGCGTGTGGATCTCGCAGGAGTACGTGCGGGCCGCGCCGGGCGGCACGGGCGACGCCAAGTTCTCCGGGAACTATGCCGCGTCGCTGCTGGCGCAGGCACAGGCCACCGAGCAGGGCTGCGACCAGGTCGTGTGGCTCGACGCCGTCGAGCGCCGCTACATCGAGGAGATGGGTGGCATGAACCTGTGCTTCATCTTCGGATCGGGCGCCGATGCGAGGCTGGTGACGCCGGAGCTGTCCGGCTCGCTGCTGCCCGGCATCACCCGTGACTCCCTGCTCACCCTGGCCAGGGACGCCGGCCTCGAGGTGGAGGAGCGCAAGATCTCGGTGGAGGAATGGGAGTCGAAGGTCGCCAGCGGCGAGATCACCGAGGTCTTCGCGTGCGGCACGGCGGCGGTCATCACCCCGGTCGGCACCGTCAAGAGCCGGGACGGCGAGTTCACCGTGGCCGACGGCGAGCCCGGCGAGGTCACCATGGCCCTGCGCGACACCCTCACCGGCATCCAGCGGGGGACGTTCGCCGACACCCACGGCTGGCTCACCACCCTGCGCTGAGCCCGGCTCGGCCGGGCCCTGCACTGAGCCCGGCTCGGCCGGGCCTATGCGACGGCCGCGCTCAGCGCCGCGGCCACGATCGTCACCGTCGTCTCGAGGCCGGCCCCGAGCGCGTCGCCGTTGAGGCCGCCGAACCGGCGGACGCAGTGCCGCACCAGCAACAGTGCCGCACCGAGCGCCACGGCGACCGTCGCCGGGCCGGCCCACCAGGAGCCGGGCACGCACCAGGCCGCCGCGACGAGCGCGACGCCGGCCCACAGGGCGCCCACCCCGAGCGGCTGTGTCCCCGCCACCAGGGCACCGAACCCGCTGCCCGGGGCTGCGGCCACGCCGCGTCGGCAGGCGAGGACGACCGCGACCCGGCCGGCGGTGACAGCGAGGATCACGGCGGGCCAGGATCGCGCGTCGGCGAGCGCCCCGAACGAGGCGGCCTGCGCACCGAGCACGACCACCAGGGTGGCCACCCCGAACGGTCCGGCGCCGCCCGACTTCATCACCTCACGAGCCCGCTCCGGCGGTCCGTAACAGCCGAGCCCGTCGGCCGTGTCGCACAGGCCGTCGAGGTGCATGCCGCGCGTCGCGAGGCCCAGGAAACCCACCCCGATCAGGCCGGCGAGCAGGGGAGTGCAGCCGGCGGCGACCGCCGCCCACAGCACGCCTGCGGCGCCGAGACCCAGCACGAGGCCGGCGACCGGCGCCGCGGCGATGGCCGCGCCCCCGGTGCCGCGATCGATGCGCCCCGGTCCCTGAACCGGCAGCACGGTGAGCCAGGAGAGGGCGAGGGCGATGCCGCGCATCGGTCGCCGCAGGGCGATGCCGCGCATCAGTCGCCGCAGGGCGATGCCACGCATCAGTCGTCGCGCGGATCGGCGACCGGCGTGGCGTCCTCGTCGCGGGTGCTCACGCCGGCCTCGGCGAACGTCGCCATGTTCGTGAGAACCGCCACCGCACCGTGCAGGATCGGCAGCGCGGCGACCGCCCCCGAGCCCTCGCCGAGGCGCATCCCCAGGTCGACGAGGGGATCCAGGTTCAGGTGCCGCAGGGCCAGCGTGTGGGCCGGTTCGGTGGAGCGGTGCCCGGCGATCCACCAGTCCCGGGCTCCCGGGGCGAGTTCCTCGGCGACGAGCGCCGCGGCGGTGACGACGACCCCGTCGAGCACGACCGGGGTCCGGCGCACCGACGCCTGCGCGAGGTACCCGGCCATCGCGGCGAGGTCGGCGCCTCCGGCGGTGCGCAGCAGCGCCACCGGGTTGCGGGCGTGGGGCCGGGCGCGGCGCATCGCGTCGCGGATCGCGGCGACCTTGCGCATCCAGGCGGCGTCGTCGATGCCGGTGCCGCGTCCCACGGCCGCGACGGGCTCGGTGCCCGTGAGCGTGGCGATCAGCGCCGTCGCGGGGGTGGTGTTGCCGATCCCCATGTCGCCCGCGACGAGCAGGTCGGCTCCCGCGTCGACCTCCTCGTCGGCGACGGCTCGCCCGGCGATGATCGCCTGGAGGGTCTCTTCTTCGGTGAGCGCGTCCTCCCGGTCGATGGAGCCGCTCGACCGGCGCACCTTGTGTGCGGAGACCGCCGGATCCGTGTCCCCGTCGACGGCCATGTCCACCACCCGGACCCCGGCGCCGGCGGTGGCGGCGAGAACGTTGACGGCGGCGCCGCCGGCGAGGAAGTTGGCGACCATCTGAGCGGTCACCTCGGGGGGATACGCCGAGACGCCGCCGCGGGCCACACCGTGATCGCCGGCGAACACCACCACCCGGGGACGGGTGAACGGGCGGGGCGGCACCTGCCCCTGGCAGGACGCGACCCAGCACCCCAGCTCCTCCAGCCGGCCGAGGGAACCGGCAGGCTTGGTGAGATCGCGCTGCCGGGCGTCGGCGCGCCGGCGGACCTCCCGGTCGGGGGCGACGACGGGCGGGAAGACGACGTCGGCGGAGTGGACGGAGTCGCTGCTCACGGGGCACCTTTCACGAAGTGGCGGAGGCCGAAGCCACCGCTGGACGCTACCAACCGGCGCTGTGGCAGAAAATCGACGGTAGATGGCTTTGCTGCCACTGTCTCGGGCGTTGCACCGGCGACAGACTGTCCGTCATGAGCCAGGTCGTCGTGATCGTCCTCGTGTTGGCCGCGCTCGTCGCCGGCCTCGAACTCGCGCGGGCCCGTTCCCGTCCCGCCCCGCGGTGGGTGACGCGGGCCTGGTGGCGCCACAATCACTTCCGGCCGCAGGATCCGTCGTCGCCCCTCCGGGGCGACCCGTGGGCCGGCTGGGTGCGCAGCACGATCGATGCGCGCCGAGCACCGCATCACTGACCGGTGCGCCGGCCCGCGCGGTCAGACGGCGTCGCCGGGGGAAACCCGCGGCAGCGGCGCCCGGAGCTTGCGGATCTGCGAGGCTCGCACGAACGCGTACCACCCCAGGCCGAAGCCGCCCTCCGTGGTGTCGGGGAAGCGGGCCCGGGCCTTCTTGTTCACGAGGCGGCCGAGGTAGATCCCCTCGATCACCATGAGCACGATCATCGCGAACATCGCGAGCGTCACGTACTGCTGGACCACCGGCCCGAGGAACATCGTCATGATCAGGATCAGCGCCATGGGCATGAACAGGCCCACGAGGTTGCGGCGGCTGTCCACCAGGTCGCGCACGTAGGCCCGCACGGGCCCCTTGTCGCGCGGCAGCAGGTACTTCTCCTCGCCCGCGAGCATGCGGGTGCGGCGCTCGCCGGCGGCGGCGCGGCGCTCCGCGGACTGCGCCTTGCGCTCCTCCTTGGAGAGGGACTGCTTGGCGGCCTTGCGGCGCGCCCTGGCTTCCTTGGCGGTCAACGGGGCCGGAGCGACGGGACCACGCCGGCGGGCCTCGGCCTCTCGGCGCTTCGGGGTCGGGCGACCCTTGCCGGTCGTCCCCTTGCCCTCCTCGGACTGCGGGGAGGCGACGGACTCGGACGCGCCGAGGTCCCCGTTGTCGGATTCGTCGGAACCGCCGCGGCGTAGCAACTTCACCCCTCCAGGCTATGGGAAAACCGTCCCGGCCGGAAAATCGCCCCCGGTCAGGCCCGCGTGCGGTCCGAGGCGCGCATGAGGAATAGATGCGCGCGCGGTACCGTTGAGGCAACCGGGTTTGAACACGAAAGACTAGGGAGCGCCCATGACTGTGCAGGAAGAGACCGCCACTCACGGCGTCACCATGACCGAGGCCGCCTCCGCCAAGGCGAAGGCGCTGCTCGACCAGGAGGGCCGCGACGACCTCTCGCTGCGCATCGCCGTGCAGCCGGGTGGGTGTGCGGGCCTTCGCTACCAGCTGTTCTTCGACGACCGGACGCTCGACGGTGACCTCACCCGCGACTTCGGCGGCGTCATCCTCGCCGTCGACCGCATGAGCGCCCCCTACGTCGAAGGCGCGTCGATCGACTTCGTCGACACGATCGAGAAGCAGGGCTTCACGATCGACAACCCGAACGCCACCGGCTCCTGCGCCTGCGGCGATTCGTTCAACTGACGTAAGTCCGCCCGTGTCCGAAGGGCGCGGTCCGCACTGCGGCCCCGACGCGCACTCGCGTCGGGGCCGCAGTGCTGTGCGGGTGGGTGCGGGTAGCGTGAGATCGGTCCCAGTCCTTCGCTGAAAGGCCCAGCCACGTGACCATCGCCGTGACCGGTTCCATCGCCACCGACCACCTCATGCGTTTCCCCGGACGCTTCGCCGAGCAGCTCGTCGCAGACCAGCTCAGCCACATCTCGCTCAGCTTCCTGGTCGACGACCTGGTGGTCCGTCGCGGCGGCGTGGGCGGCAACATCGCCTACGCGATGGGCGTGCTCGGCGGGTCGCCGGTGCTCGTCGGGGCGGTCGGCGCCGACTTCGCCGAGTACCGTGCGTGGCTCGAGGGCAACGGCGTCAACTGCGACCCCGTGCACGTGTCGCAGACCGCGCACACCGCGCGCTTCGTGTGCACGACCGACGAGGCGATGGCACAGATCGCCTCGTTCTACCCCGGCGCGATGTCCGAGGCCCGGGACATTTCCCTCGCCGACGTGACCGGGGCGCACGGAGTCGACCTGGTCCTGATCGGCGCCAACGACCCGGAGGCGATGGCCCGGCACACCGACGAGTGCCGGCAGCTCGGCATGCCGTTCGCGGCCGACCCGTCCCAGCAGCTCGCCCGTCTCAGCGGCGACGAGGCGGCCCGGCTGATCGACGGTGCCGCCTACCTGTTCACCAACGAGTACGAGTGGGGACTGCTGCAGCAGAAGACCGGCCTGTCCGAGGAGCAGATCCGCGCAATGGTCGGCCTGCGCGTCACCACACTCGGCGGCCACGGCGTCGAGATCGTCGAACGGGACGGCCGCCGGATTCACGTCGGGGTCGTGCCCGAGCGGGCCAAGGTGGATCCCACCGGCGTCGGCGACGCGTTCCGGGCGGGCTTCCTGCTGGGACACCGCGCGGGCCTCAGCCTCGAGCGTGCCGCCCAGCTCGGCTCGCTCGTCGCGGTGCTCGTGCTCGAGACGACCGGCACCCAGGAATGGACCTTCGACCGCCCCGACGCGGTCAAGCGGCTGGCGGTCGCGTACGGGCAGACGGCCGCGGACGAGATCGCCGCGATCCTGCCGTGACCGGCCGGTGTGTCCTTTGGGCGGTTCCCACCGCCCAAAGGACACACCGGCCGCGCAGCGGCCCTACACCTCGACGGGGTAGGCCGGCTCCTGGATGTCCGGCACGATGCGCTGCTCGACGAAGATGCCGTGCCAGATCATGAACACCAGCACCGTCCACAGCCGGCGGCTGTGATCGACGCGGCCCTCGCGGTGCTCGTCGAGCATCCGGCCGACGGCCGCCTTGTCCAGCAGGTGCTCGGTGCCCGACTCGGCGATCACGGCGCGGGCCCACTCGAACAGCTCCGGGCCGCGCAGCCAGTGCCGCAGCGGCACGGGGAAGCCGAGCTTCGCGCGGTGCAGCACGTGCGGCGGGACGATGCCCTCGAGGGCCTGGCGCAGCGCGTACTTGGTGGTGTTCTTCGTGATCTTCTGATCCAGCGGCACCTGCGAGGCGACGCGGAAGACCTCGGGATCCAGGAACGGCACCCGCAGTTCCAGCGAGTTCGCCATCGTCATCTTGTCGGCCTTGACGAGGATGTCGCCGCGCAGCCACGTGAACAGGTCGAGGTGCTGCATCCGCGCGACGGGATCCCAGCCGGCGGAGCGGGCGTAGATCGGCGCGGTGACGTCCTGATGCGTCCATTCCGGACGGAAGTCGCGCAGCACCGCCCGCAGCTGCGCGTCGTTGAAGCTGCGGGCGTTGCCGTAGTACCGCTCCTCGAGGTTCATCGACCCGCGATGCAGCAGGCTCTTGCCGCGGGTGCCCTCCGGGATGCGCTCCGACAGCTTCCCGGCCGCGCGCCGCAACGGCTTCGGCAGGTACTCGAACGGCTTCAGCGACAGCGGCTCGCGGTAGATGGTGTAGCCGCCGAACAACTCGTCGGCGCCCTCCCCGGAGAGCACCACCTTCACGTGCTTGCGGGCCTCCTTGGCGACGAACCACAGGGGCACCAGCGCGGGATCGGCGACGGGGTCGTCCAGATACCACACGATCTCGGGGATCGCCGCGGCGAACTCGGCGGGGGAGACGACCTTGACGACGTGGCGGGCGCCGATCGCGGCGGCGGACTCGGCCGCCACGTCGACCTCCGAGTAGCCCTCGCGCTCGAACCCGGTGGTGAACGTGATCAGGTTCGGATTGTGCCGCATCGCGAGCGCCGCGACCGCCGTGGAGTCGATGCCGCCGGACAGGAACGACCCGACCGTCACGTCGGCACGCATGTGCTTGGCAACGGAGTCCTCAAGCGCCTCGGCGATCTCCCGGTACCGGTCGCGCCCGCGGCCCGCGGCAAAGGGCCGGACAGGGAACGTCGGCTCGAAGTAACGCGTGATCTCCGGCCGGCCCCCCGGGCGCACCCGGGCGTAGCAGCCGGACTCGAGCCGCCGGATCTCCTTGTGCAGGGTCTCCGGCTCGGGAACGTACTGCAGCACCGTGTAGTGCTCGACGGCCCGGGGGTCGAGTTCGGTGCCGATCCCGATCAGATCGGCCAGCTCGAGCAGGCTCTTCTTCTCGCTGCCGAAGGCGGTGCCGCCGGTGCCCGTGGCGAGGAACAGCGGCTTGATGCCGAACGGGTCGCGGGCGAGGAACAGCTCGCGCGTCTCGGTGTCCCAGATCGCGAACGCGAACATGCCCCGCAACCGTCGCACCGCCTCCGTGCCCCAGTGGTGGTACGCGGCGACGATGGTCTCGCTGTCCCCCTCGGTGGCGAACTGCGCCCCGTACTTCTCCGCCAGCTCGGCCCGCAGCTCCACGTAGTTGTAGATCTCACCGTTGAAGGTCAGGGCGTAGCGCTGCGGGAACTCCGGCGGGCCCCACCGCAGCGGCTGGTGCGAGTGCGCGATGTCGATGATCGACAGCCGGTTGAACCCGTAGACCAGGTCGCCGTCGTGCCAGGTGCCGTGCTCGTCCGGTCCGCGGTGGCGCAGGCAGTGCATCGCGGAGTCGACCCTGGCGACGGCGTCGTCGCTGGTGCCGTCAGTGGTCAGTAACCCGAGCAGTCCGCACACGGCGTCCGATACCTCATTCCGGTTGGGATGGATTCGGCCCCCGGGATGTTGCCGCAGCAGGGACCGACGGTCTGCATGGCAGTATGCCGCAGCCCGGGGGTCGCGGCAGCCGGTGGCCGGCGTCGACCCGGGGCGTGAGCAGCGGGCACGCGACGACGCGACACGTTGTGTGCGCCCCGGGGATGGATCGCGGCCGGGTTTGGTCTACGCTGCGTAGTAATTGGGTCTGCCCTCCGGGTGTGCCCTAGTGGAATTGCGGCGATCAGGAAGGCGTGAACGTGGCGCAAGGTCGGATCCTTCGGCGGTTCGGGCTGGCAGTATCTCTCGGTATTGCAGCCGTGCTGCTGACGGGATGTAGCAGCGAGGAAGTCCTGCGTTTCGGCTGGCCGGAGGGGATTACCCCGCAGGCCGAGCGTATGCGTGAACTGTGGACGTGGTCGGTCGTCGCCGCCCTCGTCATGGGTGTACTGGTGTGGGGCCTGACCTTCTGGGTGGTCATCTTCCACCGCAAGAAGAAGGACTCGCCGGAGTTCCCGCGGCAGACGGCCTACAACGTGCCGCTCGAGCTGCTGTACACGGCGGTCCCGTTCGTCATCATCGCGGTGCTGTTCTACTTCACCGTGGTGGTGCAGAACTACGTCCTCGAGAAGGAGGACAACCCGAACGTCGTCGTCGACGTCACGGCGTTCCAGTGGAACTGGAAGTTCGGCTACCGCACCGTCGACCTCGGTGAGGGCACGGCGCGCTACGAGGGGACGGACGAGATCGCGCAGGCCGCGGTCGAGGGCGACACCGAGGAGCATGCCGGCGGCGAGCACGAGATCCCGGCCCCGATCCACGGCCAGGAGACCGAGGACCTGTCGTACCTGCACTACAACAAGATCGAGACGATCGGCACCAGCAACGAGATCCCTGTCCTCGTCCTGCCGACCGATCGCCGGATCGAGTTCGTGCTCGCCTCGTCCGACGTGATCCACTCCTTCTGGGTGCCGGAGTTCCTGTTCAAGCGTGACGTCAACCCGAACCCGCTGAACAACAGCTCCGATCCGGTCTTCCAGATCTCCGAGATCCAGGAGGAAGGCGCGTTCGTCGGCCGCTGCGCCGAGATGTGCGGCACCTACCACGCGATGATGAACTTCGAGGTCCGCGCGGTGAGCCCGGAGCGGTTCGCGGAGTACATCGAGCTCCGCAAGCCCCGCGACGACGGTGGCCAGGGCCTGACCAACGCGCAGGCGCTCGAGCGCATCGGCGAGTCCCCGGTCGCGACGTCCACCACCCCGTTCAAGACCGACCGCACCGATCGCGCGGCCAGTGGTGTCGTCACCGCGGGCAACTGACGGTAAACCTCCGACCAAGGACAAGCTGATATGAAGATCGAAGCCAAGCTCTTCGAAGTCGTGACGGTGTTCTTCGTGCTCGTCGCCATCGTGTACGGAGTGTTCACCGGCCTGTCCCGCACGGGCATCGAGTGGGCCGGCCTGACGGCGATCGTGCTCTCCGCCGGCCTGACGCTCATCGTCGGCACCTACTTCCGGTTCGTGGCCCGTCGCCTCGACACCCGCCCGGAGGACTACGAGGAGGCCGAGATCAGCGACGGCGCAGGCGACCTGGGCTTCTTCAGCGCGGGTAGCTACTGGCCGATCCTGCTGGCCGGGGCGGCTGCCTTCGCCGCCATCGCGCTGGCGTTCTTCCAGCCGTGGCTGATCGTTCTCGCCGTGATCCTGATCCTCGCTGCTGCGGCCGGCCTGGTGTTCGAGTACCACGTCGGACCCGAGAAGCACTGAGCGCACACAGCGCGTAGATCCGATGCCGCGGGGCGGCCTCACCACACGGTGAGGCCGCCCCGCGGCCGTTTCCGTGCCCGGTCGGGGGAGCATCGGGTCGTTCTCGCCGCGCCCGGCGGTTCGCATCACGGCCCGCCGGGGTGCCACCGGGGGAATCGTCCCATGGCCCGGTCGTGGGGAAAGGGATCGACGCCGGGGTGCCGACCGGGCAGTTGCGCGGCGTGCCGCTGTCCCGGACCGAGGCCCCGCCGGGCCGCCGGAACGTCCGCGACCGCACCGGTGACGAGGGCGTGCACCGCTTCGTGCAGTACGTCGACCGCCAGTTCCGAGCGCGGCAAGGTCTGCGGCCGGACCCCGCGCGACGGGTGCCGCTGACGATGGCGCACTCGCAATCTGCCAGGTCGACCCCGTCCGGCACCGCTACGGTCTCGGATACGGGCGGTGATCCTGTTCCTCGCCGGAGCTGCACCCGCGATCCTGGCCAAGAGCCTTCACGCCCACCCACCGCCCGGCATGGCCACGGCGGATCTACAGGCGGGCGCGCTGCTGATGTACTACGGCGGGGACCCCGTCGAGGCGGCGCTCGCCGTCGTGCCGGCGGTGGAGTGGTACCGCGCCGCGGGTCGGAACCGAACCCGGGTGGTCCGTCGGAACGCGGCGGCAGGACACTGCGCGGAACGCGGCGGCAGGACACTGCGCGCCCCGGGCCGACGCCGATGCGGTGCCGCGCTCGCACCACTCGCGTACCACGACACGCCCGGCCCGTCCGAGGGCCGGTGAGCCGACGGTCCGCTCGGGGTTCCCTGCCGTCCGTCGCAGTGGGGGAGGGGTGGGGTGCGGGGACCGGCTCCGGTCGCCCGCTCGGACCGGAGGCCGCAGGGGAACGAAACCGCAGAGGACCACGGAGAAACGGGAGGGGCCCCGAACCGTTTCCGGTTCGGGGCCCCTCCCGTGGTTTCGGACTCGAGCGACCGTCAGTGCGCCTTGCCGTCGCCGTCCGTGGTGCCGTGGACGCGCGTCTGGTACTCGCTCAGGATGGCGCGCTGCTCGACCTCGGCCTCGTGGTGCGCGGCCTCGAGTGCCGTCGCCTCCTCGGCCGGGTCCGCGCTCCACCAGCTGCCCGCGCCGGGCTTGCCGGCGGTGCCGAGCTTGTTCATCCGCTTCGGCACCGGAGCACCCTGGTACTCGAGCGGAATCGGGTGACCGTGCTCGTCCACCGGGCCGAGCGGCTGGTGGATCTCGATGTACTCGCCGTGCGGCAGGCGACGGACGATGCCCGTCTCGATGCCGTGCTCGAGCACCTGGCGGTCGCTGCGCTGCAGGCCCAGGCAGAACCGGTAGGTCAGGTAGTAGGCGAGCGGCGGGCCGAGCAGGATGCCGATGCGGCCGATCCACGTCATCGCGTTCAGCGAGATGTCGAACTTGTAGGCGATGATGTCGTTGATGCACATGATGGTCGCGATGGCGTAGAACGTCAGAGCCATCGCGCCGATCGCGGTCCGGACCGGCACGTCCCGCGGACGCTGCAGCAGGTTGTGGTGCGCATCGTCCTTGGTGAACTTCTTCTCGATCCACGGGTAGGCGATGAGCACCGTGAAGACCAGGCCCATGATCACTGCGATCCAGAACACCGCGGGGATCGTGTAGCGGCCGAACAGGTAGATCTCCCACGCCGGCCAGATACGGGCCAGGCCGTCCGTCCACATCATGTAGATGTCGGGCTGCGAGCCGGCGGACACCTGCGACGGGTTGTACGGGCCGATGTTCCAGACCGGGTTGATCTGCAGCAGACCGCTCATCAGCGCCAGCACTGCGAAGGTGATGGCGAAGAACGCACCGGACTTGACCGCGAACACCGGCAGGATCCGGACACCGACGACGTTCTGCTCGGTACGGCCGGGGCCGGGGAACTGGGTGTGCTTCTGGTACCAGACCAGGGCCAGGTGGGCTGCGATCAGGGCGAGGATGATGCCCGGAATCAGCAGCACGTGCGCGACGTACAGGCGCGGGATGATGAGCATGCCGGGGAAGTCGCCGCCGAAGATCAGCCAGTGCATCCAGGTGCCGATCACCGGGATGCTGATGGTGATGCCGGACAGCGCGGCGCGCAGGCCGGTGCCGGAAAGCAGGTCGTCGGGCAGCGAGTAGCCGAAGAAGCCCTCGAACATCGCCAGGATCAGCAGCAGCGAGCCGATCACCCAGTTCGCTTCACGCGGACGGCGGAACGCACCGGTGAAGAACACGCGCAGCAGGTGCACGATGATCGACGCGGCGAACATCAGCGCAGCCCAGTGGTGGATCTGCCGGACGAACAGACCGCCGCGCACCTCGAAGGAGATATCCAGGGTCGTCTCGTACGCACGCGACATCGTGACGCCGCGCAGCGGGGTGTAGGCGCCGTCGTAGGTGACGTGCGCGAGGGACGGATCGAAGAACAGCGTCAGGTACACGCCCGAGATCAACAGGATCACGAAGCTGTACAGGGCGATCTCACCCAGGAGGAAGGACCAGTGGGTGGGGAACACCTTGTTGATCTGACGCCGCAGCCCGGCCGCCGGGTGATAGCGCGAGTCGATGTTCTCCGCCGCGTGGGCGGCGCGGGATGGTGTTGCAGTACTCACGGGCGACGCTCCCAAAATGCCGGACCGAGAGCCTCGATGAAGTCACCGTTGGCGACGAGGAAGCCCTCTTCGTTCACTGTAATAGGCAACTGCGGCAGTGCGCGAGCAGCAGGACCGAACAGGGGCTTGCCGTACTCCAGGGCATTGAACTGCGACTGGTGGCAGGGGCACAGGATGCGGTTGGTCTGCTGTTCGTACAACGACGTCGGGCAGCCCAGATGGGTACAGATCTTCGAGTAGGCGAAGTAGTCGCCGTAGTTGAAGCTCTCCTGGCCCTTGCGCTTGATCGCCTTCGCCGTGTCCTCGGTGCGGAGACGGATCAGCATGACGGCGTTGCGGATGCCGCGCAGGCCCTCGAGGAGGGCGTGCTCGTCACCGCGGTCCGACTCGCGGAAGGGGAACACGGTCTCCATACCGCCGGCATCGAGGTCCTCCGGGCGGACCAGGACGATGTCGTTCGGGCGTCCGGTGTCGCGGCGCAGGTAGATCGTCTCGCCCGGGTACCGGGGGGTCCAGCCCGAGACCCACAGCGGCGACTCGTCGCCCTCGGCCCAGGGGTTCTTGATCAGGCCGCCGAGCGGCATGATCAGGCCGAGGCCGAGCGCGCCGCCACCGAACAGCGCCGTGCGCTTGATCAGCTTGCGACGCGGCAGCGTGGAGGTGTCCAGCGAGTCGGAGAGCTCGGCGACGATCGTCCGCCGATCGACCTCCGAGGAGACTCCGTCGTGCCGATCCTGGATCGACACCTCCTCCGGGATGAACTTCTTGGTGAACTGGACCGCGCCGACGCCGACGCCGAGGATGGCCAGACCCAGGGTCAGGCCCAGCAGCGGCGTGTACAGGTTGTACAGCGTGTAGTTGTCCTCACCGGGGCCCTGGTACTCCCACGGCCAGAAGATGAAGACCGCGATGAACGCGAGAGCCGACACACCCGCCAGCCCGAACCAGAAGGCGACGTTCCGTTCCGCGCGCTTCTCGGCGCGCGTGCCCGCGACGGGCCAGCGGTCCTTGCGGAACGCCACGTCCACGCCGTCGAGGTTGGTGCCGAGCGCGACGAGATCGTCGCGGCTCATCTGATCGAGGTTCTCGATCGTGTGCTTGTTCGGCGTTTCGCCGCCACTCATGACCTTGCTCCGATCCACAGTGCCGCACCGACGACGGCGACGATCCCGACCACCCACATCGCCGGGCCCTCGGAGGCGGGGCCGAAACCGCCCAGGCCGTATCCGCCGGGGCTGTTCGTCTCGCCGGACGCCTTGACGTAGGCGATGATGTCCTCCTTCTCCTCCAGCGTGAGCTGACGATCGGAGAACTTGGGCATGTTCTGCGGGCCGGTCAGCATCGCCGTGTAGATCTGCTGCTCGTTCGCCGGATCCAGTGCCGGCGCGAACTTGCCGGACGACAGCGCGCCGCCACGGCCGGTGAAGTTGTGGCACGAGGCGCAGTTCTGGCGGAACAGCTCGCTGCCGCGGGCAACGTCGTCGCCGCGCAGCGAGGACTGGGCGATCTCACCGTTCTCGTCACGGATGAGCGTCGGGCCGCCGCCGTTGGCCTGGATGTAGGCGCCGAGGGCGTCCGTCTGGGCCGCGTCGAACTTCGGCGTCTTGCGCACGGCCTGGGCCTCGTTGCGCATCATCGGCATGCGGCCGGTGGAGACCTGGAAGTACACGGCCGCCTCGCCGACACCGATCAGGCTGGGGCCGCGGTCCTGCACACCCTGCAGGTTGGCGCCGTGGCACGTGACGCAGGAGGTCTCGTAGAGCTGCTTGCCTTCGCGGATCAGGGCCGACTGGTCCTCGTTCGCCGTCGCCACCTGCGGCGCGGGAGTCAGCGCGGAGGCGAGGAAGCCGGCGCTGAGCAGGCCGAGGGCGAGCACCAGCGCACCGGTGACGCGGCGGCGCAGCTTGCGCTGACGGCGGGACTTGGCGGACGCGGCCGCGGACTGACCGGGCATGTCACCCTCGGAAGCGAGAGGTGGGGATGAACTCATCTGTATCCCTTTGGTATGTCGGGACGGACTGGACGTCAGGGGGCTGCCTGGGCGTTCAGCTGGCTAACGGATGAAATAAATCGTGGCAAACAGCGCGATCCACACGATGTCGACGAAGTGCCAGTAGTAGGAGACGACGATCGCCGCGGTGGCCTGCGCCGGCGTGAACTTGCTGACCCTCGTGCGCACGAGGAGGAACACGAAGGCGACGAGGCCGCCGATGACGTGCAGGCCGTGGAAGCCGGTCGTGATGTAGAAGACCGAACCCCACACCATGCTGGAGATCGTCACGCCCTCGCCGACCAGCTGGGTGTACTCGAAGCCCTGGCCGAGCACGAAGAACGTGCCCATGGCGAGGGTGATGATGTACCACCGCCGGAGGCCGAACACGTCGCCGCGTTCGGCGGCGAACACACCCATCTGGCAGGTGAAGGAGGAGGCGATCAGCACGAGGGTGACCGGCACCGCCAACGCCAGATTGAGATGGACAGGCTCCGGCGGCCAGTTGCCGTCGGCCTGCGCCCGCGCCACGAAGTACATGGCGAAGAGCCCTGCGAAAAACATGAGCTCACTGGACAACCACACGATGGTGCCGACGCTGACCAGATTGGGCCGGTTCAGCGAGTGCACGCGCTGGGTGATTGCAGTTCCTGAAGTCCCTACTGCGCTCGTCACGATCGCAAGTATGACTGCTCGTAGTAACTCGTGGGCAATCGGGGCCGAAATCGGCGCGTCTTCGCTGGTGGGCGGCGTGCGGTCGCACTTTCCGGGGGCGGTCGTGCACCGCCCGTGGCGCGTGGGATCGTGGTGCGATGAGCAGTGGCGGAGGGGTGTGGGGCCGGGTCCGGCGAGCGTTCTCGCGCAGGCGTCCGGAGCCCCTGGATCCGGCGCGGCCGGACCTCGCGGTGGTGGTCTCGTCCTTCGACGACGTCGAGGCCTGTTCGACCGCCCTCGAGCGGGGCGCGGCGACCGAACCGGCCTGGTCGCCGGAGGCGGAGGCCGTCCTGCGGCACCACCTCGAGCTGCCGGCCGATTCCGTGGAGCGGGCGATCGCCCTGGCCGCGCAGGACGGGTACACCCCGGCGCAGCCGACGAACCCGGCCGGGCCCGGCCTCGAGGCCGTGCTGTTGCAGCGGGTGCAGGTGCTCGATGCGCTGCACTGTTCGCAGGAGCGGTCGCGGATGGCCGGTCTGGCGCAACGGCTCGGCGGTACCGCGCTCGGGTGGGACGCCCTGCAGCCGGAGATCGGCGCTGGCTAAGCTCTTCCGGCATGCGCCGCCGACGACGGCGGCGCACCGAGGAGCGAGATGCGGCGAGGGCAGGTGCGATGAACGCTGGACGACAGGCGGATGCGGTGGCCCGGAGCTGGCCGGCGGTTCTCGGTGCGCTCACCGCCGGACGCGACCTCGCGCGTGCGGAGGCCCAGTGGGCGATGGACGAGATCATGTCCGACAACGCCACGGCCGCGCAGATCGCCGCGTTCGGCGTCGCGCTGAAGATGAAGGGGGAGACGCCCGAGGAGCTGCTCGGTCTCGCCGACTCGATGCTGGGCCACGCCCGGCTGGTGCCGGTGGACGACGACGTCGTCGACATCGTGGGCACCGGCGGGGACCGGGCGAACACGGTCAACATCTCCACCATGGCGTCGCTGGTGGTGGCCGCGTGCGGCATCCGCGTCGTCAAGCACGGCAACCGGGCGGCCTCGTCGAAGAGCGGCGGCGCGGACGTGCTCGAGGCGCTCGGCGTGCACATCAGCCTCGGTCCCGAGGCCGTCGCGGAGTCGGTCGCCGAGGCCGGCATCGGGTTCTGTTTCGCCCCCGTCTACCACCCGGCGCTCCGGTTCGCCGCCGCACCGCGTAAGGAGATGGGTATCCCGACGGTGTTCAACGTGCTCGGGCCGCTGACCAACCCGGCCCGGCCCCGCGCCGGCCTGATCGGATGTGCCTTCCCGGAGCTGATCGGCACGGTCGCCGGTGTCCTCGCCGAGCGGGGCAACTCGGCGCTCGTCGTGCGGGGCGACGACGGGCTGGACGAACTGACCACCTCCACGACGTCGACGGTGTACGTCGTCCGGGACGGCAGCGTGAGCACCGTGAGCCTGGACCCCACCGACCTCGGCGTCGCCCGGGTGCCGCTCGACGCGCTGCGCGGCGGCGACGCCGCCGAGAACGCCGCGATCGCGCGGGCGGTGCTCGCAGGGGAGCACGGGCCGGTACGCGACGCGGTCCTGCTGAACGCCGCCGGGGCGATCGCCGCCTTCCGGGGGTTCGAGGGATCGCTCGCCAGTGCCCTGGCGGCGGGGATGCAGACGGCAGCCGAGGCGCTGGACTCGGGCGCGGCGGCTGCGGTGCTCGCTCGCTGGGTCGAGGTGACCAACCGGCTCGCCGCCGCGGGCTGAGCGCGACGACGGGCCGGGGCGTCCGTCCTATTCGCCGATCGAGAACCCGGCCTCGACGTCGGCGCTCGAGTACGACTGGAAGGCGATGTGAGTCGCCGTCCTGGTCACGCCGTCGAGCTTGTTGATCCCGCGGGTGACCACCTCGGCGATCTCCTCGTGGTCGCGCACCCGCAGCACCGCGATCAGGTCGATGTCGCCGGCGCACGAGTACACCTTGTCGACGCCGGCCAGGTCCGCGACCGCCTGGGCGGTCTCCGGGATGCGGTGGGCGTCGGCGTGGATCAGGACGATGGCGTGGATCATTGCTCTCCTCGGCTTCCGGGGACGGACCTGCGGACGAGCCCTCAGCGTAGGGGGTGCGCGATCGTGACCGGCTCGGCCCCGGCGCGTGCCGTTCGGGCGAGCTCACCCCACTGCGCCCACGCCCCGGCGCCGTGGAGCGGCTCGGACCAGCCCTGGGTGGTCCGGACGATGCGGACTCCGTCGTCGTGGAGCCAGCGGGCCAGCAGCCCCAGTTCCTCGACGAGCGCACCCCGCAGCGGCGCGGTCGTCGGGCGCACGGTCTCGGCCGCGGCGGCGATCGCGTCGACGACGGGCATCGGCGGGACGCCGCGTGGAGCGACTCCCGCTGCCGCGAGCCGGCCGGCCCGGATCACCGCGAACTCCCAGCCCCCTTCGGCGCGTCGGCGGGCGGCGATCAGCTCGTCCACCGCCGCGAGGGCGGCCAGGCGCTGCGTCCGGCGCAGCGCGAACACGGCGTCGGCCGCCCGGTCCCGCAGCCGGGCCGCGCTCTCGAACAGTTCGGCGGCGCCGAGATGTTCGATGCGCTCGCGCATCCGATGCAGCGGCGCGTCGTCCTCCCCGCGCAGCAGCGCCCGGGCGAGGTCCACCTGCCGCGCGTACTCGACGGGGGTCTGCAGCCCGGCCGCGGCGGCGGCGCAGGCCCCCACGGCCTCCGGAGGGCAGTGCTCGCCGTGCCGTTTCGTGCGGGGGATGCGGCGGGTGCAGGTCCGCAGCAGGCAGAACTCGGCGACGGTGGTGGCGACGGCGACGGCGTCGGCCCGCGACGAGAACGGGCCGACGGCGTCGGTCGTGCCGCCGCACGTCGGGGGCGGGGACGCCGTGGTGGGTGTGCGGACGACGGACAGCCGGGGGAACGCCTCGTCTGTGAGGGCGATCCACCAGCCCCGGGTGGGGAACTTGGAGCGACGGTTGTAGGGCGGGGCGTGCGCGGCGAGCAGCCGCAGCTCCCGCACCCCGGCCTCGAGGGCATGGGCGCACTCCACGTGATCGATCCGGGTGGTGAGTGCCACCATCTCCTTCAGGCGGGGCCGGGTCTCCGAACCGGTGAAGTAGTTGCGCACGCGGCGGCGCAGGTCGACCGCGGTACCGATGTACAGCACCTCGTCCGAGGGCCCGCGGAACAGGTACACGCCGGGCCGCCGCGGCAGGTGCGCCGCGAGGGACCGTTTGGCGCGTTGCTCGGCGGTGACGGCCGGCAGATAGTCCCGCAGTTCGGTGAGGCTGTGGACCCCTTGGTTGCCGACGCGGTCGATGAGCGCGTGCAGGACGTCGACGGTTGCCCGGGCGTCGTCGAGGGCGCGGTGCGTGGGCGTGGTGGACACCCGGAACAGCTCGGCGAGCGCGGACAGCCGCACGGACGGTGCCTCGTCCCGGCCGAGGACGCGGCGCGCGAGCTTGACCGTGCACAGCACCTGGAATCGGGGCCACGCGACCTCGGACCGGGACGCCGCGGCCCGCAGGAAGCCCACGTCGAAGCCCGCGTTGTGCGCGACGAGTACGGATCCGGCGGCGAACTCGAGGAACGACGGCAGGACCTGCCCGATTCGGGGCGCGGCACGGACCATGGCGGTCGTGATGCCGGTGAGCTGCACGATGTTCGGGGGGATCGACCGGCCCGGGTCGACGAGCGTGGCGAACTCGCCGAGCACCTCGCCACCGCGGATCTTGACCGCCCCGATCTCCGTGATCGCGTCGTCCGTGGAACTGCCGCCGGTGGTCTCGAGATCGACGACGACGAAGGTGGTCTCCCGCAGCGGCGTGTCCAGTTCGTCGAAACCGAGCTGCACCCCGACGGCGGGCTCGGTTCGGTGGGGCACGGTCACGACGCCAGGGTAGGGGGCGGGTCCGACACCCCGGGGGCGGGGCGGAGACACCCGGAACGGTCCGGGGAGACGAGGATCACACCTTCTGTCGGCCGTGCGGGTGTGGGCGGCGACGCGAGAGGGTATCGATACCGCGAGCCGAGGGGATGTGCCGCCTCGGTCGGCGGCGCCTCGGGTCCTCGCTGCGCTCGCGATCGCCGGTCCGACCTGCGGCAACGCGACGGGTTCCGGGCGCAGGCCGCCGGAGGTGCCCGGAGCGGCCGCGGGCCCGTCGCGTCCCGAACCGACCGTTATGTTTCCGTGATCGAACGGGCCGGGCCATCGGCCCCGAATCGGGCATATCCGGCAATCTGCGGCGTTCGCGGCGCGGACGGTCGACATCCTCCGATGCGATTTCGTAATCTTTTCGAGACCAAGCGGTGAGGATGTCGAACCACCAGAGGGGAGACGCCGCTCGGTCACCGCCTAATCGGCGCACCCGCAGCGGGTGCCCGAGCCGGGGACCCACTGTCCTCTGGGGTGAATCCCCTCCGACCGCGCCAGCGGAACGAGGGGTAGGGCTGATCTTCCCAGCCCGAACCCGTCAGCTAACTCGGTCGGCGGACGAACGGAAGAAATGGAGCAACCCCCTCGTGGCGTCTCAGATTTCCAAGCGCACCGTGCGGCGCGCCGTCGTCGCCGGTGCCCTCGCTCTCGGCGCGGTCACTGTCTCGGCGGGTCCCGCCCTCGCGGAACCGATCACCATTCCCGGCGTCGGCTCGTTCGAGCTGCCGGCCGGCGTGACTCTCCCGCCGGAGGTCACCAACCTCGTCCCGCCGGCCCCGCAGGGTGCCGCGCCGGCGCCGGCCGCGCCCTTCAGTGCGCCGGTCACCTCGGCCGCACAGCGCGCCGTGGACGCCGCCCACGCCAAGCTCGGCGCCCCGTACGTCTACGGCGCCGCCGGCCCGGACGCCTTCGACTGCTCCGGCCTGGTGCAGTGGGCCTACAAGCAGGCCGGCCTGAACCTGCCGCGCACCAGCTACGAGCAGGCCGCCGCCGGTCGCGCCGTGGACGTCTCGGCGCTGCAGCCCGGCGACGTCGTGTCCTTCTACGGCGGCAGCCACTCCGGCATCTACATCGGCAACGGCAACGTCATCCACGCGTCGACCTCGGGTCAGCCCGTGAAGGTCGCTCCGGTGAACTCGATGCCGGTCGACGGGGCCCGTCGCTACTGAGCGACGACTCGACGACTGCCACGCAGTGGCGCAGCGGGGGCGGACCGGTCGATGCCGGCCCGCCCCCAACGGTTTTCCGGGATTTGCTACCCGGCGCTGCGTGACCTACCGGTGGGTAGACACGAACCAATGCCCTTCCGTAACCTGATCGAGATTTTTCGGGTAACGGGTGCGCAACGTCGAACGAAAGGACCTGGTCCCGTGGTGGTGGACAGGACGAAACGGTCGCTTCGGGCGCTGGTGGCAATCGGGGTGCTGCTGACGGTGGCGTTCGCGGCCGCCCCGGCCGGAGCCGACCCGGTGGGGGAGAGCCCCACCGTCGCCCTGGAGCGGCTCGCCGAGCTGTCGCGCAAGTCCGAGCAGACCACCGAGGCGCTGCACAACGCCGGAATCGACCTCGACGCGAAGGTCGAGGCCCAGCGCGCCGCCGATGCGGCGCTGGCCCGCGACCGCGAGGCGCTGGCCGCCGCGGAAGCAGAGCTCGCGGTCTTCCGGCCGACGGTGGACAAGCTCGCCGTCGCCAATTACCGCGGTGCCCGCACCAACCGGCTGTTCGCCCTGATGGTCAGCGACTCGCCCCAGCAGCTGCTCGACCAGATGTCGGCGCTCGACGTCATCGCCCAGGAGACCGCCGACCAGGTCGCGGGATTCCGCACCGCGTCGTCGGCCGCCGCGGAGGCGGCGCTGGCGTCCCAGCGCTCGGTCGACGAGGCGCGTGCCGCCGCCGAGCAGGCGCAAGTCGTGCGCGACGATCTGCAGCGGCAGCAGAGTGAGCTCGAGGCCCAGATCGACGAGGTGCTCGCCGCCTTCGCCGACCTGAGTGCCGAGGAGAAGGCCACGCTGGCCGGCGCGCCGTTCCCGCCGGGATTCGACGCCGAGAAGATCCTGTCGGGCCTCGCCCCCGGTAGCGGCAGCGGTGCCCTGCAGGCCGGCATGACCCGGATCGGCAGCCCGTACAGCTGGGGCGCCACCGGCCCCTCCGCGTTCGACTGCTCCGGCCTCGTGGTGTGGGCCTACAAACAGATCGGCAAGAACCTGCCGCGCTCGAGCCAGGCCCAGGCCCAGGGCGGCACCCCCGTCCCGCGCGACCAGCTCCAGCCCGGCGACGTCGTGACCTTCTACGACGACGCCTCGCACGTGGGGCTGTACGCGGGCAACGGCAACGTCCTGCACGCCTCCACGTACGGAGTGCCCGTCAAGGTCGCCCCGATGGACAGGATGCCGTTCCACAACGCCCGCCGGTACTGACGTCCGTCGTGCCGCCACCCCACGGCGCCGGTGTGAGCGCGACCTACACTGGCCGCCGTGCCCGCGCCCGATTCGTTCCGCCGTCCCCCCGGCAGCCGCCGGTGGGAACGGCTCGGCGTTGCCGGACTGATCGTCGCGGTCGTGGCCGTCGGCCTCACGCTCGCGTTCACGCCCGACGACGAGCCGGCCGAACCGGCGTCGCGCACGGCCGTGCAGGGGCTGCTCGACACCTGGTCCCGGGCCGTGCGCTCCGCCGACCGGGCGGCGTTGGCGGCCCTCGTGGACCCGCAGGCCCGCCCGGGGTTGCTCGACGCGGAGGTGCGGCGCGCCGAGGCCCTCGCCGCGTTGCCGCTGGCGGACTTCGGTTACGAGCTCGGCCAGGACCCCGGGACCGACGTGACCGACGACGTCGGGGCCCGCCTCGGCGCCGACGAGGCCCGCGCCCACACCGTCCTGCTGCGCTATGCCGTCGAGGGCATCGACGACGAACCGACGCGCAAGCCCGTCACGCTGCTCCTCGCCCGCCGGGGTGAGCAGTGGCGCCTCGTCGACGACCGCCCGTTGCCGGGCGCGGAGACCACCACCTGGCGGGGGCCGTGGGACTACGGTCCGCTGCTGGTCCGGGCCGTGGACACCGGGGCCGGGGGGCGGTCCCTCGTCGTCGGGCACCCCGAGCACTCGTCCCTCGTCTCGGACATCGCCGGCGAACTCGAGGCCGCGGTCGAGGCCGTGGACGCCGCGTGGGGAACCGAGTGGCCCCGCCGCGCCCTCGTGCTCGTCACCGCCTCGCACGACGAGTTCACCGCCCAGGTCGGCAGCCGCTACAACGGCGCGGAGATCGCCGCCGTCGCCGTGTCCGACGCTGTCGACCACGAGCGCGGCGAGACCACCGGCCAGCGCATCGTCTTCAGCCCCGCCGCCGGGCAGCGGCTGGACGCGGCGGGCCTGCGGGCGATCCTGCGCCACGAACTCACCCACGTCGCGGCCCGCACCGACACGGTCGACGGGTCGCCGCTGTGGATCCTCGAGGGTTACGCCGACTACGTGGGCTACCGCAACGCCGACGGTGCCCTCGGCGCGATCGCGCCCACCCTCGCCGCCGCCGTCGCCGAGCGCGGGGCGCCCACCGCGCTGCCTGCGGACGCCGATTTCGCCGGCGACGGTGCGCGTCTGGCGTACGAGAGCGCGTGGTCGATCGCGACGTTCGTCGCCGGGGAGTTCGGCGGCGATCGTCTCACCGCCCTGTACCGGCGGCTGGCCACCGGGCCCGTCGACGCCGCGGAACTCGACGCCGCGCTCGGCGACGTGCTCGGCGCGGATGCGGAGCAACTCGTCGCCCGATGGCGGACCTGGCTCGAGGCGCAGGTGCCGGCCCGCGTCGGCTGACCCGGCGTCCGCGCCCGCCGCGGCACCGCCTACGGTGAGCGCATGCCCCGAACGCTGCTGGTCACCAACGACTTTCCGCCCCGGCCCGGGGGGATCCAGTCCTACCTGCAGGCGTTCGCGTCCCAGTTGCCCCCGGACGAACTCGTCGTGTACGCCCCGCGATGGCGCGGCGACAGCCACGTGAAGTTCGACGCCCGGCAACCCTTCGAAATTGTCCGCCACCCCACCACCCTGATGCTGCCGACCCCCGCAGTGGCACGGCGGGCCACCCGGCTGATGACCGACCGAGCCTGCGAGAACGTGTGGTTCGGCGCCGCAGCGCCGCTCGCCCTGCTCGCGCCCGTGCTGCGCCGTGCCGGTGCCCGCCGGGTCCTGGCCAGCACTCACGGGCACGAGGTGGGCTGGTCGATGGTGCCCGCCGGACGGCACGCGCTGCGCCGCATCGGTGACCACACCGACGCCGTCACGTACGTCAGCCGATACACCCGCGGTCGATTCGCCTCGGCGTTCGGGCCCGGCGCGGGTCTCGAGCATCTGCCGTCCGGCGTGGACACCGAGGTGTTCCGGCCGGACCCCGCCGCTCGCGCGGAACTGCGCGCCCGGTACGGGCTGGGCGACCGGCCCACCGTGCTGTGCCTGTCCCGGCTCGTGCCCCGCAAGGGCCAGGACATGCTCATCCGTGCGCTGCCGGAGATCCGCCGTCGCATCGACGGGGCGGTGCTCGTGATCGTCGGCGGCGGCCCGTACCAGGACCGCCTCCGGGAACTGGTCCGCGCGGTCGGGGTCGAAGACCACGTCGTGATCACCGGCGGGGTGCCGGCTGCCGAACTCCCCGCCCACCACACCATCGCGGACGTGTTCGCGATGCCGTGCCGTACGCGCGGCGCCGGCCTCGACGTCGAGGGTCTCGGGATCGTCTACCTCGAGGCGTCCGCCACCGGGGTGCCCGTGGTGGCGGGCCGGTCCGGCGGTGCGCCGGAGACCGTACGCGAAGGGGAGACCGGGGTCGTCGTCGACGGCACGTCGGTCGCGGCGGTCGCGGGCGCGGTCGCCGACATCCTCGCCGACCGCGACCGGGCGGCGGCGATGGGCGCGGCGGGACGCGCCTGGGTCGGCGCCGAATGGCGGTGGGACGTGCTCGGTGCGAAACTGCGGCGCCTGCTGGCCTGACGCCCCGACCGGCCCTCGCGCCCGACCGACCCGGCCCCCTGGACGAGCCGGAACCGGCGGTGTGTGAAGCTTTCCCCGTGAGCAGCATTCAGGTGGCCGATCAGACCTTCGTCGCCGCGGCGCCGCGGCGGATCGCGGCCGAGATCGCCGAGCCCCGCCGCTGGCGTTCGTGGTGGCCCGACCTGGCTCTGACGGTCCGCGAGGACCGGGCCGACAAGGGCATCCGGTGGTCGGTCGCCGGCGCGCTGAACGGCACGATGGAGGTCTGGCTCGAGCCGATGCTCGACGGCGCGATCGTGCACTACTTCCTGCACTGCGAACCGACCGGGGTACCGCCGGAGCGGGTGGGCGAACTCGACCTCGCCACGATGAACCACCGGCGTCGCGTCGCAGGGAAGGCCATGACCTTCGACGTCAAACGGCGACTGGACGCGGGCCGCGCCGCCGGTGAACCGCCCCGGGACGGAAATCCCTGATCCGACGGCCGTGCACCTGCAGGCGACGAGCCCTCCCCGGAACTACTACGGTGTGATAGACAACGGTTCCCGCGTGTGCCGACCGGTGGGACGGACGGCGGGGACAGAGGGAAAGGAAGCGTTCGTCGCATGGCCGAGAAGACCAAGAGGTCGATCACCATCGATGCTCCGTCCGATCGGGTGATGGCCGTGATCGCCGACTTCGACGCGTACCCCGCCTGGGTTTCGGCGGCGAAGTCCGTGGAAGTGCTCGCCGTCGAGTCCGGGGGACGCGCGGAGCGGGTCCGGTTCGTGCTCGACGCAGGGGTGGTGCGCGACACGTACGAGCTGGTCTACCAGTGGGCCCCGGACGGCCGGTCGGTCAGCTGGGAGCTCGTCGTGGGCGAGATCCAGAAGGCACAGTTCGGCTCCTACATCCTGACCGAAGGGCCGGAGGGCGGCACCACCGTGTACTACGAGCTGACGGTGGACCTGACCATCCCGATGATCGGACTGTTCAAGCGCAAGGCCGAGAAGGTAATCACCGACACCGCGCTGAAGGAACTCAAGAAGCGGGTGGAAGGCTGAGCGGGCCCGCCGGGCGGCCCGGGCCCGCCGCCGTGCAGCTGTTCGTCGGCAAGGGGGGCGCCGGGAAGACGACCCTCGCGGCGGCGACCGCCCTCGCGTCGGCCCGTTCCGGAATTCGCACGCTCGTGGTCTCGCTCGATCAGGCGCACTCGCTGACGGAGGTGTTCGCCGTCGACCCGGCGACGACGGGATCCGTCGACGCGCGCGTCGTGACGGTCACGGACGGCCTCGACGCGCTGGAGATCGATTCGCTCGCCCTGCTCGAGCAGCGCTTCGCACTCCTGGCCGCCCTCGCCGCCGCCGGCGGCGCCCACGAGCACGGCGACCGGTTCGGCATCCCGGCACCCGAGGAAGTCACCGGGCTGCCCGGCGTGCAGGAGATCCTCGCCCTCGGCGAGGTCGCCCGCCTGGCCGACACGGGACGCTGGGGCGCGGTGATCGTCGACCTCCCCGCGTCCGCGGACGCCTTCCGCACGCTCGCCGCGCCGGCGACGGTGTCGGAGTACATCGAGCGGATCTGGCCCCGGCACAGCCGCATCGTCGCGGCGACGGGGGCCGACCCGCGTCTGGCCCTGGTCGTGGCGCTCGTCGACCGCGTCGTCGACCACACCGCGACCGTGCGGGACCTGCTCGCCGACCACACCCGCACCTCGGTCCACCTCGTCGCCACCGCCGATCGACTCGGCGTCGCCGAGGCGCGGCGGCTGCGGTCCTGGACGGCCCTGTCCGGTCTGCGGCTGGCGCGGGTGCTCGTCAATCGGACCGTCCCGGACTTCCCGGCGGACGAGGCCGGGCCCGCCGCGGCCTGGCTCGCCGGGCAGCGCGGGGGACAGCGCCGGATCGTGGCGGAGATCGCGACGACCCTCGGCGACGTCGCCGTGGTCGAGTGCGAGCAGCGGTGCAGCGAACCGGTAGGGTTGGCCTCTCTGGCGGCGCTTGCGGAGTCGCTGTACCCGGACGGCGTGGCGCCGCATACGCCGGAGGATTCCGGCGGGGGGCCGGTACGGGTACAGCGCGAATCGGGGACAGGGGTGGATGCGGTGTACACGATGCGGATGCATCTGCCGCTGGCGGACGCGGCATCGCTGACGCTCGGCCGGGTGGACGACGACCTGGTGATCGGCGCCGACGGGATGCGTCGCCGGGTGCGGCTCGCGTCCGGTCTGCGGCGCTGCACCGTCTCCGGCGCCGAGTTCGAGGGATCCGACCTGCTGGTGCGGTTCCGTCCCGATCCCGCGGTGTGGCCGCAGTGAGCGCCGATCACGACGTCCTCGTCGCCGAACTGCGGGCGCTGGCCGACGCCGTCCTCGACCGGCTCGAGCAGACGGTGCAGCGATTCGCCGAACCGGCACCGCCCACCCGGCCCGCGCCCGACACGGCGACCGAGGACGCGGCCGCCGCGCCCGCCTCGGCGGCGAGCGGATGCAGCTGGTGCCCGCTGTGCGCCGTCGCGGCCGCGGTGCGGGGCGAGCCGCACGAGCTCCTCACCCGCCTCGCCACCCAGATCGCGGCCCTGATCGCCCTGCTGCGGGACCTGCTCGCCCGGTACCTTCCGCCCCCAGGGGCCGGCCCCGACGGCCCGGGGCCCCAGACCCCGCCCCCGACTCCCGACCGCAGCGGAGCGTTCGTGCCGATCTCGGTCACGATCCGGCGCTGATCGGGGCCCACACCGTGAGCACGGATCTACTCACGATCGGAATCGACGTGGGCGGCACCAGCATCCGCGCGGCCGTGGTCGACGGTACCGGTTCCGTCGTCGACACCGTCCGGGCGCCGACCCCGCACTCGGGCCGCGCCCTCGAGGATGCCCTCGACCGCACCGTCGCCCTCCTGGCGGGACGCAACGAGGTCGCCGCCGTCGGGCTCGCCGTCGCCGGATTCCTCACCGCCGACCGTCGTGTGGTCCGCTTCGCCCCGCACCTGCCGTGGGCGGACGTGCCCGTGGCCGAGCGGATGAGCGCGCGGCTCGGCCTGCCGGTGGTCCTCGAGCACGACGCCAACGCCGCGGCGTGGGCCGAGTACCGGTTCGGCGCGGCCGCCGGTGTCCGCACGACCGTGCTGGTGGCCGTCGGCACCGGCATCGGCGCCGCCCTGCTCCTGGACGGTGTGCTGTTCCGGGGCGCGCACGGCATCGCCCCCGAACTCGGGCACCTGCAGGTGGTTCCCGACGGGCGGCCCTGCGCGTGCGGGAAGCGGGGCTGCTGGGAGCGGTACTGCAGTGGCACCGCCCTGGTCGACACGGCGATCGAATTGCTCGCGGCAGGCCCGGACCGGTCCTCCCAGCTCACCCGCGACGTCGCGGCGGATCCCGGGGCACTGACCGGACGGCGGATCGCCGGGGCCGCGCAGGACGGCGACCCGCTCGCCGTCGCGGCGATGGCCGAGTTCGCCCGCTGGCTCGGGCTGGGCCTGGCGATGGTCGCCGACCTCTACGACCCGGAACTGGTCGTGATCGCGGGCGGTGTGTCGGGGTCGGCGTCTCTGTTCCTCGACGACGCCCGCGGTCACTACGCGGCGGCCCTGACCGGACGTGGTCACCGGCCGCTCGCCCGGGTCCGCGCGGCGCACCTCGGCGACGCCGCCGGCCTGGTGGGCGCGGCCGATATCGCCCGCGAATCGTCCGGGTCCGGACGAAACGGACCAGGCGGCTGAGATGCTCGTCACGTCCACTGATGTGAGGCGGGACTGCGGCGTGCCACGGTGTGCACGGCGACACCCCGCCGTCGTAGAGTCGACCGGCAGGCACGATCTGCCTGTGCGTTTCGGAGACGGGGAAGGACGCCATGTGGTATTGGCTTTTCAAGTACGTCCTGCTGGGGCCGCTGCTCTGGGCCATGGGGCGGCCGAAAATCGAAGGTGCGGAGAACATCCCGACCGATGGCCCCGCGATCCTCGCCAGTAATCACAAGGCCGTCCTCGACTCCTTCTTCCTTCCCCTGGTGGTACGGCGGCGCATCACCTTCCTCGCGAAGAGCGAGTACTTCACCGGCCCCGGACTCAAGGGCCGGTTCCAGCGCTGGTTCTTCTCCGCGGCTGGGCAGGTCCCGATCGACCGCACCGGGGCCGACGCCGCGCAGGACGCCCTCAACGCCGGCGTCCGCGTCCTCTCCCAGGGAAAGCTGCTCGGCATCTACCCGGAGGGCACCCGGTCGCCGGACGGCCGCCTCTACAAGGGCAAGACCGGCATCGCCCGGCTGGCCCTGCAGACGGGCGTCAAGGTCATCCCGGTCGCGATGATCGGCACCGACGAGATGAACCCCATCGGGTCGAAGATGTGGAAGCCGGCCAAGGTGACGGTCCGGATCGGTGAACCGATCGACTTCGCCCGCTTCGAGGGCATGGGCGGCAACCGTTTCGTCGAGCGCACCGTCACCGACGAGGTGATGTACGCGCTGATGCGCCTGTCGGGCCAGCAATACGTCGACATCTACGCGGCCTCCCTGAAGAACCGGCCCGCCGAAGAGGATGCGGCCGCCACGGCCGCCGACGCCGATCGCCTGCCCGACACGCAGGCCGGCTGACGCCGGATACCGGCGACACCCGCCCGGCCGCGGCCGGGCATAATGTGCGCACGTGCGTTATTTCTACGACTGCGAGTTCATCGAGGATGGTCGCACCATCGAGCTCGTGTCGATCGGTGTCGCCTGCGAGGACGGGCGCGAATTCTATGCGGTGTCGACGGAGTTCGACCCCGAGCGGGCCGGGACCTGGGTGCGGCGGCACGTGCTGCCGAAGCTGCCGCCCCCGGCGCATCCCGCCTGGAAGTCCCGGACCCGCATCCGCGACGACCTGATGTCCTTCCTGATCCCGCGGCCGGGCATCCAGCCCGAGCTGTGGGCCTGGCTCGGGGCCTACGACCACGTCGCGCTCGTCCAGCTCTGGGGGACCATGCCGGAACTGCCCGACGCGCTGCCCAAATTCACCCGTGAGCTGCGCCAGCACTGGGAGCAGCACGGCAAGCCTCCTCTGCCGCCGGTGCCGGACGACAACCACGACGCCCTCGCCGACGCCCGTCACAACCTCGCCAAGTTCGAGGCGATCGAGGCCGCACGGCTGTACCGCTGAACCGGGCGCCGCGGCCGCCGGACGGGGTCGGCGGGACGGGGTGTGGCATCGACCCACCCGGGGGTGCGTGTCCCTCGTCTCGCCGGGGCCATATCCTGGTGGTGTGAACTGGACTGTCGATGTGCCGATCGACCGCTTGCCGACCCTTCCGCCGCTCCCCGCCGAGCTGCGCGAAAGGCTGGACGCGGCCCTGGCCAAGCCCGCCCTGCAGCAGCCGAGCTGGCCCGAGGACCAGGCATCGGCGATGCGTACCGTGCTCGAGAGCGTGCCGCCGATCACCGTGGCCCGCGAGGTCGAGGAGCTGCAGAACCACCTCGCCGCGGTCGCGCGGGGCGAAGCCTTCCTGCTCCAGGGCGGTGACTGCGCCGAGACCTTCGCCGACAACACCGAGCCGCACATCAAGGCCAACATCCGCACGCTGCTGCAGATGGCCGTCGTGCTGACCTACGGCGCGTCGCTGCCGGTCGTGAAGGTCGCGCGGATCGCCGGACAGTACGCCAAGCCGCGGTCGTCGGACATCGACGCGCTCGGGCTGCAGTCGTACCGGGGCGACATGATCAACTCGCTGGTCGCCGATGCCGCCGTGCGTGCGCACGATCCGTCCCGGCTCATCCGCGCCTACGCCAACGCCAGCGCCGCGATGAACCTGGTCCGGGCCATCACCGCCGCCGGCGAGGCGGACCTGCACCGGGTGCACGACTGGAACCGGGAGTTCGTCGCATCCTCCCCGGCCGGCGCGCGGTACGAGGCCCTCGCCTCCGAGATCGACCGCGGCCTGCGCTTCATGGACGCGTGCGGCGTCGTCGATCCCAACCTGAAGGCCGCCACCATCTACGCCAGCCACGAGGCGCTGGTCCTCGACTACGAGCGGGCCATGCTCCGGCTCGACAACACCGACGGGCACCCCCGGCTGTACGACCTGTCGGCGCACTTCCTGTGGATCGGTGACCGCACCCGCCAGCTCGACGGCGCCCACATCGCCTTCGCCGAGCTGCTGGCCAACCCGATCGGCCTGAAAATCGGCCCCAGCACCACGCCCGAGATGGCGGCCGAGTACGTCGAGCGGCTCGATCCCACCAACAAGCCGGGCCGGCTGACCCTCATCTCCCGGATGGGGCACGCGAAGGTGCGCGATCTGCTGCCCCCGATCATCGCCAAGGTGCAGGCGACCGGTCACCAGGTCATCTGGCAGTGCGACCCGATGCACGGCAATACCCACGAGGCGTCCACGGGTTACAAGACCCGGCACTTCGACCGGATCGTCGACGAGGTGCAGGGCTTCTTCGAGGTGCACAACGCCTTGGGCACCCATCCGGGCGGCATCCACATCGAACTCACCGGTGAGAACGTCACCGAATGCCTCGGCGGCGCACAGGACATCTCCGACATCGACCTGCACGGCCGTTACGAGACCGCGTGCGACCCGCGCCTGAACACCCAGCAGTCGCTCGAGCTGGCGTTCCTGGTCGCGGAGATGCTCCGCGGCTGACCCTCACGGAGCGGCCGGGTCTCGGGGTCTCAGGGCAGTGCGGTGAGAGTCACCGTGCCGCCCGGCTCGACCCGGTCGCCCGCACCCGGGCTCTGACCGATCACCACCGAACGGTCGGAGCCCGCAAACTGGCGCACCTCCACGTTCAGCCCCAGCCGACCGAGTTCGTCGCGTGCCGCGGCGACCGTGCGGCCCAGCAGCGAGGGCACCTTCACCGCGTTCGACACCAGCAGCGTGACGCTGCCGCCGGCGTTGACCCGGTTCCCGACCGCCGGGTCGGTGCCCGCCACCCGTCCCGCGTCGACCTCCGCGTCGAACACCTCCCGCGTCTCGCGCACCGTGAGGCCGACCGTGTCCAGGGCCCGCCGGGCCTCGTCGACCGTGCGGCCCGCGACGTCGGGCACATCCACCGGCGGTGACCCCTTGCTGACGATCACCGCGACCTCCGCTCCCACCGGCAGGACCGTGCCGGGTGCCGGATCGAGGGCCGCGACCCCGCCCTCCTCGACGGCCGTGCTGTAGGCGGTGCCGCCGTCCACGGGGACAAGGGTCCGGTTGCGCAGTTCCTGCTCCACGACGTCGCGGTCGCCGCCACCGACGATGGTGGGCACGGTCGGCCGGCCCAGCGAGACGAGCAGCACCACCTCGTCACCCCGGGCGACCCGGCTGCCCGCCTCCGGGTCGGTACCGAGCACGGTGTCGACGGAGTCGTCGTCGGAGTACTCGCCTCGCACCTCGGGAGTCACCTCGGCCGCCTGCAGCGCCGCGAGCGCGGTGTCCCGATCGGCCCCGAGCACGCTGGGCACGGTGGTCATCCGCCCGGACCCGAGCCACCATCCGCCGAAACCGACGGCCAGGGCCAGCACCAGGATCGCCAGCAGCCACAGCAGCGTCGTCCGCCGGTTACGTCGGCGCTCGGCGGCGAAATCGGCTACCGGGACCTGGGCAGGCTCGGCCTGCGACCCGGACAGCTCGGCACGCGGATGCTGCTGGGTGACGACCTTCGTGTGCTGCGGGGCCACAGGGGCGAGCTGGGCGGCCGGTCCCGGCGACGGCATCGCGGGCGGGGGGAGCGGCCGCGAGGGTGGAGCCGCGGCGCGCACCGCCACGGTCGGCGGCGCCGGATCCACCGCGGCCGTCGCCGGTTCCGCGACGGCCGAAAGATGCTGCGCGGACCGCCGCGGTGCGGGCACCCGGTAGCGGGGCAGCGCCAGGACGTCGCAGACGTCGCTCAGCGCGGCGGCCATCGCCGCGGCGTCCGGGAACCGCTCACCCGGCTCCCGCTCGGTGGCGTGCCGGACCAGCTCGTCGAACTGCTCCGGGACCCCGTCGATGAGGGAACCGGGGTCCGGGACATCCCTGTCGACCCGCTGATAGGCCACCGAGAGCGACGTGTCGCCGGTGAACGGGGTGCGCCCGGTGAGCATCTCGAACAGCAGGATCCCGGTCGCATACACGTCGCTGCGTGCGTCGGCGGTGCCCGTGGTCACCTGCTCCGGCGACAGATAGGCGGCGGTACCCAGGATGACGCTGCGCGACGTCGTCGTCGCCGCGGCGACCGCGCGCACGAGTCCGAAGTCGGCGATCTTCACCTCCCCGGCGTCGGAGATCAGCACATTCTCCGGCTTGACGTCGCGGTGCACCAGGCCGGCGCGGTGCGCCACCGCCAGCGCCCCCAGCACCGGCGCCGCGACGGCGGCCGCCGCGTGCGGCGGCATCGGGCCCCGCTCGCGCAGCAGTTCGCGCAGCGTGCCGCCCTCGACGAGTTCCATTACCAGGAAGACATGGTCCCCGTCCTGCCCCTGGTCGTACACCGCCACCAGACCCGGATGGGTCAACCGGGCCACCGACCGCGCCTCGAACTCGAACCGCGCAAGGAACTGAGGATCGGCCGCGAACTGCGGATCCATGACCTTCACCGCGACCGGACGGTCGAGCCGCAGGTCCGTGCCTCGGTACACGGTGGACATGCCGCCACGGGCGATCGGTGCCTCGACGCGGTAGCGCCGTTCGAGCACCGTGCCGATCAGGCGGTCGCCTCCAGAGCTCACCCGGTGTACCCCCGTGTTCATGCCGTCGATTCCTGCGTAGGTGCGGCGTGCGACGGGTCGGGCCGCCGGGTTCGCCTCTGTCGATCGTAGCCAGCGCACGAACCACCCGGTGACACCTGCGCGGCCCGCCGCGGTGACACTGCGCGGCCCGCCGCGGTGACACCTGCGCGGCCCGCCGCGGTGACACCTGCGCGGCCCGCCGCGGTGACACTGCGCGGCCCGCCGCGGTGACACTGCGCGGCCCGCCGCGGGGATCACCCGACGGCCCGTCGTGGCCGCCGCCGCGAACCCGATAACGTTAGCGGCGTGAGTGCCATCCCTTACAGCGAAGACGTCCTCGACCGCTCCGTACCCGTGCTGCAACTGGTCGACGTGGCGAAGCAGCTCGGCCTGGTGATCACCCGGGTCCACCAGCTGCTGCGCGACCGCCAGCTGCTGGCGATCAAGCGGGACGGCGTGCTGGCCGTGCCGGCGGCGTTCTTCGACGACGACGGCCAGATCCTCACGGGGATCCCCGGACTCATCGCAGTGCTGCACGACGGGCGATTCCGGGACGACGAGATCCTGACCTGGATGTTCCGGGAGGACGACACGCTCGCGGGCGGCTCCCCGGCGGCGGCGATGCACACCCACGCGAGGCGGGAGGTCATGCGCCGGGCGCAGGCGCTCGGTTACTGACTCCGGCGGCTCAGCGCAGGCGGGCCAGCTGTGTCAGCGCGACCCGCGCTCGGCGCCGCGTGGGGACCACGGCGCGCACGTCGAGGACGCGGTACCCGCTGCGCTCGACCTCGTCGAGGATTCCTCCGTACAGCTCGAAGGCGGTGCGGATGCCGGGCCGGATCCGGTCCGGCAGCAGCGCCAGACCGGGCTCGGCGCGGCGGTACTCCGCGCGCGTCAGCGCCACGAAGTGGGCCAGTGCGCGGCGCACCCGCGGGTCCGGGATCCCGCCGGTGCGCCGGCCGTGCTCGAGCAGCGCGACGTCCACCCCGAACGCGGCCCACGTGTCGGCCGGCAGGTAGGTGCGCCCCCGGTCGAGGTCCTCACCCACGTCGCGGATGAAGTTCGTGAGCTGGAAGGCTTCCCCGAGCGCCGCGGCGTAGGGTGCGGCCGCGTCGATGTCGGCCACGTCGAACACCGGCAGCAACTGCAGCCCGATGACCGCCGCCGAGCCGTACATGTACTCCCGCAGTTGCGGCATGTCGTCGTAGCGGGCCCGGAACTCGGGCGTGCCGGGAATGTCCATCCGCATCGACCGGACGAACGCCTCGAAGTAATCCAGCGGCAGCTCGTAGCGCCGGATCGTCTCGGCCAGCGCCCCGACCACCAACCCGGTGGCGTCCGCCGGTCCGGGATCCCCGGCGAGCGCGGCGTGCAGCCGGCGCTCCGTCGCGGTCACCTGCAGCGCCGCGCCGGCCGGGTCGTCGACCGCGGTCACGTCGACGATGTCGTCGACGAGGCGGGCGAACCCGTAGAGGGCGTGGACCGCCGACCGTCGCGGGCGGGGCAGCAGGCGGGTGGCGAGGTAGTACGTCCGGCCGTGCGTGGCCGCCAGCTCCTCGCAGTAGCGGAATCCCGCGTCGGTCTCGGTCACGGTCACCTCGGATCCGGGGAGACGGCGGTGATCGGCGGCTCGCGCCGCGCGCGCAGCCGCAGCGGGTCGACGGTGCGCAGCGACACGGCGGCGATCACCGAGACGACGATCGCCAGGATCACATGGGCAAGGTTGTACATGCCGATCGAGCCGTCGGGATTGAAGATCAGCATCAGCCAGCTGGACAGACCGACGAGCACTGCCAACGTGGTCGTCGACAGGGCGAAGCCCGCGGCCACCGCGAGCGGCCACGAGTAGTACCACGGCAGGGCGGCCGGCGAGAGCACCGTGATCGCGGTCAGCGTGATCACGATCCCGAGCACGGCGTCGCGCTCGGTGTGCCGGAACCGCCACCACGTCACCACCATGATCACCACCAGGGCCACGGCGCAGAGCATGCGGGTGACGTCGAGGATGGACCCCAGCTGCCAGGGCGTGAACCACGTGACCGCGTGCGCCATGATCGTCGGCAGCGACAGCCAGTTGATGATCTTCGAGGAGCCGGACAGGGCCGTCAGCCAGCCGATACCGACGCCTGCGAGCGCCGAGGCCGCTCCGAACACGGCCGCGAACACCAGCAGCCCCGCACCTGCGGTCTTCATGAACAGCACGATCGGCGCGGCCGGTTCGCGGCCCTGCGCCCGGGCCCGGTCACGTTCGTGCAGAATCCAGATCCACACCAGGAACGGCAGGGCGATGCCCGCCGACGCCTTGACGGCCGCACCGACGGACACGAGTGCGATGCCTCCGACGTGCCGGCCCTCCAGCACGAGCACGATGCCGGCGATCATGAAACCGACCATCAGCATCTCGTTGTGGACACCGCCGATGAGATGAATCAGGATCAGCGGGTTGAGCACTGCCAGCCAGAGGGCGATGCGGGGGTTGCCGCCGAGCCGGCGCGCCAGCTTCGGCACCGCCCACGCGGTGAGCACCAGACCCGGCAGCATCGTCAGCCGCAGCAACCAGGTGCCGGTGACGACGTCGTCCCCCGTCAGCGACGTGATGCCGGCACCGAGCAGCAGATGCACCGGACCGTACGGGGTGGTGGTCGTCTTCCACACGTTGCTCACGTTGTCCAGCAGGACGCCCGGGTTGACGACCGGACCGTCGAGGTAGGGGTCGAAGCCGTCGCGCAGCATCGCCCCCTGGGCGAGGTAGGAGTAGGCGTCGCGGCTGAACATCGGCGAGGCCACCAGCAGCGGTGCCACCCACATGGGCAGCACCGTCCACAGCTCGCGCAGCGTCACATGCCCGGCGAGGGTGCTCCGGCCCAGCCGTACCCAGGCGGCGATCATCAACAGGACGCCGGCCCAGATCAAGATCGTCGAGAGCAGCAGGCCGTGCCCGAACCGCAACCAGGACAGGTACAGGTCCTCGAGCAGCGGGTCCTCCCGCCGGACGCTGCCCGCACCGAAGCCACCGAACGTGACGAATGCGGCGCCGAGCGCACCCAGCAGGCCGGCGTTGCCGGCCGGGCTTCGCAGGAAGTCGCCGGGTCTGCTCCGCGCGGGCGGCGAGGCGGGAGGCTGCGGTTCCGACGGATGCTGTGGTGCAGCGTCGGAAGGGGCAGGGGACGACATGGTTGCGAGTTCCTCCCCCGGGAAGTCGTGGACGGTGCGGGGCCCGGGCGCGGCGCGGGCGGACAGGTGAACGAGGTGACAGTTTAGTTCAGCCGCGGCCGCCGGCGGTCCACCGCTCACCGCGAGGCGCGTACGCCGAGCCGCTCGGCGGCGAGCCGGCCCGACAGCACGACCGTCGGCACGCCCACGCCCGGCACGGTTCCGGATCCCGCGAGCACGACGTTGGGGTGGCGCGGGTCCAGGTTCCGTCGCCGGAAGGGTCCGGTCTGCCGGAAGACGTGTGCCCCGGAGAACGGGCTGCCCGCAAGCATGCCCCTGGCCTGCCAGGTGGCCGGGGTGTCGATGTGGTCGATGCGGAACTCGTCGGCGACGGCGCCGTATCCACGCCGGCCGAGGACGGTGAGGAGCTCGGCCGCGTAGGGGTCGGCCAGAGCGGACCAGTCGTACGGGGCGCTGTCCAGATTGGGGCAGGGCGCGAGCACCGACAGCGGCTCGTGCGGCACACCGTCGCGGAGGAACCTCTGACCCGGGTCGCTCAGCGCCGGCCGGGTGATCAGCAGCGAGGGGTCGCTCATCAGCCGGCCGCGGCCCCGGCCCGCGCTGATCTCGGCGAACGTCTCCTCCCACGACGCACCGAAGTCGATGGTGTGGTGGTGCGTGGCGGGCCACTGCGCGGCGACGGCGGACGGCACGCTTCCGTGCAGCACCACGGCCGACGGCGACGCGAGCACGCGTCGCCGCCGGCGTGGGGGCAGCAGCGTGTCCACGACGGGAAGGTCCGGGCTCAGCACCACGGCGTCGCACGGGACGCGTTCGCCCGAGGCGGTGCGGACGGCGGTGGCCGTCCGACCGTCGAAGTCGAGGCCCGTGACCTCGGTGCCGAGGCGCAGGTCGCCGCCTGCAGAGACGATCGCGTCGGCCATGGCGCGGGCCAGCACCCGCATGCCGCCCTCCACCGCGTACACGCCGAGGGAGGTGTCCATGTGGGCGATGGCGCCGTACACCGCCAGGGCCCGCGCGGGCGCGACGCCCGCGTACAGGGCCTGGAAGGTGAACACCCGGCGCAGCCGCGGGTCGGTGATCCGGCGGTTCACCTGCGCCCCGAGCCGGCCGAACCCGCCCAGGCGGAGCAGCGTCGCCAGGTCACGCGCCGCCGCGGGGGAGGCGACCAGGTCGAGGGGGGAGTCGAAGTTCGCGGCCATGAACCGGTCGAATTCGGCGTCGAAGATCTCGGCGAGCCAGGAGCGCAGCCGGAGGTAGCGCTGTGCCTCCTCGGCTCCGCACACCCGGGTGACCTCGGCGACCATCGCGTCCGGATCGGTGTGCACGTCCAGGGTCGTGCCGTCGGCGAACCGGGCGTGGTACGCGGGGGCGAGCCGCCGCAGCCGCACCGCCGGGGTGACGGACTCGAAGTCGGCGCCGACCGCCGCCAGGGCATCCGCGATGAGCTCCGGCATGGTGAGCACCGTGGCCCCGTTGTCGATCTCGTATCCGGGCCCGGCGTGCACACCCACCCGCCCGCCCACGGTCGCCTCGCGCTCGAGGACGGTCACCTTCCGGCCCGCGCCGAGCAGGTACAGCGCGGTCGAGAGCCCGGCCAGTCCGGCCCCGACCACGACGACCCGCTCCGCGCCGGTCACGGTGCGCATCAGGCGGCCCGCCGCGTCGCGTCGAGCGCCGCCGCCCGCAGGCGGGCTTTGCCTTCGTCCGTCGCGCCCGAGCCGTCCAGGGTCGCCAGCGCGGCGTCGGTGAGCGCGGCGATGCGGCGTTCCACCCGGTCCACGGCCCCGAGCTCGGTGATGACCGTCCGCAGCCTCTCCACGTCCGCGTCGGACAGGTCCGAGCCGATACTCTCGCGCAGCAACCGCGCGGCGCCGGGGTCACGGGCGTCGGCGGATTCCAGGGCCAGCGCATACAGCACCGTCCGTTTGCCCGAGCGCAGGTCGTCGCCGGACGGCTTGCCGGTGACCTCCGGATCCCCGAACACCCCGAGCAGATCGTCGCGAAGCTGGAAGGCGAGCCCGATGTCGGTGCCGAATTCCCGGTAGGCGGTGATCAGCGCGTCGTCGGCACCGGCGAGGGCCGCGCCGAGGTGCAGCGGCCGTTCGATCGTGTACGCGGCGGTCTTGTACCGGTTGACCCGCATCGCCGCGGGGACGGACTCGTCGGCCGACACCTCTCCGGCGATGTCGAGGAACTGCCCGCCGAGGACCTCCGTGCGCATCGCCGACCACACCGGTGCGATCCGCGCGGTCGCGGCCGGGTCCAGTCCCGCCTCCCGCACCATGTCGTCGGCCCAGGCCAGAGCGAGATCGCCGAGGAGGATCGCCACGGCGGCACCGAACTGCTCGGGCCGGCCGCGCCAGCCCGATGCGCGGTGCCGGTCGGCGAACTCGACGTGCACGGTCGGGAAGCCGCGCCGGGTGGTGGACGCGTCGATGATGTCGTCGTGCACCAGGGCGCAGGCCTGCACCAGTTCGAGTGCGGAGCAGACCCGCAGCACCGCGGGCGCGTCGAGCCCCGACGGGTCGCCGCCGGCCCCGAGCCAGCCGTTCCACGCGAACGCCGGGCGTACCCGCTTGCCGCCTCGCAGCACGAACGATTCGAGTGCCGTGACGGCCTCGGGGTAGCCGCCGCCGATCGGCTCCACGAGTTCGATCCGGGAGACGAAGAAGTCGCGCAGGGCGCCCTCGACGAGATCGGGGAACAAGGCGGCGGGCACGGGTTCGGATCCGGTGAACAGGGCGTCCTCCTGGTCGTGTGTGGACGGGCCCGTCGGGCGACGGTGGGTGCGGCCACGGATCGAGCCCGAAAGGCGCCGGGCACACCCGAGCCCACCCTATCCGGCGGTCGCGGGGCTTGCCCCGGTTCGGCCCGCTCCGACGTGCCCCTATGCTGGTCGGGTGACTTTCGATTCCGACAGCGGGCCGGACGGCGGCGGAGAATCCCGTACGCCGTCGGTGGTGGACCGACTCCGTGCGCCCCGAGGCGCACGGATCCCGTTCTCGGTGGAGTTCTCCCCGCCGCGCGACGCCGACGCGGAGGCGCGCCTGTGGCGCGCCGTGCGCGAGTTCGAGCGCCTCGGCCCGGCCTTCGTGTCGATGACGTACGGAGCGGGCGGTTCCACCCGCGACCGCACCGTCCGGGTCACCGGTCAGCTGGCGCAGGAAACCACGCTCCTGCCGGTGGCACACCTGACCGCCGTCGGGCACAGCATCGACGAACTGCGCGCCATGGTCGGCGCATACGCCGATCGCGGCATCACCAACATCCTGGCGTTGCGCGGCGACCCGCCGGGCAACCCGCTGGGCGAATGGACCAGGCATCCGGAGGGCCTCGAGTACGCCGAGGAACTCGTTCGGCTGGTCCGCGACCTCGGTGACTTCCACGTCGGGGTGGCGTCGTTCCCCGAGGGGCACCACCGCTCCCCGGACCTCGAGCACGACACGCGGTACCTGGTCCACAAGCTGCGCGCCGGCGCCGAGTACTCGATCACCCAGATGTTCTTCGACGTCGAGGACTATCTGCGGCTGCGGGACCGGGTCGTGGCCTACGACCCGGAGCAGGGCGCCAAGCCGATCATTCCGGAGATCATGCCGATCACGTCGCTGCGTACCGCGCGGCGCAGCCTCGAACTCTCCGGGTCGAGGCTGCCGGCCGCGCTCGAGGAGCGCCTCGTCCGGGCCGCCGGGAACGGCCCGGAGGAGGACCGCGCCGCCGTGCGCGAGGTGGGCATCGACGTCGCCACCGAGATGGCCGAGCGGCTCATCGCCGAGGGTGCGCCCTGCCTGCACTTCATCACCCTGAATTTCGCCCGGGCCACCCGCGAAGTGCTGGCCCGGCTGGGCATCGCGGTGCCCACGGCGGTCTGACCGAGCGGTCAGGGCAGAGGCCTGTCCTTCCAACCGAGCCGGCCGGCGCGCCGCGCGCGGAGCGAGTCGATCGTCAGCGCCGCGAACCCGCACACCGCGAACGGGTGGGTGAGTGCGGCCGCCACGTCGGACGGTCCGGGGTCACCGCCGCGTTCGGTCGCACGGGCCAGGGTCCGGGAGACGACAGCCGCGGCGGTGCCGGCCACCCCCCAGCGGCGGACCGGTCCGCGGCCGAGGAGGGCCGCCGCGGGAGGCAGCACGTAGGTCGCCGCCGCGGCGACGAGCACCACAGCGGATCCGACGGGCGGGCCGAACGCCGACCACAGCCAGCGCGTGTACCCGGCCCGCAGCGGCGCAGCGCCCTCGTACATCCGGCAGGACGCGACGTTGCCGGCCGCGGCCACCATCGTGCGCCGCCCGGCCCGGCGCAGTGCCCGGGCGAGGTCGAGGTCCTCGGTGGGACTGGACGCGACCGCGACGTGCCCGCCGACAGAGGCATACGCCGGCGCGTCGAACACCAGGAACTGGCCGCACGAGACCGCGGTCGACGGCCGGCTCGAGCGGTGGGACACCGCGACCGGCACCGTCGCGAACCAGGACCAGAACAGCAGCGGCTGCACGAGCTGTTCGGCGGCGGAGCCGGCCCGCTGGAAGGGCCACGGGGTGAGCAGGTCGGCCCGCCGGTCCCGCAGCAGCGTCACCGCTGCCGCCACCGCGCCCGGCTCCAACCGCACGTCCGCGTCGACGAAGACGACCACGCCGGACGGATCGGTGGCCGCGTACGCGCGGGCGCATGCCGCGGCCTTGCCCGTCCAGCCGGGCGGCGGCGGCGCCGTCGAGCGGATCACCGTGACGTGGGGATCGTCCCCGGCTGCCAGCCGGGCCGCCTCCGCGGTGCCGTCGGCCGAGTCGTCGTCGAAGATCACCACCCGTAGCCGGCGCAGACCCCGCTGGGCCCGCAGATCCGCGACGAGGTCCGGCAGGCGCCGGGCCTCATCGCGGGCCGGGACGATCACGGTCACCGGTTCGTCGACCACACCGCCGGGGGCGAGCCGGGGCAGGGTGAGGCGATTGGCGACGGCGACGGCAGCTCCCAGCGTCGCGGCGGCGGCCCCGGCGCGGACGACCCCGACCAGCGCCCGCATCGCCCTAGGACGCCGTCGCGTCGTCGCGGGTGCGCTGCCGCGGGAGAGCGGGGTTGCGGTTCATCCAGGCGAGGGCTCCGATGATCGCGGCGACGCCCATCGTGACGCCGGCGACGATACCCGCCCAGCCGGCGAATCCCCGGGTATTCGGGTCGGCGTAGCGGACCTCGGCGCGCAACGTGCTCACCTCACCGGCCGGCAGCTTCCACGTGACGATCGAGTCGGATTCGCGGGTGCCGTTGGTCGTGGCCACCCGCGCCGGAAACGCGATCGTGATCTGCACGTCGGTGCCCTGCACGGGCACCGACTCGAGATCGACCTTGCCGTTGACGCTCACCAGGTCGCCGGCGCGCTGCAGCGCGAGCTGGAAGGTGCCCGAGGTCTGGTCGGACATCGACCCGAGCTGTTGCACGTCGCCGAAGCTCAGATCGCTGAAGAACACCTGGCTGCCGACGTACCCGTCCTGGTCGTACTCCTGCACGCGGACCCTGTCGGCGAGCGAGTCCGGGGCCACCAGCTGCGGTCCCTTGTCGTTCTCGTCGGCGGGGATGGTCGCGGCGACGATCTGCCCGGAGACGCGGTCGTCGGCCGACACCCCCATCGTCGCCTGCACCCGCAGGCAGCCGGCGAGCACGGGGACGAGCAGGAGCAGGAGCGCCGCCGAGAGGGTCCGTCGGCGGGAGCGGGGCGAGGTGGGCAGCTGCACAGCGCCATCGTGCCAGGAGCGCGGGGACGTGTCAGACGCGAGCCCCTGCCCCGGCGCGTCGCCGCAGCGACCACAGCAGCGGGACGCCGAGCACGCTCATGACCGCGAAGCCGTAGACGGCCGAGTACCGCAGCTCCGGGGCGCTCAGGAGCGCGCCGTGGGCGAGCGCAGACCCGAGCCACGTCCACAGGAACAGCACCAGCGGCACGGTGTCGTTGCCCGGTTGTACCCGGCCGGTCCGGTCGAGCAGGTCCAGCCCCACCGCCATCAGCGTGGCGACGACGACCCAGCCGAGATAGTTGGTGAGCGGGATCTGCTCGATGCCCGGCAGGCCGCCGCCGTTGCACCAGCTCCACTGGCCGTCGGACACCATCTGCGGGTCGAGGTACAGGTCCCAGCCGACCATTCCCACCGTGGTGAGCGCGATCCGGGTCACCCGCTCGCGGTTCCCGCCCGGCCACGACATCCCGCCGCGCCGGGCGAGCAGCGAGGCCACGTACCAGACCGGGTACATCCCCGCCGTCCAGGCGAGCGGCACCACGAGGGGCACGTCGAACAGTGCGGGACCCAGCCGGTCGGTGGCGTACGCGTAGCAGCCGTACGGGTACCCGGTGGCGGTCCCCACAACCTCGGAGGCGAAGCCGACACCCGCCGTGATCACGAAGAACCCGGCGGTCCAGGCGAGGCCGCGCCGCGCCGCCGCGTGCGCGAGCCCGGCGGCCGCGAGGAGAGTGACCACGGCGACGGTGACGACGTCGCGGGCCTGGCCGGTGGTCAGCGGATAGGCGATCTGTGCGGCGATCGCGCCGCCGGCGAGAACGGCGGGCAGGCGATTCATCGCCGCCACCGCCCCAGCACCCGGCGCAGGGGGCCACCCCCGGAGTCGGCGAGCGCGCGCTGCGCGGCGTTGCGCCCGCTCGCGCCGGAGACCCCGCCCCCGGGGTGGGTGGACGCGCCGGTCAGATAGAGCCCGTCGGCGCCCGGCACCCGGTGCCCGGACAGCTCCGGCAGCGGCCGCCACATGAACATCTGGTCCAGCGACATCTCCACGTGCATGACGTTGCCGCCGATCAGGCCCAGTTCGCGTTCGATCTCGTGCGGGGTCTGGATGTGCCGGTGCCGGACGGAACCGGCGAAGCCGGGGGCGAACCGTTCCATCTCGGCGATGATCCGATCCGCCTCCGACTCGGCCAGTGCGGGCCACTGCCGGCCACCGGAGAGCCGGTACGGGTGCCACTGCGACCACAGGGTCACCTGGTGTTCGCCGGGCGGTGCGATCGACGGATCGAGCGCCGTGAAACTCATGGCCAGCACAGCCGGCCGCGGCGGTAGTTCCCCCGCCAGTGCCGCGCCGTGCGCGAGCCGGAGCCGGGCGCGGTCCTCGACGAGCAGTTGCAGGCCCCGCACGGCGTCGGACTCGTCGGCGGGACCGCTGGGGTACCGCGGCAGCGCGTCGGTCGCCAGGCGCAGCACCATGCCGATGCCGGGGCCGACGCGGATCCGGCGCCGCCATGCGTTCAGGCGGGCGCGGTCGAATCCGCCGCGTTCGAGCAGGTCGAACGTGGTCAGCACGTGGCAGCCGGCGATCACGGTGCGTGCGGTGACGGTGCGTCCCGAGTCGGTACGTACCGCCCAGCCGTCCCCGGCCCGGCGGATCTCTGCGGCGGCGTCGCCGAGGGTGACGACGCCGCCGTCGACCGCGAGGCGGGCGGCCAGGGCCCGGGTCAGCGCGCCGCTTCCGCCGACGGCCCGGCCGGGCGGCAGCGTGTGCATCAGCGCGGCGAAGCCGACCATGGGGGCGGTGCCGGGTTCGGACATCGGGGGGCCGGACTGGGCACCGAACCAGGCGAGGGCGGCCTTGAGCGGCTCGTCGTCGAAGTGCTCGTCGAGCAGGGCGTCGCCGGTGGTGAGGAACTGCCGGGAGAGGTCGCTGCCGCCACTGCCGGTGTCGAGGCCCCAGAAGGACGAAAGCAGGTGCCGGCCGGTCGGCGGCACCGAGAACGAGCGCATCACCCGGGCGCTGCGCGGACCCCACACCGACACGAAGCGGCGGTAGGCGTCGGCCTCGCGCGCTCCGCATGCGGCCTCGACGGATCGGCAGGTGCGGTCGAGATCACGATGGAAGACGATGCCCGGACGGTCGCTGCCCACGGGGGCGGGCGCGAACGCCCACGGGTCGCAGTCGACGTAGCGCAGGCCGTGGGCGGCGAGGTCGAGTTCCTCGACGATGCCGGTGTGCCGGATCATGACGTGGGCCGACGAGCCGCGGTCGACGGCGTGCCCCGGGAAGCGCTCCACGGTCGACACGGCGCCGCCGAGCACGGTGTCCTTCTCGAGCACCTCCACCGACCAGCCGGCACGGGCCAGATAGCACGCGCTCACCAGGGCGTTGTGCCCGGAACCCACGACGACGGCATCGATCACCCCGCCCACGCTACGGACCTTCGAGCGGAAGGTCCCGTCCCAGGACGGCGAAGGGGCGGGCGTCCCCGGTGAACCGGAACTGCCGGACGACGTCGCGGAACCCGAATCGCCGGTACAGCCGCCAGGCCCGGTTGTCCTCGCCGGCTATCTCGGGAGTGGACAGCAGGACCGTGCGCTCGGGGCGGTCGCTCAGCAACCGGCGCAGGAGCGCCTCCCCGATGCGGTGACCCTGGGCGTCCGGTCGCACGTGGAGTTCGGTCAGCTCGAAGTAGTCGCCGAGGACTGCGTCGATCGTCTCCGGGGGGTAGCCGGCGTGGCGCATCCCGGTCCGCACCTGCTGATTCCACCACTGGTGCGGCGACCCGCGATAGCCGTAGGCGATCGCGACGAGCGTCGACGGTTCGTCCGGCAGTGCCGCCGCGACGGCTTTCCATCCCGGCCGGGCGGAGTGCTCGGACCACATGGGCGCGCGGTGGTACTCGGTGCCGCGCGGGTATCGCATGGCGGCCACGTAGATGGGCAGCACCTCGGGCAGTCGCGCGCGGAACTCGGCAGCGGACAGATCGACGAGGATCGGCGCCGCGCCCCGCGGGGTCGCATCCGTACTCATGACGGGGACTGGACCGCCTTCCCTTGACGACGTGTCGGTAGGTGCAGCTATATTGAATACGTCGAACGGATGTTCGATACCGGGGATCCGGCGATGTTCGAGGGAAGCGAACATCGCCGGATCGCCGGGGCCGTGACCCGGCCGGTGCCCCGGCGGGGTGCAGGAGGTGTTCGGAGTGATGATCACGTCACGAACCGCACAGTCGGGTGCGACCGGCCCGCGGGCCGTCGGCCGATCGGACTGCGCCGCCCGCCCGGTGTCGTCGCGCGCCGCGACATTGCTCGACCGTGCCGACGAGCTGCTGTCGGCGGCCGCCGGCACTCCGGAACCGTCCGAGCGATTCCACCTGGCCTATCTCGCCGCCCTGCGCGGTGCCGGCGCCGTGCTCGCGGGCGCCGAGTTGCGGGCGGTGCGGCCGGCGCGGCGTCCCCGCACCCGCAACGCCTGGGTGCTCATGGCCCGCGCGGAGCCGGAGTTCGCCGCCTGGGCGGACTTCTTCGCCGATCGTTCGGATACCCGCGCGGCGATCGAGGCGGGGGTCACGCGCTCCGTGCCCGCCGACGAGGCGAGCCGCTTCTACGACGAGGTGGGCCGCTTTCTCCACGAGGTGGAGGACTACCTGACGGGCGCGGACGACCGGTCGGCGTCCGGGAATTCGGGGTCGGGGGGCGACCGGCGCAGCGCATGATCGGTGCAGGGGGCAGCCCGGGTCGTTCGACGGCCCGGGCCAGGGTCGTCGGTCCGTCATACGCAGGACCTTCGGAACCGTGATCGAACTCGAATCCCCAGTTGGTGGTCCCCGCCGGGATGTACTCGTATTATTGAGCCAGGCGGCCGTCAAAGTCGGCCCCCCGTCGATCTGGACCGCAGATCCGGCGGCCACCGTTTTAGTGCCGGGGGAGGTACCGTGCCACTCTCCGAGCACGAGCAGCGCATGCTCGAACAGATCGAGAGCGCGCTCTATGCTGAGGATCCCAAGTTCGCCTCTACCGTCCGGGGAAGCCGGATGGGGATGGCGTCCAGTCGGCGTCGGCTCCAGGCCGGCGCGTTGTTCGCACTGGGTTTGGCGTTGTTGATCGCGGGCGTCGCCCTCCCGGTGAAGCCGGGTGGGTTCCCGATCATCAGTCTCGTCGGATTCATCGTCATGTTCGGCGCGGGGGTCCTGCTCCTCCTCGGAGGCAAGCGCGGTCCAGGCGTCGGTGACGGTCCCCGCGGGGCAAGCCGCGGTGCCGGGGATGGTAGGTCCCGCGGCGGCCGCAAGTCCGGTGGAGGGTTCAGCAAGAGGATGGAGGACCGCTTCCGCCGGCGTTTCGAGCAGGAGTAGCGCGACAGTACTTCCACGCGAGTTCTCACGAACGGCGCGTCCCGCCACGGGACGCGCCGTTCGGCGTTCCCGGACGTGCGTCGGCCGCGGTATCGGGCGCCCCACCGTCCCCCACGCTCGTGCCCCACTTCCGCCCACTTCGGCTCTCGGGACCGGCGAGCAGCGGACGCGACGGAGCCGACCAGCGTGTTTCCCGCCTCCGGGTTCGCTGTCCTGCGCCCGCGTCCCAGTCCACGCGCCGCGGCGCTGCCCGCGCCGTTCGTCGTCGCCCACTCCGCCCCACCCGCCGTGAACTGCGCACAGTCGAAAAACGGCGCCGCGCGTGGGCGCGTAAGCGGTTGAACGTGGGGGAAAGTGGGGTAGTGTGGGTCGCGGCGGAGGGGTTCCTCCGTCGGGTAGGAGGCAGGGTCCGGCCGGGGCGTGGCGGGGGGTGTCGAGTGTTCCTCGGTACCCACACGCCCAAGCTGGACGACAAGGGGCGGCTCACGCTGCCCGCGAAGTACCGAGACGAACTGGCGGGAGGGTTGATGATCACGAAGGGTCAGGACCACAGCCTTTCCGTCTTTCCGCGCGACGAGTTCGCCGCCCTGGCCGAGCGCGCCGCCGCCGCCTCGCGGAGCAATCCGCAGGCCCGGGCGTTCCTCCGGAGTCTGGCGGCGGGAACCGACGAGCAGCGTCCCGATGCACAGGGCCGGATCACCCTGTCCGCCGCCCACCGCAAGTACGCGGGGCTCACCAAGGACTGCGCCGTGATCGGTGCCGTCAAGCATCTGGAGATCTGGGACGCGGCGGCGTGGGAGCACTACCTCGCCGAGCACGAGGAAGAGTTTTCGGAAGCGAGAGACGAGGCCCTGCACGACATTCTGTGACCGGAACCGCAGCAGCGACCGCAGTGCCACCGCGGCGAGTGCCGCGAGGCCTCTGCCCGACAGCGACCCTGACACACTTCCCCAGTGCCAGGTTCGTGAAACGGAACCCTGACGTACTTCCCCAACGCCAGGTTTCCCAGTTCGGACAGAGACCTCGATGCATTCGCCGCGGTCGTATCCGGAGGCGTGACTGCGAACCCCCCGACCGAAGCCACGATCCGATCGCCCACGAACCGAGCAGGACAACCGGAGGAAGAATGGCGGAGGGTCAGGACGCGGCGGCAGTTCCGGAGGCCGAGAGTCCGGAGAGCTTCGGTCACATCCCCGTCCTGCTCGACCGCGCCGACGAACTGCTCGGCCCCGCCATCGATGCCGCCGGCCCGGGTGCGATCTATGTGGACGCCACCCTCGGTCTCGGCGGACACTCCGAGCACTTCCTGCGTACCTACCCGGGTATGCGCCTGATCGGGCTCGATCGCGACCCCGACGCCCTGGCCGTCGCCCGCCGGCGGCTCGCGTCGTTCGCCGACCGCACCCAGTTCGTGCACACCCGCTACGACGGCATCGCCGACGCCCTCGCCTCGTGCGGACTGGATCGGGTCGGATCCGTGCATGCGATCCTGTTCGACCTCGGCGTGTCCTCGATGCAGCTCGACGAGGCCGAGCGCGGCTTCGCCTACTCCCGCGACGCACCCCTGGACATGCGAATGGACCCCACCACGGGCGTCACCGCGGCCGACGTGCTCAACACCTACAGCCACGGCGACCTCGCCCGCATCCTCAGCACCTACGGGGAGGAGCGGTTCGCCGGGAAGATCGCCTCGGAGATCGTGCGGCAGCGGGCGAAGACGCCGCTGCGCACGAGCGGGGAGCTGGTGGAGCTGCTGTACCGGGCGATTCCGGCCGCGTCCCGCCGCACCGGCGGCCATCCCGCCAAGCGCACGTTCCAGGCGCTGCGGGTCGAGGTCAACGGGGAGCTCGACTCGCTGCGCGCCGCGATCCCGGACGCCCTGGACGCTCTCGCCGTCGGGGGACGGGTGGTGTTCATGTCGTACCAGTCCCTCGAGGATCGCGTGGTCAAGCAGATTCTCACGCCGCTGACGAAGTCGAAGAGCCCGGAGGGGCTCCCGGTGGAACTTCCGGGTACCGGGCCCGAATTGCGGATGCTCACCCGCGGGGCGGAACGGGCGACGGAGCAGGAGATCGACGCCAATCCGCGTTCGGCGCCCGTGCGCCTGCGTGCCGCCGAACGAATCGCCAGGAGGTAACCGATGACCGTACAGGTGGCAGCACCTGCTCGCCGTCCGGCTCGATCCACGGCTGCGCAGCGCGCGTACCAGCGGCGCAGCCGTCGCACGGCGCACCTGACCCCGGACACGGCGACTCCCGCACCCGCTCGCCGTGCCGGTAGTGTGGCGGCGCGAATTCCGTTCGTGGCCACCATTATCGGTCTCCTCGGCGTCGGCATGGCCGTAACCCTGCTGCTGACCACCCGCGCCGCGGAGGACTCCTACCAGCTCAGCGCCGCACGCGAATACAACCAGCGGCTGATCCAGGAGCGCGCTGTGCTGCAGCGCGACGTCGAAACCGGCAACTCGGCGCCGGTGCTGGCGATGCAGGCCGCAAAGCTCGGCATGATCCCCACCGGCGAGGTCGCGCGCCTGGTCGTCGGCGACGACGGCGGTGTGCGCGTGGTGGGAACTCCGGCCCCCGCCGAGGGGGCGCCGGCCGCGCCGCTGAACCCCCCGGCAGCCGATGACCGGAGCCGGGCCCAGCTCCCGCCGCTCGCGGGTAGCGCGGGTAGCGAGAATCCGCGGCCGCTGACCCAGTCCGCCGGCACCGACCGGGCCGCCGCGCCGTCGGCCGGCGCCACGGGTGAGGCCCCCACCGCGACGACCCCGAGCGCCGCGCCGTCGGCTACGGCGGCGGTGCCGCCCGGGGCTACGGCGGCGGTGCCGCCCGGGGAGCCTGCCGCGGCACCCCGGGACGCCACGCCGTCGCCCGGCAATGCCGGGGCCGCGCCCGGTCAGCCGGAACAATTGGTGCCCGTGACCCCTGCGACGCACGCCGAGGACGGGCGCCGGTGAGGCGAGGGACCCCACCGTCTTCCCGGCCGGTCCGCGGCCGCCCTGCTCCTTCCCGCCGGCCGGCGCCCGCCCGGCGCACCCGCTCGCGCCCGGTCACCGGCGGAGCGGACACCACCGGGTTCCGGTTCCGCTACCGGTACGGGCGCGCAGTCATGTTCCTGGCCCTCGGTGTCGCGGCCGTGCAACTGCTGTGGGTTCAGGTCGTCCAGGCGCCGCAGCTGACCGCCGAGTCGGCCAGCCAGCGCACGACGCGGCTCGTCGAGCCTGCCACCCGCGGCACCATCGCCGACCGGAACGGCAGCCCGCTGGCCTACACGATGGAGGCGAAGGCGCTCACCTTCCAGCCCGTCCGCGTCCGGCGAGAGCTGGACGAGGCGCGCGCCGAGGACCCGACGCAGCCGGAGACCGGCGCGTATCTGGAGGGCCTCGCGAAGGCGATCCACGAGGCGCTCGGAGCGGCCGCCCCCGAGGACGAGATCCTCGACAAGCTGCGCAGCGACGAGACATTCGTCTATCTGGCGCGCGGCGTCGATCCGGCCGTTGCGACCTCGCTCGTCGACGAGTACGACAAGGTGGGTCTCGAGCGTCAGGACATCCGGCTGTATCCCGGCGGCTCGCTCGCCGCCAACCTCGTCGGCGCGACGGGCTGGGACGGGCACGGCCTCCTCGGGCTCGAGGATTCCATGGACTCCGTGCTCGCCGGCACCGACGGCTCCTCGACGTACGATCGGGGCTCCGACGGCGCGGTGATCCCCGGCAGCTGGCGCGATCAGCAACCTGCCGTCGACGGTTCCGCGGTGGAACTGACCATCGACTCCGACATCCAGTACTACGTGCAGCAGCAGGTGCAGCGCGCCAAGGACCTGTCCGGGGCGAAGAACGCGTCCGCCGTCGTGCTGGACGCCCGGACCGGCGAGGTCGTCGCCATGGCCAACGACGGCACGTTCGACCCGTCGATCGGGGTCGGCAACAACCCGAAGGACGCCGAACTCGGGAATCCCGCCGTCAGCACCCCCTTCGAGCCGGGGTCGGTGAACAAGATCGTCACCGCGGCCGCCGCGATCGAGGACGGCCTCACCACCCCCGACGAGGTCCTGCAGGTGCCCGGCACGATCCGCATGGCCGGCGTCACCGTCAAGGACGCGTGGGACCACGGCGTCGTGCCCTACACCGCCACCGGCGTGTTCGGAAAGTCCTCCAATGTGGGGACCCTGATGCTCGCGGAGCGGGTCGGCGAGGACCGGTTCGCGCAGATGCTCGACCTGTTCGGCCTCGGGCAACGCACCGACGTGGGCCTGCCCGGCGAGTCCGCCGGCAGCGTGCCGAGCCGCGAGCAGTGGTCCGGCGGTACCTTCGCCAACCTGCCGATCGGGCAGGGCCTGTCGATGACGCTGCTCCAGATGGCAGGGATCTACCAGGCCATCGCCAACGACGGCGAGCGGATCCCGCCGCGCGTCGTCCGGGCGGTCGTCGCACCCGACGGCACCCGCACCGAGACACCCCGGCCGGACCCGGTACGCGTGGTCAGCCCGCAGACCGCCGCCACCGTGCGCGACATGTTCCGCGCTGTGGTGCAGGACGACACCGGTAACCAGCGCGGCACCGGCACCCCGGCCGCGATCGAGGGATACCAGGTCTCCGGCAAGACCGGCACCGCCCAGCAGGTCGACCCCGCATGCAAGTGCTACTCGAACTCGAACTACTGGATCACCTTCGCCGGGATCGCGCCCGCCGACCGCCCCCGCTACGTGATCGGCATCATGCTCGACGCGCCCACCCGCAGCGCCGACGGCAGCGGCGGACAGTCCGCCGCACCGCTGTTCCACACGATCGCCTCGTGGTTGCTGCAGCGCGAGGGCGTGCCGCTGTCGGCGGACCCGGGCAGCAAGCTGATCCTGCAGGTGGACTGAGCCGCGTGGGTGCGGACGATCGCCGAGCACGTGTCGGCGGCACCGCCGCCCGTCGGTAACCTGACACGTCGGTACCGTGACACCGCGGTCGAGCCCCGGTGCTCGGGAACAGCGCGGCCGCGGGAGTAGAGGAACGGCAGGAGACACTGCCGCGGAGCGAGAGGAGCCTGGTGCCTGTGCCGTCGAGTCCGGACCCGTCCCCGCCGGGAGGCGGCCTGAGACCCGAGCATCCACCGGTGACGCAGCTCCGCGACCTCGCTGCCGCCGTGGGCGCCACCGTCGGCACCGTCGCACCGGGCGCAGCGGACGCCACGACCTCCGCCGCGGGCGCCCCGGTGTCCGTGACCGGCGTCGACCTGCGGGCCCAGGGGGTGCAGCCCGGCGACCTGTTCGCCGCACTCCCGGGCGCCCGCGCGCACGGCGCCGAATACGCCGCGGAGGCCCTGGAACGCGGTGCTGTCGCCGTCCTCACCGACGCCGCCGGATGCGAGCATCTCGCCGCCGTCGTCACCCGCACCGTGCCGGTGCTGGTCCACCCGGATCCGCGGTCGGTCCTCGGTGTCGTCTCCGCCGCCATCTACGGCGACCCGTCGCAGCACATGCAGGTCGTCGGCATCACCGGCACCTCCGGCAAGACCACCAGCGCCTATCTGGTCGAGGCGGGGCTCGCCGCCGCCGGGCGGGTCACGGGCCTGGTCGGCACCATCGAGACCCGGCTCGCGGGCCGGCGGGTCCCCAGCGCGCTCACCACCCCCGAGGCCCCGCAGCTGCACGCCCTGTTCGCGGCCATGCGCGAGCAGGGCATCGACACCGTGGTGATGGAGGTCTCGAGCCACGCCCTGTCCCTGGGGCGGGTCGCCGGGGTCCGCTTCGCGGTCGGTGCCTTCACGAACCTGTCCCAGGACCACCTCGACTTCCATCGCGACCTCGACGACTACTTCGGGGCGAAGGCCCGGCTGTTCGCGGCGGACTCGCCCGTGCGGGCCCACCGTGCCGTCGTGTGCATCGACGACGAGTGGGGCGTGCGGATGGCCGGGATCGCCCGGGCCGCCCACCCCACGGAGCCCGAGGCGGTGCGCACCGTCGCCACCACCGGAACCGCCGACTGGACGGCGACGGCGGTCCGCACCGAGCCGTCCGGCTCCCAGGTGTTCACCCTCGCCGGGCCCGACGGCACCGCACGGCGCGTCGCGGTCCGCCTGCCCGGCCACTACAACGTCGCCAACGCCGCCCTCGCCGTCGCGGTGTGCGCGGCGGTCGGGGTCGACGTCGACGCCGCGGCCGCCGGCATCGCCGACGTCGACGTACCCGGACGGGTGGAGCGGGTCGACCGCGGGCAGGGTTTCCTCGCCGTCGTCGACTATGCGCACAAGCCGGCCGCGCTCGAGGCCGTCATCGCGACGTTGCGCGGACGGGCAGCCGGCGGCCGGCTCGCCGTCGTCGTCGGTGCGGGCGGCGACCGCGACCACGGCAAGCGGCCGCTCATGGGCGACGTCGGAGCCCGTGGGGCGGACCTGCTCGTCGTCACCGACGACAATCCCCGCACCGAGGATCCGGCGGTCATCCGGGCCGCGCTGCTCGCCGGTGCCCGCGCCGTCCCCGAACAGCAGCGGGGGGAGATCCGCGAGATCGGCGACCGGGCCGCCGCCGTCGAAGCCGCCGTGCGCTGGGCACGTCCGGGCGACATCGTCCTCGTGGCAGGCAAGGGCCACGAGACCGGCCAGGAGATCCGCGGGGTCAAGCACCCCTTCGACGACCGCGAAGTGCTCGCCGCGGCCATCGACCGGTTCGCCGGCGCAGGTAGCGAGCAGTACGGAGGCACCGAATGATCCCGATGACACTCGCCCGCATCGCGGAGGTGGTCGGCGGGACACTGCACGACGTCGACGACCCGGCCGTCGAGGTGACGGGCACCGTCGAATTCGACTCCCGCAAGGTCACCCCGCGCGGGCTGTTCCTGGCGTTGCCGGGGGCCCGCTCCGACGGGCACGACCACGCCGCCGACGCCATCGCCGCCGGCGCCGCCGCGGTGCTCGCCGCCCGACCGGTGGGTGTGCCCGCCGTCGTGGTGCCGCCGGTGCCGCCGGTCGAGACCAACTCGCTGGCCTTCGAACACGACACCGACGGCTCGGGTGCCGCCGTCCTCGCCGCGCTGGGTGCCCTCGCCCGCGCCGTGGTCGACGAGCTCACCGCCTCCGGACTGACCGTCGTCGGCGTCACCGGATCCGCGGGCAAGACCTCCACGAAGGACCTGCTCGCCGCGGTGCTCGCGCCGCTCGGCCCGGTCGTCGCCCCTCCCGGCTCCTTCAACAACGAGCTCGGACATCCGTGGACGGCGCTGCGCGCCACCACCGACACCCGATTCCTGGTGCTGGAGATGTCGGCCCGCGGACCCGGGCACATCGCCGCCCTCGCCACCGTCGCGCCGCCCCGCATCGGGGTGGTGCTCAACGTCGGCACCGCCCACCTGGGGGAATTCGGTTCCCAGGAGGTCATCGCCCGGACGAAGGGGGAGCTCGTCGAGGCCCTGCCGGCCGCCGAGGAGGGCGGCGTGGCGATCCTCAACGCCGACGACCCCCTGGTCGCCGCGATGGCACCGCGCACCCGCGCCCGCGTGGTGCTCGTCGGCAGCGACCCGGCCGCGCATGTCCGGGCCACCGACGTCCACCTCGACGAGCACGCCCGTCCCACGTTCACCCTCGTCGTGCGCGACGACGGCACCGAGCGCCGCACCGCGGTCACCCTCGCGGTGCACGGCGAGCACCACATCGGCAACGCCCTCGCGGCCGCGGCCGTCGCGCTCGAGTGCGGCGCCACGCCCGAGCAGGTCGCGACCGCGCTCGGCGGTGCCGGTGCGGTGTCGGCGCACCGAATGGACGTGCGCAGCCGTGCCGACGGCGTCACCGTCGTCGACGACGCGTACAACGCCAACCCGGACTCGATGCGGGCGGCGCTCAAGGCGCTGGTGACCATGGCCCGCGCCGGCGACAGCCCGCGGCGGACCTGGGCGGTGCTGGGGGAGATGGGCGAACTCGGTGACGAGTCCGTCGTCGAGCACGACGCCATCGGCCGGCTCGCGGTGCGCCTGGACGTCACCCGCATCGTCGCGGTCGGCGCGACCCGCCCGGTCCGCGGTCTCTACCAGGGTGCGGTGATGGAAGGATCCTGGGGCGACGAGGCGAGCCACGTCCCCGACGCCGCCGCCGCGATCGAGCTCCTCGAGCGCGAGCTGCGGCCCGGCGACCTGGTACTGGTCAAGGCCTCGCAGTCCGTCCGGTTGTGGACGGTGGCGGAGGCGATCCTCGCAGGAACGGCGGGTACGGCAGGAACGGAAACGGAGGCTGCACGGTGAGACAGATCCTTTTCGCCGCGGGAATCGCACTGGCGGTGTCGATCCTGCTGACACCGGTGCTGATCAAGGCATTCTCGCGGCAGGGATTCGGTCAGGAGATCCGCGTCGAAGGACCGCAGAGCCACCAGTCCAAGCGCGGCACACCCACCATGGGCGGCGTCGCGATCCTCGCCGGCCTGTGGGCCGGCTACTTCGGTGCTCACGCGATCGGCCTGGCCTACGAGGGGGCGGAGGGACCGTCGGCCTCGGGTCTGCTCGTGCTGGGCCTGACCACCGCCCTCGGCGGCGTCGGCTTCCTCGACGACTTCATCAAGATCCGCAAGCAGCGCAATCTGGGCCTGAACAAGACCGCCAAACTGGTCGGCCAGCTCGTCGCCGCGGTCGCGTTCGGCATCCTCGCCCTGCAGTTCCGCAACGGCGACGGACTCACCCCGGGCAGCACCCACCTGTCCTACGTGCGCGACATCGCTACCGTCTCGATGGGCGCGGTGGTGTTCATCCTCTTCGTGTACCTGCTCGTCAGCGCGTGGTCCAACGCGGTCAACCTCACCGACGGCCTCGACGGGCTCGCCGCCGGGTCGATGAGCCTCGTGCTCGGCGCCTACGTGATCATCACGTTCTGGCAGTACCGCAACTCGTGCGTCGCCGACCCCGGCAAGGGCTGCTACGACGTGCGGGACCCGCTCGACCTGGCGCTGCTGTGCGCCGCCGGCGCCGCCGCGTGCATCGGCTTCCTGTGGTGGAACGCCGCCCCCGCGAAGATCTTCATGGGCGACACCGGCTCGCTCGCCCTCGGCGGCATGCTCGCGGGCCTGTCCGTCACCACGCGCACCGAGCTGCTCATGGTGGTCATCGGCGCGCTGTTCGTCGCCGAGGCGGCGTCCGTCGTCATCCAGGTGGCGGTGTTCCGGTCCAGCCGGCGTCGCGTGTTCCGGATGGCGCCGTTCCATCACCACTTCGAGCTCGGCGGCTGGGCGGAGACGACGGTGATCATCCGGTTCTGGTTGCTCGCCGCCATCGCGTCGGCCATCGGCATGGCCCTGTTCTACAGCGAATACCTAGCGGCGATCGGGGACTGACACCGTGACAGACGAACTGCGCCGCCAAGACCTGGACCGACTCCGCGGCGCCCGCGTGCTCGTCGCCGGCGGCGGGATGTCCGGCCGTGCCACCCTCGCTCCCCTCAGCGACCTCGGCGCGACGGTGACCGTCACCGACCGCGACCCGCAGGCCCTCGCGCGCTGCCGCGAGCTCGGCGCCGACACCGTCGATCTCGACGACCTCGTCGCGGACGCGTCGTCGCTGCACGAGTATGCGCTGGTCGTGACGAGCCCCGGCTTCGCGCCCGACGCGCCGCTGCTCTCGCACGCCGCCGGCGCCGCCGTGCCGATCTGGGGCGATATCGAGCTGTCCTGGCGCATCGACCGCGCCGAGATCTACGGCCCGCCGCGGCGCTGGCTCGTCGTCACCGGCACCAACGGCAAGACCACGACGACGACGATGCTGCAGTCGATCCTCGAGGCCGCCGGGCTCGCGTCCGTGGCCTGCGGCAACATCGGCCTGCCGGTCCTCGACGCACTGCGCCGCGCGGAACCCCGCGCCGACGTCCTCGCCGTGGAACTGTCGTCGTTCCAGCTGCACTGGGCGCCGTCCGTGCGGCCCGAGGCCGGCGTGATCCTCAACATCGCCGAGGACCACCTGGACTGGCACGGCGGGATGGCGGGCTACATCGACGCCAAGGCACGGGCGCTGTCCGGCACCGTGGGGGTGCTCGGCCTCGACGATCCGATCGCCGGGGGCCTGCGCGACCGGTCCCGTGCCGTCGTCACCGTCGGCTTCACGCTCGGCTACCCGCAGCCCGGTGAGCTCGGCATCAGTGGCGACGTCCTGGTCGACCGGGCCTTCGCCGACTCGGCGGTGCTCGCGTCGGTTGTCGACGTGACCCCTGCCGGGCCGGCCGGCCTGTCCGACGCGCTCGCCGCCGCGGCGCTGGCCCGCGCGATCGACGTACCCGCCTCCGCGGTGCACGACGGTCTGCGCCGGCACCGGGTCGGTCCGCACCGCGCCGCCCCGGTCGGCACCGTCGGCGGCGTGGCGTACGTCGACGATTCGAAGGCCACCAATCCGCACGCGGCCCGCACGTCGCTGTTCGCCCACGACCGGGTGGTGTGGGTGGCCGGGGGTCTGCTCAAGGGCGCCCACGTCGACGACCTGGTGGCGGAGGTCGCCCCCCGCCTCGCCGGGGTGGTGCTGCTCGGCCGCGACGCCGACCGCATCGCCGACGCGCTGGCGCGACACGCCCCCGAGGTCCCCGTGGTCCTCCTCGACACGCGCGACGATGGGCAGATGAGCACGAGCGAACCGAGGACGGCCCCGGCTGCGGCGCGCCGGGTGGCGCTGCCGGGGGCGGACGGACCCGCGGCCATGCGGGTCGCGGTGCGTGAGGCGGCGTCGCTGGCGACGGCGGGGGACACCGTGCTGCTGGCGCCGGCCGCCGCGTCGCTGGACATGTTCGCCGACTACGCGCAGCGTGGTCGCGCGTTCGCTGCCGCGGTCGAGGAGCTGCGCGGGGGCGGGACGGGGCAGTGAATGCCCCGCAGCCCGCCGACGGGGCGGCGCGGAACCGGGTCGGGCTGTGGCTGGCCCGGCCGCTGGCCTCGTTCCACCTGATCGTCACGATCGCGGTGCTGCTCACCGTGCTGGGCCTGGTGATGGTCCTGTCGTCGTCGAGCGTCGAGGCCGTCGCCACCAACGGCTCGGCCTACGGACTGTTCACCTCGCAGGCGATCTTCGCCGCTCTCGGCCTGGTCATCTTCTATTTCGCCCTGATCGTTCCGGTGCGGGTGCTGCGCCGGTTCTCGTTCCCGGCCTTCGCGGTCACCGTCGTGCTGCTGGTGCTGGTGCTCATCCCCGGCATCGGCACGCTGTCCCAGGGCACCCGGGGGTGGTTCGTCATCGCCGGCGTGTCGCTGCAGCCGTCGGAGCTGGCCAAGATCGCCATCGCCGTGTGGGGCGCGCACCTGCTGGCGTCGCGCCGCGGCGACCGCTCCAGCGCCCGCGAGATGATGGTTCCGCTGGTTCCGGCGACCCTGGTGGTCACCTTGCTGATCATCCTCCAGCCCGACCTGGGCACCACCGTCTCGCTCGCCATCATCGTCCTCGCGCTGCTCTGGTTCGCGGGTCTGCGGCTGCGGGTGTTCCTGACGATCGTCGGTACCGCCGCCGGCCTGGCGGTGCTCCTCGCGCTGACCGCCGGGTACCGGTCCGCGCGGGTGCGTGCCTTCTTCAACCCCGGCGCGGACCCGCAGGGCATCGGCTATCAGGCCCGCCAGGCGAAGTTCTCCCTGGCCGACGGCGGGTTCTGGGGCCGTGGGCTCGGGCAGAGCCGCGCCAAGTGGAGCTACCTGCCCAACGCACACAACGACTTCATCTTCGCCATCATCGGCGAGGAGCTCGGCTTCCTCGGCGGCCTGGCGGTGATCGGCCTGTTCGGTCTGTTCGCCTACGCCGGCCTGCGGATCTCGCTGCGTTCGGTGGATCCGTTCCTGCGGCTGCTCACCGCCACCGCCACCACCTGGATCATCGGGCAGGCCTTCATCAACATCGGCTATGTCGTCGGGTTGCTGCCCGTCACCGGCCTGCAGCTTCCGCTGGTCTCGGCCGGCGGCACCTCCACCGCGACGACGCTGCTGATGTTCGGCCTGATCGCCAACGCGGCGCGGCACGAACCCGAGGCCGTCGCCGCCCTGCACGCCGGGCAGGACGGCCGCTTCGGGCGGCTGCTGCGGCTGCCCAAGCCGGAGCAGTACACGCCGTCGCGCGGTGAACCCGTGCGGCTCGACGCCTCCCGGCGTGCCGACCCCGGCCGGATCGAGGCACGCCGGGCCGGCACCGCCGACCGGAGCGGCGGCACGGCGACCCGGGAGCGGCAGACCCCACGGGGTCGCACGCCGCAGGAACGCGCCCGCGGTCAGGGCCGCGCGGCGCAGCCCGTCGCTCCGCGGGATCAATCCCCACGGCAGCCGAGGCGTCGCGGGCACGACGACGAACAGCAGAGACGGACGAACCGGAGAGCGAGGAAACCGTAGGTGAGCGGCGAGCAGATTGCCCTGTCCGTGGTGGTGGCCGGGGGTGGCACCGCCGGGCACATCGAACCGGCCCTCGCGGTCGCCGACGCGATCCGCCGGCTGGTGCCGACGGCGACGATCACCGCGCTGGGCACCGAGCGGGGGCTCGAGACCACCCTCGTGCCGCAGCGCGGCTATCCACTCGAGCTGATCCCGCCGGTGCCGCTGCCCCGCAAGCTCACCGCCGACCTGGCCAAGCTGCCGGCGCGGGTCCTCGCCTCGGTCCGCCGGACCCGCGAGGTGCTCGACCACACCCACGCCGACGTCGTCGTCGGATTCGGCGGCTACGTGGCGCTGCCCGCCTACCTGGCCACCGGTGCCGGACCGCTGCGCCGCCGGCGCCGCATCCCTGTCGTCGTGCACGAGGCCAACGCCCGCGCCGGCATCGCCAACAAGATCGGGGCCCTGCGCGCCGAGCGTGTCCTGGCCGCCGTCCCGGGTTCGGGCATCGTGCGCCGCGGCGACGCCGAAATCGTCGGCATCCCGGTCCGGTCGTCGATCACCGGGCTGGACCGGGCTGCGCTGCGGGCGGAGGCGCGGGCGCACTTCGGACTCCCCCCGGAGGGGCCGGTGCTGCTGGTGTTCGGCGGCTCGCAGGGCGCCCGTTCGCTCAACGAGGCCGTCTCGGGAGCCGCCGGGCCGCTCGCCGCGGCGGGCATCGCCGTGCTGCACGCCCACGGCCCGAAGAACACCGTCGACGTGCCCGCACGTCCCGAGCACGACCGGTATCCCTACGTCGCCGTGCCCTACCTGACCCGGATGGACCTGGCGTACTCCGCCGCCGACGCGGTGATCTGCCGCTCCGGGGCGATGACCGTCGCCGAGGTGTCCGCGGTCGGCCTGCCGGCGGTGTACGTGCCGCTGCCGCACGGCAACGGGGAGCAGGAACTCAATGCCCGGCCGGTGGTGGCGGCGGGAGGTGGAATGATCGTGGCGGACGAGGAACTGACGCCGGCGTTCGTGGCCGATGCGGTGATCCCCCTGCTGCGCGACGCGGCCCGCCTGACCGAGATGGGACGGCGTGCGGCAGCGGCAGGCCACCGCAGCGCCGCCGCCGAGGTGGCGCGGATCGTGCTGGACGTCGCAGGCGTGGAAGCGAACAGGAGTGATCGATGAGCGAGCAGCTGCCCCCGCAGCTCGAGCGGGTGCACATGGTGGGTATCGGCGGGGCCGGGATGTCCGGCATCGCCCGGATCCTGCTCGCTCGCGGCGGGAAGGTCTCCGGATCGGACGCCAAGGAGAGCCGCGGTGTGCTGGCGCTGCGCGCGCGGGGGGCCTCGGTGCGCATCGGACACGACGCGAGCGCGCTGGATCTGCTCGAGGGCGGTCCCACCGCCGTGGTGACGACGCACGCCGCGATCCCCCAGGACAACCCCGAGCTGGTCGCCGCCCGGGAACGCGGCGTTCCCGTCCTGCTGCGCCCGGCGGTGCTGGCGGCCCTGATGCGCGGGCACCGCACCTTCCTGGTCGCCGGCACGCACGGCAAGACGTCGACGACGTCGATGCTGGTGGTGACGCTGCAGCACTGCGGCTTCGACCCGTCCTTCGCGGTGGGCGGCGAGCTCAACGAGTCCGGCACCAACGCGCACCACGGCAGCGGCGACGTGTTCGTCGCCGAGGCCGACGAGAGCGACGGCTCGCTGCTGCAGTACGACCCCGACGTGGTGATCGTGACCAACATCGAGGCGGACCACCTCGACTTCTTCGGCACGGAAGAGGCATACGTGCGGGTGTTCGACGAGTTCGTCGACCGCATCGCCCCCGGCGGGCTGCTCGTGGCGTGCCTCGACGACCCCGGCTCGGCCGCCCTGGCGCGGCGGGCGACGGCCCGTCGCCCCGACGACCTGCGGATCACCGGATACGGCACGGCGGCAGTGGTGGGCGACCGCGCCGAGGTGGACGGCGTGCCGGTCGGCGTGCGGCTGCTCAACTGGGAGGCCAAGGACGTCGGGGGAGTCGCCGAGTTCCACCTCGCCGACGAGGCGGCGCCGCGCACGGTGCGGCTCTCCGTCCCCGGCCGGCACATGGCCCTCAACGCGCTCGCCGCACTGCTCGCCTCCCTCGAGGCGGGCGCCCCGGTCGAGGAGGCCGTCGAGGGCCTGGCCGGCTTCGGGGGCGTGCACCGGCGATTCCAGTACAGCGGCCGCGAGCACGGTGTGCGGGTGTTCGACGACTACGCCCACCATCCCACCGAGGTCCGCGCCGTCCTCGCCGCGGCCGCGGAACTGGTCGCCGGCGAACCGGTCCGCTACACCGAGACCGGCACCGAACGGCCCCGCGTGATCGTCGTCTTCCAGCCGCATCTGTACTCGCGCACCGAGACCTTCGCCACCGAGTTCGGTGCGGCCCTCGACCTCGCCGACGAGGTCGTGGTGCTGGACGTCTACGGCGCGCGGGAGGAGCCGCGCCCGGGCGTGAGCGGTGCCCTCGTCGCGCGATCGGTGTCCAAGCCCGTGCACTACCAGCCGGATCTGTCCCTCGTGCCGCGGCAGGTCGCGCGGCTGAGCCGTCCCGGCGACGTCGTGATCACCATGGGCGCCGGCGACGTGACCATGCTCGGCCGCCAGATCCTCGACGCATTGCGCAGCAAGCCGGGCCGGCTGCGGCCGGGGGCTCCTGCCGGACCGGGGCCGGTCGGGTCGTGACGCCCGCCTCCGCCACCCGCACCCGGCCCCGCCGGGCGGCGCGGCCCGCGCGACGGCCGTCGGGCCGGTCCGTGCGGGTGCGGACCGTGCTGATCGGCGCGGCGGTGGTGGCGGCCGTGCTCGGACTGATCGCGGCCGCCTGGCTGTCGCCGTTGCTGTCGGTGCGCAACGTGGAGGTCGTCGGCGCGACGGCGATCCCGCAGGACGAGGTGCTGGCCCGCCTCGAGCTGGCGGAGGGCACGCCGCTGCTGCAGGTCGACACGGCGGCGGCGGCACAGCGGGTCGCCACGTTGCCGCGGGCCGCGTCGGTGCGGGTACAGCGCGTCTACCCGTCCACCGTGCGGGTCACGGTGACCGAGCGGGAGGCGGTGTTCTTCGTAGACACGCCCGACGGCACCCACTCGCTCGACGCGGACGGGGTGGACTTCGCGGTCGAGCCGCCGCCCATGCTGACCCCGCGCCTCGTCACCCCCGACCCCGGTCCCGGCGATCCCGCGACGGCCGCGGCGATCGAGGTGCTCGAGGCGCTGCCGCCCGAGCTGCGCGTCCAGGTGGGCGAGGTGGCCGCTCCGTCGGCGTCCGAGGTCTCGCTCACGCTGCACGACGGCCGGGTCGTGGTGTGGGGTGGGGTGGAGCGCTCGGAGCGCAAGGCTCAGGTGGTGCTGCCGCTGCTCACCCAACCCGGCCAGACCTATGATGTGGCGGGCCCCGACCTGCCGACGGTGCGATGACGGCGCGGACGGCGATCGAGGCACGGGGACGAAAATCGTGACCGCCGTCGGCGCGCCTGCTGGCGGATCGCCGCCACCGTGCCATAGCGTTTCGCAGCAGTCGAGATACTTGACATAACCATCGACCTGTGGTTGAGGGTTTGTCCGTACCTCACCCGATGATGATCGAAGCGTGACCGATTTCTCAGGAAGGCGAGAGCCCATGACGCCCCCGCACAACTACCTCGCCGTAATCAAGGTCGTCGGTATCGGCGGTGGCGGCGTGAACGCGGTCAACCGCATGATCGAACAGGGACTCAAGGGAGTCGAGTTCATCGCGGTGAACACCGACGCACAGGCCCTGCTCATGTCCGACGCCGACGTCAAGCTCGACGTCGGCCGTGAACTCACCCGGGGGCTCGGCGCCGGCGCGGATCCCGAGGTCGGCCGCAAGGCCGCCGAGGACCACAAGGACGAGATCGAAGAGGTGCTCAAGGGCGCCGACATGGTCTTCGTCACCGCCGGTGAGGGCGGCGGGACCGGCACCGGCGGCGCGCCCGTGGTCGCGAGCATCGCCCGCAAGCTCGGTGCGCTGACCGTCGGCGTCGTCACACGGCCGTTCTCGTTCGAGGGCAAGCGCCGCGGCGGCCAGGCCGACACGGGCATCCAGACCCTGCGCGAGTCCTGCGACACCCTCATCGTCATCCCCAACGACCGGCTGCTGCAGCTCGGCGACGCCGCCGTCAGCCTCATGGACGCGTTCCGCTCCGCCGACGAGGTGCTGCTCAACGGTGTGCAGGGCATCACCGACCTCATCACCACCCCCGGCCTGATCAACGTCGACTTCGCCGACGTCAAGGGCGTGATGTCCGGCGCCGGCAGCGCGCTGATGGGCATCGGTTCCTCCCGCGGTGAGGGCAGGGCCATCAAGGCCGCCGAGGCGGCGATCAACTCGCCGCTGCTCGAGGCGTCGATGGAAGGCGCGCGCGGCGTGCTGCTGTCCATCGCCGGCGGCTCCGACCTCGGCCTGTTCGAGATCAACGAGGCGGCTTCGCTGGTGCAGGAGGCCGCCCACATCGACGCGAACATCATCTTCGGCACCGTCATCGACGATTCCCTGGGCGACGAGGTGCGCGTCACCGTCATCGCGGCCGGGTTCGACGGCGGCACCCCGGCGCGGCGTCCCGTCGAATCGGCCCCGCCGACCACCGCAACGCGCGGCGGCAGCATCGGCGCGGGACGTGCCGGCGACGTCGGCCGCCCGGAGCGGGAGCGGGCCGAGGAGATGCCGGCGCGCGAGCAGCAGCCCGTCGCGGGCAGTTCGCTGCCGCCGATCGGGTCTGCGCAGCCGGCCCGGCCGGTGGAGGTCGACGAGGACGGCGACGACGACGTCGACGTGCCGATCTTCATGCGCCGGTGACGGTGGCACAGTCGGTTCTCCGGGCGCGGCGGGTCGTCACCACCCGCGCCGGCGGCGTCTCCGCCCCGCCCTACGACTCGTTCAATCTCGGTGACCACGTCGGTGACGACCCGGTGGCGGTCGAGGCGAACCGGCGCCGCCTCGCCGCGGCGATCGGGCAGCCCTACGAGCGGCTGGTGTGGATGGAGCAGATCCACGGCCGCAACGTCACCGTCGTGGACGGCCCGGTCGACGGCCCGGTGCCCGCGACCGACGCCCTGGTCACGCGCGAGCCCGGCCTCGCGCTCGTCACGCTGAGCGCGGACTGTGTGCCGGTGCTGCTGTCGGACGAGGAAGCGGGCGTGATCGCCGCGGTGCACGCGGGCCGGATCGGCGCCCGCGTGGGCATCGTTCCCCGCGTCCTGGACACGATGGTCGAGCTCGGTGCGCACCGTGAGCACATCGGCGCGTTCCTCGGGCCCGCCGCGAGCGGACGCCGGTACGAGGTGCCCGCCGCGATGCAGGCCGACGTGGAGGCGCACCTGCCCGGCAGCGCCACCCGCACCGTGCGGGGCACGCCCGGGCTGGACCTGCGCGCGGGGCTGCGACGGCAACTGCTCGCGCACGGCGTCGTGGCGGTCGCGGAGGATCCCCGGTGCACCATCGAGGATCCGACGTTGTTCAGTCATCGCCGTCAGGCGCCGACCGGGCGGTTGGCGGCGGTGATCTGGCTCGAGGCCGTATCGGCCACCGGTGCCGGAGGTGGCCGGTGAGCGCACCGGATCCCGGCGCACGGCGCGCCGAGATCGCGGACGGGCTGCAGCGGGCACGCGAGCGGCTCGACGCCGCGGCCCGGGCCGCCGGCCGCGACCCGGCGGAGATCGCACTGCTGCCGGTGACGAAGTTCTTCCCGGTCTCCGACGTGGAGATCCTCTACGGGCTCGGGTGCCGGGCCTTCGGCGAATCCCGCGAACAGGAGGCTGCCGCGAAGGTTTCCGAATTCCGTTCGCGTACAACCGATCCCGCTGTCGCATGGCACATGATCGGCCGGCTGCAGCGCAACAAGGCGCGTGCCGTCGCCCGCTGGGCCCACACCGTGCACTCGGTCGACAGCGTCCGGTTGGCGCACGCACTGGACGCCGGTGCGCAGGCCGCGCAGGACTCCGGCGACCGCGAGACGCCCGTACGGGTGCTGCTGCAGGTCAGCCTCGACGACGATCCGCAGCGGGGCGGGGTGAGCGCCGTGGACCTGCCCGCACTCGCGGACGAGGTCGCCGGGGCCGGCGGACTCGAGTTGCGGGGCCTGATGGCGGTGCCGCCGCTGGGGTGGGACCCGGACGCCGCATTCGAACGGCTCGCCGGGCTCCACAGCGGGCTGCGCTCCGATCATCCCGAGGCCACCGAACTGTCGGCCGGGATGTCCGGCGACCTCGAGGCGGCGGTGCGATGGGGTTCGACATGCGTGCGTGTCGGAACCGCGGTGTTGGGCTCGCGGCCGTTAGCCTGAGTGTCGACCGCCGCGCGAGGAAGGTTGATCCATGAGCTCACTCCACAAGTTCAAGGCGTACTTCGGGATGGTGCCGCTCGAGGAATACGAGGACGACTACCTCGACGACCCCGCGAGCGCCCGCCGTGAGCGCGACCGGGAGTACGACGAGCCGCCGTACGCCGGCGGTGGTTACGGCCCGTCGCACCGCGACGAGTACAAGGCGGCCCGCCGGGAGGACGCCGGCCGCGACTTCGAACCGGACGGCTTCGATCGCTACGAGCCCCCCGTACGGGCGGCCCGCGTGGAGCCGATCACGGCCCGCGCGCCGCGCCCGACCCCGCCGCCGGCCCGCGCCGCCGCGCGGTCGTCGCTCGGTTCCGAGGGCCGGCTCGAACGGTCCGAGGCCCGTCGCGGCGCACTGTTCGACGAGGGAGGCCCGTTGTCGAAGATCACCACGCTGCGTCCCCGGGACTACGGCGAGGCCCGCACCATCGGCGAGCGGTTCCGCGACGGCACCCCGGTGATCATGGACCTGGTGGAGATGAGCAACGCCGACGCCAAACGGCTCGTCGACTTCGCCGCCGGGCTGGCCTTCGCGCTGCGCGGCTCGTTCGACAAGGTCGCCACCAAGGTGTTCCTGCTCTCCCCGGCGGACATCGACGTCTCCGCCGAGGAGCGCCGCCGGATCGCGGAGACGGGGTTCTACAACCAGCAGTGACCTGAACCCGCAGCGGCGGTTCCGGCACGGTCGACGCCCGGTGCCCGGTGTACAACACCGGACGCCGGGCGTTTCGGTTTGGCTCGATCCGCCGTCGTCGGGCAGAGTGGGCGGGTGGCCGTATTCGAGGTGCTCTGGTTCCTGCTGTTCATTTTCTGGCTGCTGCTGATCGGCCGGATCATTGTCGAGTTCATCCGGACGTTCGCGCGGGACTGGAAGCCGACGGGATTCGTCGTCGTCGTTCTCGAAGCAATCTTCACGGTCACCGATCCGCCGGTGAAACTACTGCGCCGGCTCATTCCTCCGCTGAATCTCGGGGGAGTGCGACTGGATCTGTCCATCATGGTGCTGCTGTTCATCGTCTACTTCCTGATGGCGTTCATTCCCCGAGGTGGGACGCTCTGACAGCCGACACCTGCTCGGACGATCCGCGCGAAAGCCGCCCTGTGCCAGAATGGGGTGCCAGTTACAGTGAGTTTGATACGCGTGACGCACTGTGGATATAACTGAATGCTTGCTTGACCGCTCACACGACGCGTGAAGGGATCCTTCCATGCCGCTGACCCCAGCTGATGTGCACAATGTCGCGTTCAGCAAGCCGCCGATCGGAAAGCGTGGCTACAACGAGGACGAGGTCGACGCGTTCCTGGATCTCGTCGAGCAGGAACTGACCCACCTGATCGAGGAGAACGCCGACCTGCGGCAGCGGGTGGCCGAGCTCGATCAGGAACTCGCCGAGGCCAAGAAGGGTGCCCGTCCCGGCGCGGCGGCGGCACCGGCCCAGCCGGCCAAACCGGAACCCGCTCGCGTCGTCGAGGCGCCGAAGCCGCCGGAACCCGCTCCGGCGCCGGCTCCCGCGCCGGCCCCCGCACCGGTTGCGGCCGCACCGGCCTCCGGAGACGCGAGCATGCAGGCCGCCAAGGTTCTGGGCCTGGCCCAGGAGATGGCGGACCGTCTCACCGGCGACGCCAAGGCCGAGGCCGAGGAGCTGCTGCGCAACGCCCGCACCAATTCCGAGCAGCTCATCTCCGATGCGCGCACCCGCAGCGAGGCGATGATCGCCGACGCGCGGCAGAAGTCCGAGGCGATGCTCGCCGACGCCCGCACCCGCTCCGAGACGCAGCTGCGCCAGGCCAAGGAGAAGGCCGACGCGCTGCAGGCGGACGCCGAGAAGAAGCACACCGAAATCATGGCGACGATCAACCAGCAGCGTTCGGTGCTCGAGGGCCGCATCGAGCAGCTCAAGACCTTCGAGCGCGAGTACCGGGTGCGCCTGAAGTCCTACCTCGAATCTCAGCTCGAGGAACTCGAACAGCGCGGTTCCGCCGTGCCGGTCGACGGTGGCCAGGAGGCGTTCAACCAGTCGAACTCCTCGTTCGGTTCCACGTCCTTCGCCAAGGGCAACAGCTGATCGAGGCGGCGGTCCGATGGCCGGGTTCCGATGAGGGTGCGCCGTGCTGGTGGTGACTCTCGTCCTTGCAGCCGTCGGCTTCGGCATGCTCGTCGTGGCCCTCATGACGGGGTCCGTGCTGTGGGCCTGGGGTTGCATCGTCGTGTGTGTGGTGGGCGCGGTCCTGTTGCTGGTCAGCGCATTGAGTGGCAAGCGGACCGCGCCCCCGACGACGACGGGATCCGAGCCGAGACGGCGCCGCGAGGGACGCGATGCAAGCGAGTGAGCGCGGCGGCATAGAATAGTTCGAGGAGAGTCTGCAGTGCTTTCCCCCGGCAGCCGCCGGGGACGGCGTCGATCCGGCCATCACCGGGGAGCCTTCGGAAGAACGGCCGTGCCGACCGGCACGACTCAGTAGAACCGAACGGGTGGGCCCGTCACAGCCCGAACGAGAGGCCCGTCCGGCCGGCAGAGCCCGGGGGGACGGTGCAAGCGGGGTGGTACCGCGGTTGCCGGCGCACAGGGCGCGGCGATCGTCCCCGTGCCGGACACGTCTAGGCACGAGGAGTCACGCTGTGACGAAGAGCACCCCCGACCGCCCGCAGGCCCCCGACGCACCGACCGGCGGATACCCGCGCGTCGACTACGGGGTCGCCAAGGACTCGGGCGTCGACTTCCCCGAGCTCGAGGTGAAGGTCCTCGACGGGTGGGCGAAGGACGACACCTTCCGCGCCTCGGTCGCCAATCGCGACGGCGCCGACGAGTTCGTCTTCTACGACGGCCCGCCCTTCGCGAACGGCCTGCCCCACTACGGGCACCTGCTCACCGGCTACGTCAAGGACCTCATCCCGCGCTTCCAGACGATGCGTGGCAAGAAGGTCGAGCGGCGCTTCGGCTGGGACTGTCACGGCCTGCCCGCCGAGCTCGAGGCGGAGAAGCAGCTCGGGATCAAGGACAAGTCCGAGATCGACACGATGGGGCTGGCCGAGTTCAACGCCTACTGCAAGACGTCGGTGCTGCGGTACACCGGGGAATGGCGCGACTACGTCACCCGGCAGGCCCGCTGGGTGGACTTCGACAACGACTACAAGACCCTGGACCTCGACTTCATGGAGTCGGTCATGTGGGCCTTCAAGCAGCTCTACGACAAGGGCCTGATCTACCAGGGCTTCCGGGTGCTGCCGTACTCGTGGTACGAGCAGACCCCGCTGTCGAACCAGGAGACCCGGCTCGACGACGCCTACAAGATGCGTCAGGACCCGGCCGTCACCGTCGACATGGTGGTGCGCGCACCGGACAGCGAACTCGACGGCGCCAACGCCCTGATCTGGACCACGACGCCGTGGACGCTGCCGTCCAACCTCGCGATCGCGGTGCACCCCGACATCACCTACGTCGCTGTCCGCGTGGGCGAGGGTGCCGACGCGAAGACGTACGTGCTCGCGGAGGACCGCCTCGGCCACTACGCCCGCGAGTTCGGCGACGAACCCGAGGTGCTGGGCCGGTACACCGGCGCGGACCTCGTCGGCCTGGCCTACGAGCCGCCGTTCGACTTCTTCGTGGGCCGGGAGAACGCCCACCGGGTCATCGCGGCCGACTACGTCACCACCGACTCCGGCACCGGAATCGTCCACCTGGCACCGGCCTTCGGTGAAGAGGACATGGAGTACTGCCAGCGCAACGGCATCGAGCTGGTGCAGCCGCTCGATCCGGGCGGAAAGTTCACCGCCCTCGTTCCGCCCTACGAGGGCCTGCAGGTCTTCGACGCCAACCCGGTGATCATCAAGGACCTCAAGGCCGCCGGAAAACTGTTGCGGCACGAGACGATCGAGCACTCCTACCCGCACTCGTGGCGGTCCGGCCGGCCGCTGATCTACATGGCGGTCCCGTCGTGGTTCGTCGCCGTGACCCGGTTCCGGGACCGCATGGTGGAGCTGAACCAGCAGATCACCTGGGTGCCCGAGCATATCCGCGACGGCCAGTTCGGCAAGTGGCTCGAGGGTGCCCGCGACTGGAACATCAGCCGGAACCGCTACTGGGGCAGCCCCATCCCCGTGTGGGTCTCGGACGATCCGGCCTACCCGCGCGTCGACGTGTACGGCTCCCTCGACGACCTCGAACGCGACTTCGGGGTGCGGCCGAGCGACCTGCACCGGCCGATGATCGACGAGCTGACCCGCCCCAACCCGGACGACCCGACCGGGAAGTCGACGATGCGCCGCGTCCCCGAGGTGCTCGACTGCTGGTTCGAGTCGGGGTCGATGCCGTTCGCCCAGGTGCACTATCCGTTCGAGAACACCGAATGGTTCGACTCGCACTATCCCGGCGACTTCATCGTCGAGTACAACGGGCAGACCCGCGGCTGGTTCTACACCCTGCACGTGCTCGCCACCGCGCTGTTCGACCGCCCCGCCTTCAAGACCGTCGCGGCCCACGGCATCGTGCTGGGCGACGACGGGCTGAAGATGAGCAAGTCCAAGGGCAACTACCCCGACGTCAACGAGGTGTTCGCCCGCGACGGCTCCGACGCCATGCGCTGGTTCCTGATGTCCTCGCCCATCCTGCGCGGCGGCAACCTCGTCGTCACCGAGCAGGGCATCCGCGAGGGCGTCCGGCAGGCGCTGCTGCCGCTGTGGAACGCGTGGAGCTTCCTGCAGCTGTACGCGTCCAAGCCCGGCACGTGGCGCACCGACTCGCCGCACGTGCTCGACCGGTACATCCTGGCCAAGCTCGCCGCCACCCGCGACGCCATCACCGACGCGCTCGAGGTGATCGACATCGCCGGAGCATGCGACGAGCTGCGTACCTTCAGCGACGCCCTCACCAACTGGTACGTGCGCCGCTCCCGCAGCCGGTTCTGGGACGAGGACGCCGACGCGATCGACACCCTGCACACCGTGCTCGAGGTCGTCAGCCGCCTCGCCGCCCCCATGCTGCCGCTGGTCACCGAGGTGATCTGGCGCGGCCTGACCGGCGGCCGCTCCGTGCATCTGGCGGACTGGCCGGCCGCCGGGGACCTGCCGGCCGACCCGGCCCTGGTCGAGTCGATGGACGAGGTCCGCTCGGTGTGCTCGACGGTGCTCTCGCTGCGCAAGGCCCAGAAGCTGCGCGTGCGGCTGCCGCTCCCGCAGGTCACCGTCGCCGCCCCCGAGGCGCACCGGCTGCAGCCGTTCGCCGAGCTCGTCCAGGACGAGGTCAACGTCAAGTCGGTCGAGCTGACCGAGGACGTCGATGCGCACGGCCGCTTCGAGCTGGTCGTCAACGCCCGGGCGGCGGGACCGCGCCTCGGCAAGGACGTGCAGACGGTGATCAGGGCCGTCAAGGCCGGGGACTGGTCCGAGGCGGGCGACGGCACCGTCACGGCCGCCGGTATCGCGCTGCTGCCGGAGGAGTACACCACCCGCCTGGTCGCGGCGGAGCCGGAGTCGACGGCCGCGCTGCCCGGCGGCGCCGGCCTGGTGGTGCTGGACTCCACGGTCACCGAGGAGCTCGAGGCCGAGGGCTGGGCGAAGGACCGGATCCGCGAGTTGCAGGACGCGCGCCGCAACCTGGGCCTGGATGTCTCGGACCGCATCTCCGTCGTGTTCGAGGTGCCGGCCGACCGCGCCGACTGGGCACTGCGGCACCGCGAGCTCATCGCCTCGGAGGTGCTGGCCACCAGCTTCGAACTCGCGCCCGCCGGGGACGGGGCGCTCGAGCTCGGTGAAGGAGTGCGCGCGGCGATCGTCAAGGCATGAGCGTCCCGGTGACCGGGGCGCGCGGCGCGGCCACGACGGCGGTGACGCCGGTGCGGGCGTGATGTCGGTGCCAGGGGCGAGGATGCCCGGGTGCCCGCCGTGGTGAATCCGAGCGGTCGGCGCTGGGTGCTGCACCTGGACCTGGACGCCTTCTTCGCCTCCGCCGAACAACTGACCCGGCCGACCCTCCGGGGTCGGCCGGTGCTCGTCGGCGGCCTCGGTGCGCGCGGCGTCGTCGCCGGGGCCAGCTACGAAGCCCGCGTCTTCGGGGCCCGGTCGGCGATGCCGATGAGCCGGGCCCGCCGGCTGGTCGGGCCCGCGGCGGTGGTGCTGCCGCCGCGCGGGGTGCTGTACCAGGCGCTCAGCCAGACCGTGTTCGACGTGCTGCGCGAGCGGATCCCCGTGCTCGAGACGCTGTCGCTCGACGAGGCGTTCGCCGAACCCGCCGAGCTCGCCGGCGCCGCCCACCACGACGTGGAAGGGTTCTGTGCGCGGCTGCGCGACGAGGTGCGGGCCCGAACCGGCCTCGTCGCGTCCATCGGCGCCGGCTCCGGCAAGCAGATCGCCAAGATCGCCTCCGGCCTCGCCAAGCCCGACGGAGCGCTCGTCGTGCGGCCCGAGGAGGAGCTGGCGCTGCTGCACGGCCTGCCGGTGCGCAAGCTGTGGGGGATCGGACCGGTGTCGGAGGAGCGCCTGCGGCGTCTGGGCATCGACACGATCGGTGACCTCGCGGCGCTGCCGGTCCCGGAGGCGGCCTCGATCCTGGGCGCCACGGTGGGCCCGGCGCTGCACCGGCTCGCCAACGGGCGCGACGATCGACCGGTCGTCGAACGCGCCGACGCCAAGCAGGTCAGCGCCGAGACGACGTTCCCGACGGACATCGTCACCCTCGCCGAGCTGCGACGTGCCGTCACCGGCAGCGCCGCCGCAGCGCATCGCCGGTTGCGGCGCGACGGCCGGGCCGCCCGGACCGTCGTGCTCAAGCTGCGCAAGTCCGACATGAGCATCCTCACCCGCTCGTCGACGCTGCCGTACGCCACCGAGGATGTGGCGACGCTCACGGCGGCGGCGCAGCGGCTGGCGCTCGATCCGCTCGAGATCGGCCCGATCCGCCTCGTCGGCGTCGGCCTCGCCGGCCTGTCCAGCATCCGGCAGGACTCGCTGTTCCCCGAGCTCGAGCAGCCCCCGGAGGACCCGGTGGAGTCGTCGCCGGAGGCCGGGCCGGAGCACGTCACGACGGTGGCGGGACAGCGGTGGCGTCCCGGCACGGACGTGCGGCATCCGGAGTTCGGACACGGCTGGGTGCAGGGCGCCGGGCACGGCGTGGTGACGATCCGCTTCGAGACGCGCTCGACCGGCCCGGGGCCGGCCCGCACCCTCGACGAGAACGATCCCGCCCTCTCCGAGGGCGATCCGCTCGCCGGCCTCGGGTGAGCGCGCGGGCCCCCGCCGCTCTCACGGTCTTCTTACTACCGCCGGGTACGCTTACGGGCGATCCGCTGTCCCGGTGGAGCATCCGCTGCTGGATGAACCGAGCACGGTATACCCGTGCACGATCGAGAACGAGAAGGACGAGAAGTTGAAGCTTCGCAAGATCACTGTCGCCACGGTGGCTCTGGCCGCCGCCCTCACGATGTCCGCCTGCAGCTCGGACGACGGAGGTAGCTCGACCTCGACCTCGGCGAAGACCACCACCAGCACCACGACCGCCGCCGCGCAGTACCCGCCGGTGCCGACCGTCGAGGACCTCAACGCCATGCTGGCCAAGGCGTTCGACGAGACCGTCCCGGCCGAGGAGAAGGTGAACCTCGTGCAGGGCGCCGAGCAGGATCCGGCCCTGATCGACCAGGTCGCCGCCGCGGCCAAGCAGGCCGGCGCGCAGATCACCGTCCTGGACGTCAACGACAACCAGAACGGCACGGTCACCGCCGGCATCGAGACCCTGCTGGCCGGTGCGCAGCAGCCCGCCGTCGGCACCGTCGACTTCGTCGCCGAGAACGGCGTGTGGAAGCTGTCGAAGAACAACGCTTGCGCCATCGTCGCGACGGCTCAGCTGCAGTCCCCGGCCTGCGCCTGACGTAGACCGACACGGCGGCCGGGGCGGAGATCCGCCCCGGCCGCCGCTGCGTCCGCCCGTCCGCCGTCCGCTCAGGACTGCCAGCGCACCCGGTCCACCAGGGTCTGCGCCAGACGGGTGGTGCCCGCGGGATCGCTGTACGCCTGCTCCCCGCCGACCGTGAGGTCCCCGGCGATCGGGAGCGGCCGGCCGAGGTCGATGGTCATCGTGCCTTCGCCGGTCATCTCGTACCGGTCGATGTTCAGCCGACCGGACCCGTTCGGCAGCGCCCAGGTGGCCTCGCGCGGGGTCTGGGTGATGCGCAGGTGCACGGTCAGCAGGTCGCCGTCCCGCTCGAGCAGGCTCGCGGTGGCGACCTGATCGAGCGCCATCCCGCTCATCACCTGTTGGTGGATCTCCCACACCCCACCCACGCCGATCTCCTCCTCGGGGAACGACACCATCCGGTACACGGCCTGGTAGAAGGCCTGCTCGATGGCCGATCGGGCGATGTCCGCGGAGTCCGACGTGGGATCGAGTCGCAGCGCACTCACCGCGCCGGACGGGGACATCGTCAGTCCCGCCTCGGATCCCCGAGCGGGCCCGAGCGCCGCGGCGAGGGCCGCATCCGGCGACGTGGCGTCGTCGATCCGCAGGTCCACGAGGCTGCTCGGCGAGGTGTCCGACACGGCTTCGCTCACCCTCGCGGTGAGCGGCAATGTCAGTTCGGGAGTGGAGAAGTCCTGTTCCGGCTGATCGCCGATCGACTGGAAGACCTGCGAGGCGGTCGTCAGCGCCACCTGCTGGCTCGTGTCGACGGGTGGGGTGAGGCGGATCCGGCTGCGCGGCGCGGCCCCCGGATCCAGGACCACCGCGGTGACCGCGGCGACGGGCACCGTGACCTCCGTCGAGGTCGCCGTCGACGTGGGGGCGGCACCGTCGGCGGAGTTGCCGCACCCGGCGAGGAGGGTGGTCAGGGACAGGGCCACACCGAGGGAGCGGGCCCTCGGGCGGGCGAATCTGGGCAGCACAGGCACGCACCCCAGGGTAGCCACGGCGGGCGGGGTGGCCGTCGCGCTCCTCGGATGGGGGATGATGGCAGGGTGACCGACGACCCCACCGAGCACGATGCCCACCCCGACGCCGTCGCGGAACCCCCGGTTGCGTCGTCGTCGGCCGCAACCCCGGCGAAGGACGCGCCCGCGCCGGCCCGGCGGCTGCGCGAGCTGCTCGCCCTCGCCGCGGTGATCTTCGGGTTCGACCTGCTCACCAAGGTGCTGGCCGTCCACTACATCGATCCGGCCGATCCCGTCTCGATCGTCGGGGACACGGTGACGCTCACGTTGGTGCGCAACCCGGGCGCCGCCTTCTCGATGGCCACCGGCATGACGTGGCTGCTGACCCTGGTCGCGGTCGCCGTCGTGGTGGGCGTGATCAGGATCGGCCGCACGCTGCGGTCGGGCTGGTGGGCCCTGGGACTCGGGCTCGTCCTCGGGGGCGCGCTGGGTAATCTCGTCGACCGGATCTTCCGTTCCCCGGGTCCGCTGCAGGGACACGTCGTCGACTTCGTGTCGGTCGGCTGGTGGCCGGTATTCAACGTCGCCGATTCCGCCATCGTCTGCGGCGCGATCCTGCTCGTGGCGCTGACCGTCTTCGGCGTCGAACCGGACGGCTCGCGGAAGACCGGCTCCTCCGACAGCAGAAAGGAAGCACACAAGTGAGAGAAACCCGGGCGATGCCCGTCCCCGACGGGCTCGACGGGATGCGGGTCGACGCGGGCCTGGCACGGCTGCTCGGCCTGTCGCGCACGGCGATCGCCGCCCTGACCGAGGAGGGAGCCGTCCTGGTCGACGGTGCCGCCGCCGGCAAGTCCGATCGCCTGTCCGCCGGTTCCTGGCTCGAGGTGGAACTGCCCGAGCCGCCCCGGCCCCTCACCATCGAGGCGACGCCCGTGGAGGGCATGGAGATCCTCTATGCGGACGACGACATCGTCGCCGTCGACAAGCCCGTAGGCGTCGCGGCGCACGCGAGCGTCGGCTGGACCGGGCCGACCGTGATCGGCGGACTGGCGGCCGCCGGATTCCGCATCTCCACCTCCGGCGCCCACGAGCGGCAGGGCATCGTCCACCGCCTCGACGTCGGCACGTCCGGGGTCATGGTCGTCGCGACGTCCGAGCGCGCCTACACGGTGCTCAAGCGGGCCTTCAAGCAGCGCACCATCGACAAGCGCTACCACGCCCTCGTGCAGGGGCACCCCGATCCGAGCAGCGGCACGATCGACGCGCCGATCGGCCGGCATCGCAGCAGCGACTGGAAGTTCGCCGTCACCGCCGACGGCAAGCCCAGCATCACCCACTACGACACCATCGAGGCGTTCCAGGCCGCGAGCCTGCTCGACATCCACCTCGAGACCGGCCGCACCCATCAGATCCGCGTGCACTTCTCCGCGCTGCGGCACCCCTGCTGCGGTGACCTGACCTACGGTGCCGACCCGCGCCTGGCCGAGCGGCTCGGCCTCGAGCGTCAGTGGCTGCACGCCCGGTCGCTCGGTTTCGCGCATCCCGCCGACGGGCGCTGGATCGAGATCACCAGCAAGTACCCGGCCGACCTCGAGCACGCGCTCGCCGTGCTGCGCAGCGCCTGACCGTGCGGCGCGTGTCCCTGCCCTGGGCGGCGACGGCGGCCCTGCTGCTGGCGGTGCTCGCGGCCGGGCTGCTGGCGCCGGCCCGGACGGCGACCGTGCGCACCGACACCCTCGGCCCCGACCACGGCGAGGCGGTCGCCGGCTACCTCGCGCGCGCCCAGGCGAGCGTCGAGTCCGCCACCGGCGAACCGCGGTGGGGCCTGGTGTCGTACGCGACGCCGGTGCCGGTCGAGCAGGCGGCGGCGCTGCCGGGAGACCCCCGCATCGCGCAGGTGCTGTTCCGCGTCCCGATCGAGCGGGTGCAGACCCCGCTGGTCGCGGTCGCCGTGCCCGCCCATCGGGAGGCGCTGCTGCGTGCGCCCGCCGTCGCGGCGGGCCGGCTACGGCAGGCGGGCGGCACCGACCGGGCCGCGCGCGTCGCCGCGGTCTCGGCCGATCGCCTCGCGGACGGGTGCGCCTGCGTCGTCGGCGTCGTGGTGCGCGTCGCGCCGGCGGCGGCGTCCGAGCTCGCCGCGGCCCCCGGCGTCCGCGCCGTCGAACTGCTGCCCGCGGACGCGGTCGCCGGCGCGTTCTCGGTGAACCCGCTGCTGCCCGAGCACGTCGACGTCGTCGCTCCGGGACCGGACGACGGCGAGCCCTGAGGTCCGGTCGCGCAGTATCGGCGGGACAGACGCCTCGCCGGTGGGTACGGTGGCGCGGTGGCACGGGTTCTGGGGTACCTCCTGGTTGCGCTGCTCGCTGCGACCGGTCTGCTGTGGCCGCTGCTCGCCGGACTCGACACCGGCGACGCATCCGCCGCGTCGGATCCGGCGCGGATCACGAACTACACCGCCGACTACACCGTCGACGCCGACGGCGGGCTCACCGCCACCGAAACCGTCACGGTCGCCTTCCCGGCCGGCCGGCACGGCATCTTCCGGTACTGGGACGTCACCACGGGCGCCGGTCCGCACGTGCGCCACATCCCCGAGATCGTCTCTGTCGAACGGGACGGCGCGCCCGAGCCGTTCGAGACGAGCTGGCGGCAGGGACGCCGATTCGTCGTGGCGAAGATCGGGGATCCCGACGTGTACCTGGAGCCGGGCACCCACACCTATCGCATCGAGTACACGACCGAGGGGGTCCTCGACCCGCCGGGCGGCGCCGCCGCGACGTTCGACACGGCCGCAGGGACGGCCGCCCCGATCGGCTCGGTGTTCCACTGGAGCGTGGTTCCCGGCGGGTGGGAGATGGCCATCGACCGGGCCGACATCACGGTGCGCCTGCCCACGGCGTCCGGCCTGGTCGAGTGTGCGGCGTCGGGCGCGAACTGCACCCTCGGCGGGGCCGGTACCGACACCGTCTCCGTCGGCGTGACCGGGCTCGAACCCCGCACGGCGGTGAACGTGCGCATCGGACTCGGGCTCGACGCCCCGGCCCGGGCCACGGTGCCCTGGCCGGTCGCCTGGGATCCGATCCTCGGGCGCTCGGCGCCGATCGTGGCGGTGGTCGCGATGCTGAGCCTGCTCGGGTTCGCCGTTGCGGCCCGGTGGGCGTGGACAGCCCGCGAACCCGAGCCGGGCCTGCCGGTGCTGTACTCGCCGCCCGACGGCTTCGGGCCGGTGCAGACCGTCTACCTCGCCTCCGAGCGGCCCGGGCCCGCGCCGCTCGCGGCGACGCTGCTGTACGCCGCCGAGGAGGAACTGGTCGAGCTGCGCCCCGCCGGCAGCGGCAAGAAGTCCGACGTGTGGGAGGTCCGCGGCGTGGCCACCGACGAGCGGTGGGCGGCGACGGACCCGGTGACGCGGGCGGTCGGCGACGCGTTGCAGATCTCGTACCCGGGCGCGGTGCTGCGGGCCGACGGCTCGAAGTCGGCGGGGGAACGGTTGTCGAAGGCGACGACGGAGCTCGCGTCGCAGTGCCGGATCTGGGCCCGCAACGAGGGACTGGTGGCCCCGTCGACCCGCGAGCGTCTCGGCAAGGCGGCGGTGGTGCTGGCGCTGGTCCTCGCGGTGGTCGGGTTCGCCGTGCCGGTGTGGCCGAGCATGTGGGGCCTGCCGGCGGCGGCGTTCGTGTTCGGCGGATGGGAGCTGTTGCGGCCGGAGGCGGGGACGCGGCGCACCGCGAAGGGCCGCGAGATGTGGTCGCGTGCCGGTGGGTTCCGGCGCATGCTCGTGACCCCGTCGAGCGAGGACCGCTATCGGTTCTCGGCGGAACGCGATCTCTACACCCGCTACATTCCGCACGCGGTCGCGTTCGGCGTGGCCGACCGGTGGGCGGAGAAGTACCGCACGGTCACCGGGTCCGAGCCGCCGGCGCCGGCGTGGTACCCGTATCCGGTCGGAGTGCACGGATTCGCCTCGGGGGCCGGGGGATTCGACAGCTTCGAGTCGGCCCTGTCGTCGTCGATCGGCGCGTACACCGCGTCGCAGTCCTCGTCGTCGGGGGGCGGGGGCGGTGGTGGCGGCGGTGGTGGCGGCGGCTCGTGGTGACCGATCGCCGCGGTGAACGAGGCACCGGCGCGTCCGCACCGGTGCCGGGCTACGGAAGGAGGGCGGCTCCATGGTGACCGCAATCGTGATCGTCGTCGTGCTGGTGGTGGTGCTCGGTGCCGTGTTCGTGGTCGGTTTCAACCGGCTGCGCCGCGCCGACGTGCTGGCCCAGGAGGCCCTCGGCGGCATCGACGTGCAACTGAGCCGGCGCGCGGACCTGGTGCCGAACCTCGTGGCGACGGTGCGCGGCTACGCGGCGCACGAGAAGAGCGTGTTCGAGGAGGTCACCGCCGCCCGCACCGCCGCGTCGCGGGCGGCTTCCGGTGGCACGGTCGCGGAGAAGGCCCAGGCCGACGCCCGGCTCGAGAAGGCGGTGTTCGACGTGCTCGCCGTCGCCGAGAACTACCCGGACCTGAAGGCCTCGGCCAACTTCCTGGATCTGCAGCGCCAGCTCGGCGAGACCGAGGACCAGCTCGCCTTCGCCCGCCAGTACTACAACGACGCCGCGGGCCGGCTCAACACGTCGCTGAAGACGATCCCGTGGATGTTCTTCGCGGGACCGGCGGGCGTGCGCGAGCGCGAGTTCTACACCGCTCCGGCGGGCACGGAACTGCCGCCGACGGTGTCGTTCTGATCCACCCGGCGCGCGCGGTCGCGCCACCGGGCCCTACCGTTGAGCGGTGAGCAGCACCGCATCGCGTTTCGACGCCGGCATAGTGTGCGGGCTCGGCGCCTATCTGACGTGGGGACTCTTCCCGGCGTTCTTCGGGCTGCTCGAGCCCGCCGGACCCGTCGAGATCCTCGCCCACCGGGTGCTGTGGACGCTGCTGGCGATGCTGCTGCTGCTCGCCGTGCTCGGCCGGCTCGGCTCGCTGCGGGGACTGGGCGTGCGGGTGTGGGCCCTGGTCGCGGCGGCGTCGGTGGCCATCGCCGTCAACTGGGGTACGTACATCTACGGCGTCGTGTCGGGCCGGGTGGTCGAGACCGCGCTGGGCTACTTCATCAACCCGCTGGTCAGCGTGCTGTTCGGGGTGTTGTTCTTCCGGGAGCGGCTGCGCCGCGCCCAGGTCGCGGCCCTGTTCGTGGCGACCGCCGCGGTGGCGGTGATCACCGTGGACTACGGCCGGCCGCCGCTGATCGCGCTGACCCTGGCGTTCTCGTTCGCGCTGTACGGGGTGGTCAAGAAGATCGTGCCGCTCGATCCGCGGACGTCGCTGACGGGGGAGGGCATCGTCGCCGTGCCCTTCGCGGCGGGCTACCTGGTCTTCCTCGCCGTCACCGGCACCGGCACCTTCACCGGCCACGGGGCCGGGCACTCGCTGCTGCTCGTGTCGGCCGGGCTCGTCACGGCGCTGCCGCTGCTGCTGTTCGGGGCTGCCGCCCAGCGGGTGCCGCTGGTGACCCTCGGCATGCTGCAGTACCTGACCCCCGGCCTGCAGATGGCGTGGGGCGTGCTGGTGCTGCACGAGGACATGCCGGCCTCGCGGTGGATCGGATTCGGGCTGATCTGGACCGCGCTGGCGGTGTTCACCGTCGACGCCGTCCTGCGGGCCCGCACGGCACGCGGACGCCTCGCACCGGTCACCTCGAGTACACCGGAGTAACACCGGTCACGACTCGCCACCGGCGCCGGTGTGGCGGTCCGATCCCGTCGCCGGGGAGGCCTACACTCGTGATGCTCACAGACCTTCCGGGAGAGGCACGCGTGGCTGACTCGTTCGTTCATCTGCACAACCACACCGAGTACTCGATGCTCGACGGCGCCGCGAAGGTCGGTCCCCTGTTCAAGGAGGCCGAGCGGCTGGGGATGACGGCGGTCGGAATGACCGACCACGGGAACATGTACGGCGCCAGCGAGTTCTACAACGCCGCGACGAAGTTCGGGATCAAGCCGATCATCGGCATCGAGGCCTACATCGCCCCGGAGTCGCGGTTCAGCACCAAGCGCGTGCACTGGGGGGATCCGAGCCAGAAGTCCGACGACATCTCCGGTTCCGGCTCGTACACGCACATGACGATGGTGGCCGAGAACGCCACCGGACTGCGGAACCTGTTCAAGCTGTCCTCGCTCGCCTCCATCGAGGGCCAGCTCGGCAAGTGGGCCCGGATGGACGAGGACCTCATCGCCCACCACGCCGAGGGCATCATCGCGACCACCGGCTGCCCGTCGGGGGAGATCCAGACCCGGCTGCGTCTCGGCCACGACCGCGAGGCGCTCGAGGCGGCCGCGAAGTGGCAGGAGATCTGGGGCAAGGACAACTTTTTCCTCGAGCTGATGGATCACGGCCTGTCCATCGAGCGTCGCGTCCGGGAGGGCCTGCTCGAGATCGGCCGCACGCTCGGCATCCCGCCGCTAGCCACCAACGACTGCCACTACGTCACCAAGGATGCCGCCGAGAACCACGAGGCGCTGCTGTGCATCCAGACCGGCAAGACGCTTTCGGATCCGACCCGCTTCAAGTTCGACGGCGACGGCTACTACCTGAAGTCCGCCGCGGAGATGCGGGCGCTGTGGGACGGCGAGGTGCCCGGCGCGTGCGACAACACGCTGCTCATCGCCGAGCGGGTGCAGTCCTACGAGGAGGTGTGGACCCACCGCGACCGGATGCCGATCTTCCCCGTACCCGAGGGGCACACGCAGGCGACGTGGCTGCGCGAGGAGGTCATGCGCGGCCTCGACCGCCGCTTCCCGAACGGCGCGCCCGACGAATACCTGCGCCGCGCCGACTACGAGATCGACGTGATCTGCGAGATGGGTTTCCCGGCCTATTTCCTCGTGGTCGGCGACCTGATCAACCACGCCCGCGAGGTGGGTATCCGGGTCGGTCCGGGCCGAGGCTCGGCCGCCGGTTCGCTCGTCGCCTACGCCATGGGCATCACGAACATCGACCCGCTCCCGCACGGCCTGCTGTTCGAGCGGTTCCTCAACCCCGAGCGCGTGTCGATGCCCGATATCGACATCGACTTCGACGATCGCCGCCGCGGCGAGATGGTCCGGTACGCGACCGAGAAGTGGGGCAACGACAAGGTCGCCCAGGTGATCACGTTCGGCACCATCAAGACGAAGGCCGCGATCAAGGACTCGGCGCGCGTGCAGTTCGGCCAGCCGGGGTTCGCGATCGCCGACCAGATCACCAAGGCGCTGCCGCCGCCGATCATGGCGAAGGACATTCCGGTGTCGGGCATCACCGACCCGAACCACGAGCGGTACAAGGAGGCCGCCGAGGTCCGGGCCCTGATCGAATCCAACCCGGACGTGAAGAAGATCTACGACACCGCGCTCGGCCTCGAGGGCCTGATCCGCAACGCCGGCGTGCATGCCTGCGCGGTGATCATGTCCTCCGAGCCGCTGATGGACGCCATCCCGCTGTGGAAGCGGGCGCAGGACGGCGCGATCATCACCGGGTGGGACTACCCGTCGTGCGAGGCCATCGGCCTGCTGAAGATGGACTTCCTCGGTCTGCGGAACCTCACCGTCATCGGCGACGCGATCGAGAACATCAAGAACAACCGCGGCATCGACCTCGACCTGGACACGCTGCCACTCGAGGATCCGCCCACCTACGAGTTGCTGGCCCGGGGCGACACCCTGGGTGTGTTCCAGCTCGACGGCAGCGCCATGCGCGATCTGCTGCGCCGCATGCAGCCGACCGGGTTCGAGGACATCGTCGCCGTGCTCGCCCTGTACCGGCCCGGCCCGATGGGCATGAACGCCCACAACGACTACGCCGACCGCAAGAACGGCCGGCAAGAGGTCAAGCCCATCCACCCCGAGCTCGAGGAGCCGCTGAAGGACATCCTGGCCGACACCTACGGCCTGATCGTCTACCAGGAGCAGATCATGCAGATCGCTCAGAAGGTGGCCGGTTACTCGCTCGGACAGGCAGACCTGCTACGGCGAGCCATGGGCAAGAAGAAGAAGGAGATCCTCGAGGAGGCGTACGGCGGCTTCCAGAAGGGCATGCTCGACAACGGCTTCTCCCAGCCCGCAATCACCGCATTGTGGGACACGGTGCTTCCGTTCGCCGGATACGCGTTCAACAAGTCGCACGCCGCCGGGTACGGCCTCGTCTCGTTCTGGACGGCGTACCTCAAGGCCAACTACCCCGCCGAGTACATGGCGGGCCTGCTCACGTCCGTCGGCGACGACAAGGACAAGGCAGCGGTCTACCTGTCGGACTGCCGAAAGATGGGCATCACCGTGCTGCCGCCCGACGTCAACGAGTCGCGGGTCGACTTCGCGTCGGTGGGGGAGGACATCCGGTTCGGCCTCGGCGCGGTGCGCAACGTCGGTACCAACGTCGTGGCGTCCATCATCCGGGCGCGGGAGGAGAAGGGCCGGTTCACCGACTTCTCCGACTACCTCAACAAGATCGATGCGCTCGCGTGCTCGAAGAAGGTCACCGAGTCGCTGATCAAGGCCGGCGGGTTCGATTCGCTCGGCCATCCCCGCAAGGGCCTGATGCTGGTTCACGCCGACGCGATCGACGCGGTCATGGGCACCAAGAAGGCCGAGGCGATCGGGCAGTTCGACCTGTTCGGCGGCGCGGACGCCGACGAGTCGGTCACCTCGGTGTTCAACGTGAAGATCCCCGAGGAGGAATGGGACACCAAGCACAAGCTCGCCCTCGAACGGGAGATGCTGGGCCTGTACGTGTCCGGGCATCCGCTCAACGGCGTCGAGCACGTGCTCGCCCAGCAGTCGGACACCGCGATCCCGACCATCCTCGAGGGCGCGATCAAGGACGGCACCCAGGTCACCGTGGGCGGCATCCTCGCGTCGGTGAACCGCCGCATCAACAAGAACGGTCTGACCTGGGCGTCGGCGCAGCTCGAGGATCTCGCCGGCGGCATCGAGGTGCTCTTCTTCCCGCAGTCCTACTCGGTGTACGGCATGGACGTGGTCGAGGACTCGGTGGTGCTGGTCAAGGCGCGCGTGTCGATCCGCGACGACCGGATCTCGTTGATCGCCAATGATCTCGCCGTGCCCGACTTGTCGCAGGTCGGGGTGGCCAAGCCGTTGTCGGTGTCGATGCCGACCCGGCTGTGCACCCCCGACAAGGTCGGGGCGCTCAAGAGCGTGCTCACCCGCCACCCCGGCACCTCGGACGTGCACGTCCGGCTGATCTCCGGCAGCAAGGTCACCGTGCTCAAGGTGGACGACAGCCTGCGGGTGGAGCCGTCGTCGGCGCTGATGGGGGACCTCAAGGCTCTGCTCGGGCCGGCCTGCCTGGCGACCTGACCCGCCCACGGTGTGCTGCGGTCAGATGTCGCTGCGGTCAGGTGTCGCGGCGGTAGTGCAGCATGCGGGCCCACCAGACGACGGTGGCGGTCGCGGCGGCGGCGAGCACGGCGGTCTGCGCGTCCGCGGTGATCGCGAACAGCGCCAGCAGGACCAGGACGGCCGCGACGAGTGCCTCGAGCTTGTACAGCGGCCATGCGGTTCCGGCCACGTCGACGGACGCGGGCCGGCGGCGGGTGGGGGTGGGCGAATCCATCGTCGTCATCTCGACCTCCGTGCGCCTCGGGGAACCCGTCCGCCAGGCTACTCGCAGACTTGTTTTCGGTCCACCGAACATCGCCGATCGGTGCGGTGACGCCGGGCCCCGGCAGTCGGGGCGGGCGGATCCGGCCGGGCCGCTGCGGAACCACGGCCCGGCGGCGTTGACGGGCACATCGTCGTTGCGTTCGACGATCTGGACGCCAAGGGCCAGCACGTTTTTCGCCCACCGCACGAGCTGTCCCGCATAGCCGCCGTCGGCCCACACGAACTCGATCGTCGAGAACCGGTCCCGCAGCACGGCCAGCAGTCGGCGGGCGCCGTCCCGGTCCTGGATACCCGCGGCGGTGACCACCACCGCCAACAGCCCAGGCGCGGAGTGGAAGCGTTGCCGACGCGCTCACCGCACAGGAGTTGGAGGTGGCCCAGCTTGCTGCAAACGGTGGCACGAACCGTGAGATCGCCGCGCAGCTGTTCCTCAGTGTCAAGACGATCGAGATGCACCTGGGAAGGGTTTATCGCAAGGTTGGTGTCCGCTCCCGGACGCAGCTCGCCAACTCCTTCCGGGACAGCGTGAAGGACTGCGTGTGATCACCGCCGGGCGCTGTACACGATCCACCCCGCCCGTGGTCGTCGTCAAGGGCGCTTCGACGGCCTCCCCTGGCGACGCGGTTGCCGGGACAGCACCCGATTCCAGGCGGGGGGCGGCCCCGGCTCCGCGCTACCGGCTCCGGCCCTTCGACCTGCACGGACCTCGTCCTTCTCGAGACACCCCACTGGGTCAGCTCGTCAGCCACCTCGGGCAGGGGCGCCGCTCTCACCGTTCCTGCGGTACCGGGCTGGTAGGTCGCGAGGGCGCGGCAGCGACCTGGCCGAAGAACCGGGCCTCGTGCGCATCGAGGACATCGATGAGCACGAGCGGCGAGATCATCCGCTGCGCACATGGTTCACCGAGTGGCACCTGGGCCAGGCGCCCCACGGCCGCTGCCAGCAAACAGGTCCGTGACCGGGATCAGCACGCCGGCCTTGGCGGGCACGGCGTGGTCAACTTGGTGTGGAACCGCGGGGCCGGGCGGGGTCGACGCCGTTCGGCCGTGCCGGTGGGTCGGGTCGCTGCGGGCAAGTCGGTGACCTGGGTCCAGATGGCGAAACAGTACCGTCGACTGGTCGACACGGGACGATGATGAGGCCGGCCCGAGCAAGCGTTCCGGCACGCCAGCACCGTCGCGGCCCGCACTGTATGGGAGCCCGTGTACATCTACCTCGACCCGAGCACCCTCGACAGCAGCGGACTCGAGTTGATCCCGACCGCTCCACCTCCGCGGCGAAAGTCGACGGATCGGACATCCCTGGATCTCCGGTGTCGAGCAGCAACACCGGCCCGGCGGTGTGACCACGCGGTTGTCTGGTCGTAGGTGGTGTGGGTTTTGAGGCAGCCATGGAGGATGCCGACGAGCCGATTGCCGACCTGCCTCAGCGCGGAGTTGCGCCCGACGGCACGACTTGTGATTACCGCCAGTGTGCGCCCGGGACCGGGCCGGGAACCATCCCACGCGTGGGAAATATCGGGACCGTGGCCGCTGACGTCCACAACCAGACCCTCCGCGACCCTACGACCGACCCCGCGATAGTGCCCTCCAGCCGGCCATCAGCGAAGCTGACAGTGCTTGCGCGAACTATGGGATGGCGGTCACGATTGGGCCGACGTAGTAGTACGGTGCACCCGTGCCGATGCACTGGATGAACGCTCGGGTACCGGGTGTGTATCGGAAGAAGATCGGGTTCGGTCCGGTCTCGAATTTGTAGAAGTCCGGTACCACTTGTAGGTACGGCGGCTCGAGACTCCATCCCTCGCACTCCCACGTTTCCCCTGGTGCCAGGTCCATGCGGATGACCCCGCCGGGTTCGGGTGTGGCGACCGGCGGGGTCGCGGACGCAGTGCCGACTGCCAGCAGACCGAGCGCCGCTGCCGCTGCCACCGCCCCGGCACGTCGGATGTTTCTGAGTCGGATGTTTCTCATCGGAAGTCCTCCCTTTGTCGGGTTTGGGGTGGCAAGTTCAGCGGTGGTTGCGCGGATGCGCCAGCCGGATCAGCAGGCTGCCGAGCGAGTGGCCTTCCTTACCGAGCACTCCGAAGCGGTGGATCACCGCGAGGTCGCGCTTGTACGGGGTGCCGGTGACGCCGCAGGCCCGCTCGACCGCGGCAACTCTCCGAGAGAGTTCCGTGCGCCGGACGACCGCCGCGAGGATTTCCGCGTCGATGTGGTCGATCTCGTGGTGCAGCTCGTCGAACTCGATTGTGATCGATCGCTCGTCCGATTCGGGGAACGCACGTGGGTTCATCTCCAGCTCCTGGCAACTATCGCGTATCAGGTCCGTGGTTGTCGGCGGTTCACCGTGGAAGCGAGACCGACACTATGGATTCCACGAAATACCGACGTGTGCGAATCTCCACACCGAGGGAAAGGGTCACGGGTGGGGACGGGACGGATCGTGCAGTCGGCGGCCGGACCGGGCGATGGCGGGCACGTTGCCGGGCGAGCCTGTTCGGCGACGAGCCGGGGGTGAACCGTCTCGTGGCTTCGGTGATCGCTGCGTCCTCGATCATGACAGCCTCGCTTCATCGGCGCATTCTGCGACGCACTTGCCGGTCTCATATCGGGTATGGGGAGAGCATCCTTGACGAAGCCGTCGCACTTCACCGCGTGGCGGTAACGAGTAGTCGACTTCTTGTTTCCGCGGCAACCTCGCCACGTCGGGCGGGACGGCGCCCACGACCGGCACGCTGAACAACGGCGCGGATGCGGGAGCAGGCGGGCCGAGCCTGACGGGATGGACCGCCTCGGGAACGGCCATCGCTGCGCGAAACACTTTCTTGTCCAAGGTGTTCTTCTCGTAGTGTGTTTCGGCGGGTGTTGCACCCGGCACGAGTGGTTGACGTGGAAAACATCATTCGGCATGGGCACGGTGACCGGCGACGGGGAAAACCCTCGACCGCGATGTTTGGGCCGAGCACCTGTTCGCCGCGGTGCAGGACACCGTGGTCGAACACCAGGTCGCCGCCGCGCTGTCCTCCCAGCTCGCGTGCCCGGACTGCGAAATCCCGCGGCGGCACAAGGACAGCCTGGACCATCGTGATGGGGACGCAGTTCGGCACGCTGCCGCTGGACAGTCCCCGCTGGTGGCACAGCCCGTGCACGCCGCAGCCGACCCGAACGTTCAGCCGACTGGCCGCGACCCTGCGGGAGCGGACGACCTCGGGGACTCGCGCACCCCGATTCGCGCGTGCAGTCGGCGCAGCGGTCCCGGTGCCCACCAATTGAACTCGCCGGCCACCCGCATGAACGCCGGCACCAGCACGCCGCGCACCAGTGTGGCGTCCAACAGCACGGCGAGCGCGGTGCCGATCCCGAACATCTGCATGAACGACAGCCCGGTCGAGAAGGACAGCAGGGTCACGGTGAGCAGGGCGGCGGCGCTGCTCACGATCCGCCCGACGCGACCCAGGCCCTCGATGGTCGCCTCGGTGGTGCCCGCCCCGCCGTCGCGCGCCTCCTTGATCCGGCTGAGCAGGAAGATCTCGTAGTCCACCGACAGGCTGAACGCGATGCAGCACAGCAGCACCACCATGCCGATGTTCAGCGGTGCGGGCGTCACGCCGGTGATCGCGGCCAGGTGCCCGTCCTGGAACAGCCACACCATCGCGCCGATCACCGCGATGAGCACGAACACGTTGAGCAGCAGCGCCTTGATCGGCACGATCATGCTTCCGGTGAATAGGAACAACAGCACGAAGGTCGACACGGCCAGCAGTGCGAGCGCCGACGGCAGACGGCCGGCGATCGCGGAATTGCTGTCGATCAGCGTTGCCGTCGGGCCGCCGACGGCGACGCGGTTCTCGGCCACCGCCGGCAGCGCCCGGATCTCGTGCACCAGGTCCTGGGCCGGCTCCGATTGCGCGTCCACCGTCGGTTCGACCAGCACGTACCCGGCATCGTCGGCGGTGAAGCGCGCGCTCTGCGGTCCCGGACCGGCCACCAGCATCCCGTGTTGGTAGCGGCCGAAGGCGCCGTCCACCCGGGCCACCTCGTCGAGCGCGGACACCTCGCGGGCCACCCGATCGAGCGCCGCCGCGTCGTTGCGCGCCACCAAGATCGCCGCGTCCGAGCTGTCGGCGGCATAGTCGTCCCGGATCGCGGTGGTGACCTCACGCGCGGCCGAATCGACCGGCAGCGCTCGCTCGTCCGGGGTCGCGAACCGGGCGTGCAGGACCGGAATGCCCATCAGCAGCAACAGCATCAGCACCGGCAGCGCGGCGCGCACCGGTCGGCGCGTCACCGCTGCCGCGGTGCGACGCCAGAACGGCGAATCCGCCGCCAGCCGGTCGCGTCGGCGCCGCACCGCCAACGAGTCGATTCGCCCACCGAGCAGTGCCAGAATCGCAGGCAGCACCACCACTGCGCTCACCGCCGCCGTCACCACCACCGCCATCGCCGCGAACCCGACTGACCGCAGGAAGTAGATGGGGAACACGAGCATCCCGCCCATCGCCACCGTCACGGTGGCCGCGCTGAACAAGATGGTGCGGCCGGCCGTCGCGACCGACTCGATCACCGCTTCCCGTGGTGGATGCCCGGCGGCCCGCTCCTCGCGGAACCGGGACACCAGCAGCAGCCCGAAGTCGATGGCCAGGCCGAGCCCGAATGCCGTGGCCACGGTCAGCGCGTAGACGGATACGTCGGTGACCTTGGCCAGCACGAACAGCACCAGCATCGTCGCCAGAATCGAGGCCACGCCCAGGCTCAGCGGCAGCAGCGCGGCCACCACGCTGCCGAACACGATGATCAGCAGCAGCAGCGTCGCGGGCAGCGCGATCGATTCGGCCAGCTTCAGGTCCTGCGCCACGTGGGTCTCGAGGGCGTCGGTCAGCCCCAGCTTGCCCCCGGCCGCCACCCGCACCGCCGGGTCCTCGGGCAGCTCCGCGAGGATCGTGGTGGTGTGCCGGGCGGCCTGTTCCGCGCTGCCGCCGACGTGCAGCAGCACCAGCCCGGACCGGCCGTCGGTGCTGCGCAGATCCGGCAGCCGCGTGGTCCAGTAGGAGCCGACCTCGGTCACCTCCGGCTCCGCCGCGATCCGCCGCTCGAGCCGCTGCGCCGCGGCCGTCACCTCGGGGCTGTTCACATCGCCGGCGCGGGCGGTGACCTGCAGCACCAGGTTGGGTGTGGAGCCGCCGAAGCGCTCGTCGAGGAAGGCCTCGGCCAGAGAAGATTCCGAGCCGGGGTCGTCGAAACCGCCGACCTTCAGCTCGGCGGAGACACCCGTGCCGAGCACACCGGCGAGCACCAGGAAGGCCAGGGCGCCGGCGAGAACCCGGCGGGGACGGTCGACGATGAGGGTGGCGAGCCGTGTCAGCATGACGTCGTCGCTCCTTCGCGATCGTTTGCCGTGCGCGGTGGTGAGCTGTTGTTCCTCCGATGCCGCGTGTCGCGTCTCGTCGTCGTGTTCACCGGCGTCGCCGTGAGCGCCGCAGTCTGCACCATGGCGAGGGCGTTGCGACCCGGGCCCGGCCGGGTAGCCGTCGGTGGTGGTGCTCATCTCGATCCTGCTCTCGATCGTCGGCAATCGGATTCATCTCCGCCCGGAACGCCGAGCGCCGCCGCGCTCGACATCACCCCGGACCGTACGGGACCGACGACCCGCCCGAACGGTCTTCCCGGTGCCGCGGGCCCAACACTTCGAACATGATCGGCCTTCGCGGCCCGGTCGCGATGTTGTGTGGGACCGACACCGGCGGCGGCCGGCGTAGGGTCCGCTCCGGCAGAGCCAGCCGGACCCGCGACAGGATGGTCGCCAGCACGATCGGCATCTCGTACTCCGCCAGGGCGAACCCGATGCACCGTCGATGCGCGCCGCCGAACGGCGCGAATTCGAACGGACTGTAGCGCCGCCCGACGAAACGCTCCGGATCGAACTGGTCGGGTCGTTCCCAGACATCCGGATGCGAATGCAGGAGAGGCAGGGCGATACCGACCGTTGCGCCCGCGGCTACCGGGACGCCGCGCACGTGCAGCGGCCCGGTCAGCCGGCGCAGCACGATCGGCACCGGCGGGTGTAACCGCAGCGTCTCTTTGCACACCGCGTCCAGGTACGGCAACCGAGCGAGGTCCTCGGGCGCCGCCGTCGCGCCCAGGTCCCGCACCTCGGCCATCACCCGCTCGCGGACCTCAGGGTGGCGGTGCAGATGGAACAACGCCCAGCACACCGAGGTCGCGGTGGTCTCGTGCCCGGCCACCAGCAATGTGCGGAGTTCCTCGCGCAGCTCGCCGTCGTCGATCCGCGACCCGTCTTCGTAGGTCGCGGCGAGCAGCATGCTCAGGATGTCCACCCGGCCGTCCTCGGGGTCCGCGCGCCGGCGCTCGATGTCCTCGGTCAGCAACGCATCGAAATCGTCGCGGGCGCGGACGAACCGATCCCAGGGCGCGTGTCCGAACACACCGCGGCGCAGCGGCGGAACCAACATCAGCGGGCCGGTGTAGGCGGCGAGGAAATCGGCGACCACCCGGATGTACTCGGCCGGGCGTTCCGCGCCGGTGAGCCCGAACACCGCCTCCAGGATCACGCGCAGGGTGATGGCCCGAAGGGCAGACCGCGAGTCGACGATGCGTCCCGGAGTCCAGTCGGCGATCTCATCGAGTGTCGAATCGCGGATGATCTCGCCGTATGCCCGCATCCGCTCCCCGTGGAACGGTGGTGTCAACAATTTCCGTTCCCGGCGGTGCCGCTCTCCGGATATCAAGATCAGCGACGCGTCCCCGACCAGCGGCGCGATCGGATTCGGTGTCGGGGGCTCGACCAGATCGACGGGCGCACGGAAGATATCTCGGGCACCCTCGGGATGTCCGGTGAACAGGATCGGCGTGAATCCGGGAAACCGGACCTCGAACGGGTCACCGTCGCGGTCGCGCCGCCACCGAAAATAGCGATCGGGATCGGCCCCGGCGGTGAGCGTGCGAACAGCACCGCGCCCGGCCGTACGTAACTGCGAGGCACGCGGCAACATCGTCGACATACCGCGGCCCTCAGATCGCCTGCAGTGCCCGCAGCACCGCGCGGCCGGCGGCGGGATCGCCCACCGCGATGCGGGCGCTGCCGTCGGCGTAGGGTTTTGCCACGATGCCGGCGCGCTGCAGCGCCGGTGCGATGCGCGACCCGTTCAGGTAGAGGAAATTGGCGTGGCTGCGGGGAACATGCACCCCGTTCTGCCGCAACGCAACCCACAAGAGTTCGCGTTCGGCGGTGATCTGCGCGACCCGGTCCCGCAGTTCGTCCTCCGCCGCATAGGAGGCGGTCACCGCCGCCACCGCCGCGCAACTCATCCCGAACGGCAGCTGCCGGCGCCGCACCCGCGCCACCAGCTCCCGCCCTCCGAATGCGTACCCGATGCGCAGCCCGGCCAGCCCGAATGCCTTCGAAAACGTCCGCAGCACCAGCACATTGGGGTAGCGGCGAATGAGGCCGAGCACATCGACCGCGTCGGCGGCGTCGATGAACTCGACGTAGGCCTCGTCGAGGATCACCACCACCTGCGGCGGAATCGAGGACAGGAACACCTCCAGGTCGGCCGCGGAGACCAGGGTGCCGGTGGGGTTGTGCGGCCGGCACACCACCACCAGCCCGGTCCGGTCGTCGACCGCCTCGCCCATCGCACACAGATCCTGGCGACCACCATGATCGAGCGGAACAGCCACCGCTTCCACGCCCAACATGTCGGCCATGATCGGATAACCGTCGAACGTCGGGTTCGCGAACACCATGGTTTCGCCGCTTCCCAGCACGGCCTGCATGATCTGCATCGCCACCCCCGTCGCGCCCGAACCGACCACCACCTGCTCCGGGTCCACACCGACCCGGTCGGCGATGATCCGGGGAAGACGCTGCGGCAGAAACTCCGGATATCGATTCGCCTGGGCCATCTGTTCGTACAGCGCCGCCAGCACCGACGGCAACGGCGGGAACGGGTTCTCGCTCAGCCCGAGCTCGAAGTGGGGCACCGGCCTGGTCACGCCGCTCACCGCCGACGGTGTCGTCGCCTCCGCGATCTCGCCGGTCATGGCGTCGGCCCCGCTCCCCATCGGACGGCGGCCGCACCGGCGAAGTCGCCGGCGTGGGCGAATCCGGCCAGCACCACCAGTGACCCGTTGCCGATGCGCCCGTCCCGGTTGGCGGTATCCAGCGTCACCGGAATGCCGGCGCCGAAAAGGTTTCCGCACTCGTCGAAGGTGTCCGGGTGCTGCTCCGGGGTCAGCTGCATGGCCTCGCGCCAGTTCCGCAGGAACAGCCGGTTGGGTTGGTTGGTGACGAAGGTGTCGACCTCGGCGGATTGCACGCCGATCCGATCGCAGACCGCCAGCGCCACCTCCGGCACCAGCCGGTTGCCGCGGGCGAACACCTTGGTGATCTTGGACTCGGTGAACCCCACGCAGACCTGCCCGAGGCCCGGCTCCCAGTACTTGCGATCGGAGACCGGAACTCCCTCGAAGGTCATGTCCCCACCGAACTCCGGATAGGTGCGGCATTCGATGCCCAGGATCGGGGCGTCGTCGGATTTGGTCAACAGGCCGACCCCGCAGCCGTCGCCGGGCACCGGAGCATGCGCCAACCCTCGGATCTCGCTCTGGGTGAAGACCTGTCCTGCACTGTTCTGGGTCGTGGCGATCAACGCCGTGGTCGCATCGGAGCTCTGCAGGATGGTCTGGGCCAGCGCCATCATGTGCACGAACGACGCGCAGCCGCCGTTGTGCACGTCGATCACCCAGTCCGGGCGCAATCCCAACCGGCGGGCCACCTCCGGGCCGCAGCCGAGCACCGGGTTGTCGGGCAGCTGGGTGTGGGTGAGCAGCACATCCACGTTCGAAATCGTGTCCGCGCCGTGTCTGTCGATCAGCGGGGCCACCGCCCGCTCCACCATGTCCACCGCAGTCTCGTCACGGGCCACGTGGTGCCGATACTGCGGCGAGCGGAACATGACGTTCTTCGCCATCCGGTCCGAGCGGGAGAACTGAGTGAAATATTCGGTGGGAACCCGATTCTCCGGCAGATAGCTGGCGACGTCGACCAGGCTGACCGTGGGCCGGGGCGCTGTCATAGGTGCGTGCACTGTCATGCTCATTTCATCCATTCCGGCTTGATCGGCAGACCGTGGGTGGCGCGGTACTCGCAGATGGCCTTGAGGTTGTCCATCTCCAACTGATGTCCGGCGGAGAACATGTCCCAGAAGTCGCCGACCCACACCGGGCGGTTCGCCGGTGCCGTCTCCGGGTAAGGGTTCTCGTCGTAGAACGGGTGGCGGCAGTTGGTCCACAGCACCACCGATCCGGGCTTGTTGAGCACCACCTGCGCGTCGACCACCCGCATCAGATAGATCATCCACAGGTGTCGGCCCTGGTCCCACGCGCAGTGGTAGTCCACCGTCATCGCGTCGGGGTTCGCGAAGGTGCGCACATAGCATTTCGTCTGGTCGCCGAGCCGGTCGTAGGAGAGCCAGAGCCCGGGCTCGTCGGTCTCGGTGAACCCGCGCAGGCTGTAGGTCCACTCCTCCAGACACCGGGTGTCCGCAAGGTACTCGTACACCTCACGCGGCGGCGCCGCGATGTAGGCGTTGACCGGGCAGAACTGACCGAACACCTGGTCGTGCGGGTACACCGACCGAAGCATGTCCACGATGATCGGTGTGGTGGCCTCCTTGTCGGAATTTTCGATCCGCAACACACCCGGGATCAGATCCTCGGCGATGTCGCTCAGAGCGGGAAGGCTGATGGTCACGATTTCTCTCCTTCGATTCTTTATCGGGGGCTGGTCAGGAACGGCAGGAACGGTGGTATCTCGTCGGGATCGCAGTCCACCGCTACGAACGACGGGCCTTCGGTGTGCGCGCTGCGTGCCAGCGCGTCGGTCAGCTCGCCGACACTTCGCGCGGCGAATGCCGGCAGCGTCGGGAACATCGCCGCGATCCCCTCGCCGAGCAGGGTCGGCCGGAATCGGTTGAAGCTGTATCGATCGCGGTAGAACAGTTGCTCGCGGGTCACGCACATCGCGTGCGCGTTGTTGTTGAACACGATGAATGTCACCGGCAGGTCGTGCTCGATCGCGGTGTGCATCTCCAGGCCGTGCATGAAGAACGCGCCGTCCCCGGCGATCACGAAGGTCCTTCTGTTCCGCGCGAACGCCGAGCCGATCCCCGCGCCGAAGCTGTAGCCCATGCCGCCCATCCCGAGGGCGACCACGAACCGCCCGCCGCGGGGCACCGAAAGATGATGCACCACCGATGCGCCCGTGTTCCCGGCGTCGGCGAACACGTCCGCTCCCGCCGGCAGCATCGCCGTGATCGCCTCCACGGCCTCGCGGTAGCGCAGCCCCGGACCCGAGGAGTCGGGTACCTCCAGCGTCGTCAGGGCCTGCGGGCCTGCCGGTTCCGGTACGCCGTCGACGTCGAACAGCGCCGTGAGCTCGTCCAGTGTCGACCCGAGGTCCATGCTCACCGCGTGCACCGTGGGCGCATAGGGTGGTTCGGCGCCGATGCTGGCCACCGGCACTCCGGCCAGCGCACCGTCGAGCCCGGCTCGTGCGGTCATCGGCATCCGGGTGCCCACCAGCAGGCACAACGCCGCCTGCTGCACGGCGTCGACGAGTTCGGCGTGGCCCATTATGCCTGCCACACCGCAGAATCCATGCTCTTCGGCGGCGTAGCAATCCTTCGCATCCGGTGTCACCCCGACCGCCGCGTCCAACGCGACGGCCAACGCCCGCACCTGCGCGCGGGCATCGTTGCGCGCCACCTGATCGCCGACGATGAGCACGATCTTGCCGGTCCGCCGGGCCGCGGCGATCATCTCGGCGACGCGGGCCAGCCCGATGTGATCGCGAACCACCCGGCGGGTCGGCGGGGTGAACCGGGGCCCCGTAACGGTGGCCTGCTGAACATCCTTGGGCAACAGCAATACCGCAGGCCCACCGCACAGCGCCGCGGACACCGCCCGCTCCAGGTGCTCGGCGATGTCCTCGGGCCGCTCGACCCGCGCGCAGTAGCGGGAGATCTCGGAGAACAACCGCGCAGCGTCGATCGAACCCGCCCGGCCGCTGGAATCCTGGAACGCCCCGCCGCCCTCCAACGCGGTCGGTGGCTGACCGACCAGGGCCAGCACCGGCACCCGCGAGGTGTAGGACTCGGCCAGTCCGGCGACCAGGTTCATCGCGCCACCCCCCGAGGTGGCGGCGACAACACCGAGCCCACTCGACGAGCGTGCGTACCCGTCGGCCATGGTGGCCGCGGAGAACTCGTGCTTGGCAACCACCCCGGTCACATCCACGTCGGCATCGAAGACCGCGTCGTAGAGGTCCTCGATGTTGGCGCCGTCCACCCCGAAGATGTTCCTCACGCCCAGCGCGGCCACCGCATCGACCAGGTAGTCGACGACCCGCCGCTGTTCGCGTCCATGACTTCGACCGCTCGTTACCATGCCGTGCTCCTCTCGGGACTTCGGTCCCTGCTCTTCTTGTCGCTTCCCGATGTGGTGAGGTCTGGTCCGATCGGGTCACCGTCGCGGGTGTCCTTGGGCGACCCCACACGTAGGGGCTGGGGTCAGGTTCGGGAGCGCCGGGCCTACCCGGAATCTCTGCATCGTTGCGCTCCGCCTGGTGCGCAGCTGATCACCTACCACAATGTGCCGGCGCCGCTGCCCGCAGTAGGCACCCCAGGTGGCAAATCTCTACCCCGAGAGGAGAGGAAATGCCACGGGTGGGGACAGGACGAACCGTGCAGTCAGCGGCCGGACCGGACGACGGCGGACACGCCGCCGGGCGAGCCGCTTCGGCGCCGGGCGGAGGTGAACCGTCCCGTGGCTTCAGCGATCGCTGCGTCTTCGGTCATGACGCCCTCACTTCATCGGCACATCCTGCGACGCACTCGCAAGTCCCATATCGGGTATGGGGAGAGCATCCGTGCAGAAAGCCTCGCACTTCGTCCTGCGGCGGTAACGAGTAGTCGACTACCTGACCTGACGATTCCCGATAGGTGGGCGCTCGACGTGACAGTGCCGCGCCCACGACCCGCCCACGACCGGTACCCTGAACATCGACGCGGATGCGGGAGCAAGCGGGCCGAGCCTGACGGGACGGATCGCCTTGGGGGCGGCCACCGCTGCACGACACACGTTCTTGGTCAAGGTGTTCTCCCTCGCAGTGTGCGCCGGGCGGGTGATGAGCCGCCGGCACGAATGGTTGACGTAGAAGAGCATTCGGCACGGGCACGGGCACGGGCACGGGCACGGTGACCGGCGACGGGGAAAACCCTGGACCGGACGCGCCGGGTTGTCCCCGATCGGAGCGGGTGGACGGCGAGTTTGAGGGATTTCCCCGTCGAGTGACCGAGGTCATCCACGCAAGAGTGATCACATGGCTGTTGATCTGTTGCGTGCGGCCGACCGGTTCGCCACCGCGCTGCACGTGCCCCTGTACGAGGAGGCACGTGCCCTTCGGTGGCGGCAGCAGGCACACAACCTGGTCCGAGGAGTTGCGGCCTCACCGTTGGAGGCGGGAGGACTGCCCGTCCTGCTGGTTGGCGGTCTGCTCGACACCCCTGGCTGCTCGAGTCTCTCTCGGACTGGTTCGACCTGGTTGACTGTCGCCCCACCCCGGCGCCGGTCAACCGCGTGGTCGGTGCGGTCGAGGGCCGCACCTGCATCCTTTGCGCAGGTAGGCGCCGCGGTGCGCGGACACCCCGGAATGAACCGTTGGGCTTCCACGCGATCAGTACGTTGCCACCGTTGTGACGGACTCGGACCAGCATCCTTTCGTCTTGCCGTCGGCGCGATCGTCGCGGCCGACTGGCCAGCAGACGCGCTTCGGCGAGTACAGCAAGACCGGTCCTTCTCGAGTGTCCACGCCCCGAACTACCTATGTAACCGATAATTAGCCACGCTAATCATATTCTGGCACCCATACACGTGAGAACGTGGAGTGCCCAGCCCGCTGCGTGAACGCGCGTCGCGGCTGTATCGGGAGTCCGAGCCGAAGCCAGTGATCCGGCGGCTGGTCGAGACGTTGAACGCACGTCGGTTGCCTGGCGCCCCTTTTTCGCTGGTGGTTTGACAGATGAGCCGTGTTTTGGCAGCGATGGGCGGCCGGGCGTGGTCGAATCGGGGCCATGCCTCTCACCGGAGAATACGAACCGAGTCCGTCCCAGTGGGCCGCCGACCAGGTGGCGCTGTACGAGAGTTCCGGCGGTACCGAGGGTACGACCCTGAACGGCCGGCCCGTCATCGTGCTGACCAGCCGCGGAGCGAGGACCGGCAAGCTGCGCAAGACCCCGCTGATGCGGGTCGAGCACGACGGCGTCTACGCGGTGGTCGCCTCCCTCGGCGGTGCCCCGAAGCATCCGGTCTGGTACTACAACGTCCTGGCGGACCCGCACGTCGAATTGCGCGATGGGCCGACGGTCCGGGACATGACCGCCCGCGAGGTCCACGGCGAGGAGAAGGATCTGTGGTGGCGGCGCGCGGTCGAGGCCTTCCCCGATTACGCGGAGTACCAGAAGAAGACGGACCGGGAGATTCCGCTCCTGATCCTGGAACCTCGGTAGCGCGCGAGCGCGCGAGCGCGGGAGCCGGGTGTGGCGAGCGGGGTGACGAAACCCGCGTTGGGGGTTCCGGGCGGACAGTGGCAGCATAGGTAGGTGACCACTACTTCGCGAGCCGCCGATCCGATGCACCTGCCCGCCCTGAGCGTGGCCGACATCGAGGCCGCGGCGGAGCGAATTTCGGCGGTGGTCGCCCCCACGCCGCTCGAGCACAGCGAGCGGCTCTCCGTCCTCACCGGCGCGAACGTCTATCTCAAGCGCGAGGACCTCACCCGCGTCCGCTCCTACAAGCTGCGCGGCGCCTACAACGTCATGGCGCAGCTCTCTCCCGCCGAACGCGAGGCGGGTGTGGTGACGGCCAGCGCCGGCAACCACGCGCAGGGTGTGGCCTACGCCTGCCGGGCGATGGGGGTGATGGGCCGGATCTACGTGCCCACCCGGACCCCGAAGCAGAAGCGGGACCGCATCCGCGCGCATGGCGGTGCCTTCGTCGAGCTCATCCCGACGGGGGACACGTTCGACGCGGCGGCGGCCGCCGCCGCCGCGGACGTCGCGCGCACCGGCGCGACGATGGTCGCGCCGTTCGACGACGCCCGCACCGCGGCGGGGCAGGGGACCATCGCCCGCGAGATGCTCGACCAGCTGCCCGCGGCGCCGGACCTGGTGCTGGTTCCGGTCGGCGGTGGCGGCTGTCTGGCCGGCATCGCGGCGTACCTGCACGAGAAGTCGCCGTCCACCTCCATCGTCGGGGTGGAACCGGCCGGCGCAGCATCGATGACCGCGGCCCTCGTCGCGGGCGGACCGGTGACCCTGCCCGAGGTGGATCCGTTCGTCGACGGTGCCGCCGTCAAGCGGGTCGGCGACGTGCCGTACGCGGTGGTCTCCCGGCTCGGCGCCGAGATCGTCTCCCACGCGAACCTGCCGCTGGTCGCGGCGCTCCGCAACGACGGTCTGGGCACCGGGCCGTTCGGGATGACCCAGGTCGACGAGGGTGCAGTGTGCACCGCGATGCTCGATCTGTACCAGAACGAGGGCATCATCGCCGAGCCTGCGGGCGCGCTGTCCGTCGCTGCTCTCGAAGGGTTGACCATCGCGCCGGGCTCGACGGTGGTGTGCCTGATCTCGGGGGGCAACAACGACGTCTCCCGCTACGGGGAGATCATCGAGCGCTCCCTCGTGCACCGCGGCCTCAAGCACTACTTCCTGGTGGACTTCCCCCAGGAGCCGGGTGCGTTGCGGCGGTTCCTCGACGAGGTGCTCGGACCCGACGACGACATCACGCTGTTCGAGTACGTCAAGCGCAACAACCGGGAATTCGGGGCGGCGCTGGTCGGCATCGAACTCGGGGCGGCGGACGGGCTGTCGTCGCTGCTGGCGCGCATGTCGGCCTCGCCGATCGAGGCGCAGCGGCTCGAGCCGGGCTCGCCGGCCTACCGCTATCTCACCTGAGCCGCACGGGATTCCCAGTGGGGGAGGTGTGTCCCCGCCGGGCCCGCCCGTCCGGTGTGTGCCGGCGCCCACGACCCGTCTGTCCCCGGCCGATCCCGATCGGTGCGGGTGCGGCGGCGGTTCCGGCGATCAGGGGTGTGCGGAGCCGAGCAGGCGGGCGACCACCTGTCGGTGCAGTTCCGGATCGGGCTTCGGGAGGCCGAGCATCGCACCGAGGTAGATGCCGTCGCCCACGAGGCGCACGATCTCCGCGGTGACGGGATCGTCGATCTCGGCGCGCAGGCCCTCGTCCCATGAGCGCATCACCTCGACCACCGCGCGCTGCACGTCGTCGTGCTGGCCGTCGGCACTGCGCAGCGCGGCCACCGTGGAGCGGAACAGGGCCATCTCCGCGGCGTCGCCGGTCTCGTCCGGATCGGCGAGATACCACTCCGCGACCGGGGTGCCGCCGGCGACGGCATCGGCGAGCCGGGCGTCGCCCCGTTCGCCGAGGCGCCGCACCATCGCGGCGAGCATCGACTCCTTGGTCGGAAAGTGGTACAGCAGGCCGCCTTTCGACACGCCCGCGGCGGCCGCGACGCCCTCGAGCGTCACCTGGGCGACCCCCACGTCGACGAGGGTGCGTTCGAGGGCGTCGAGGATGCGGTCGCGTGTGTCGGAGGCCATGGGCCGATTCTACCGATTGTCTTTGTACCGTCCGGACGGTCGGTGCTACGGTATTTCTGTACCGGCTGGACGGTTCAGTGTGGAGGGAAGACGGATGACGAACACCGGGCAGATGCCGGGGGTCCGCCCGGCGGACGCGGGGACCGTGCCTGCGGCCGCGGGTGTGCGCACCTGGGCGGGGCTGGTGGTACTCGCCTGTGCCGTGTTGCTGATCGCGGTCGACGCGACCGTTCTCGACCTCGCCCTGCCTTTCCTCAGTGCCGATCTGGCCCCGAGCGGAGTGCAGCTGCTGTGGATCATCGACGTGTACTCGTTCGCCGTCGCCGGCCTGCTCGTGACGATGGGCGTGCTCGGCGACCGCGTCGGCCGTCGCCGGCTCCTGCTGGTCGGTGCCGTCGGCTTCGCCGCGGCCTCGGCCGTCGCGGCGTGGGCGGCGAGCCCGGAGATGCTGATCCTGGCGCGTGCACTGCAGGGAATCTCCGGCGCCACCCTCATGCCCGCGACCCTGGGGCTCATCCGGCACATGTTCACCGATCCGCGGGAGCGGACCGTCGCCATCGGCGTGTGGGGCGCGATGGCCGGCGGCGGCGCTGCGCTCGGCCCGCTCGTGGGCGGCTGGCTGCTCGAACACTTCTGGTGGGGGTCGGTGTTCCTGATCAACCTGCCGATCATGGCGGTGCTCGTCCTCGCCGGGCCGTTCCTCGTCCCGGAATCGCGGGATCCGCACCCGGGCCGCTTCGACCTGCCGGGGGCCGCGCTGTCGCTGCTGGCCGTGGTTCCGATCGTCTACGCGGTCAAGGAAACGGCGCTGCACGGCCCGCATGCCGCCGCCCTGGTCGCGCTGGGTGGCGGTCTGACGGCCGCCGCGGCGTTCGTGCACCGTCAGCGGGTCGCGAAGAACCCGCTGCTCGATCTCACTCTGTTCCGGCGGCGCGAGTTCTCCGCGGCCGTCCTGACGAATCTGCTGGCGATCTTCGCCCTCGCCGGGGTGCTGTTCTTCGGTTCGCAGTATCTACAGCTGGTGCTCGGGATCGGACCTCTACAGGCGGGTCTGCTGATGCTCCCCGGGACCGCGACCAGCGCTCTGTCCTCGCTCGGAGCGGCATGGCTCGTGCGGCGCCTGCCGGTCGGGACCGTCCTGTCGGGTGCTCTGGCCATCGCGGCCGTGGGTGCGGCGATGTTGCTGGCTCTCGGCACCACCCACGGCGCGGGGCTGTTCGTCGTCGGCTTCACCCTCATCGGCGTGGGGGTCGGCGTCGCGCTGACCCTCACCACCGACCTGGTGGTCGGGGCCGCCCCGGCCGACCGGGCCGGCGCCGCGTCGGCGGTGTCGGAGACGGCGTACGAACTCGGTGTCGCGCTGGGGGTGGCGGTGCTCGGCAGTGTCGTCACGGCCGTCTACCGTTCCCGGCTCGGGGTTCCGGGCTCCGGCCACGAGTTCGACACCCTCGGCGGCGCGGTGGCCGCGGCCGGACGGCTCCCGGCGGCGGAGGCCGAGGCCCTGCTCGCGTCGGCGCGGGACGCGTTCGTCGCCGGCACGCACGGGGCCGCGGCCGCCACGGCGGTGATCCTGGCGGCCACGGCCGCGCTGACCCTGCGCATGCTCCGTCGGCGGTGACACTGCGCGGCCTAGGCCTGCGGTGACACTGCGCGGCCTCCGGCCTGCGGTGACACTGCGCGGCCTCCGGCCTGCGGTGACACTGCGCGGCCTAGGCCTGCGGTGCGACGGCAGAGTCGAGCACGACGAACGAGTGCCCCGGCACGAGCGTCGCGGACCCGGTCCGGTTGACCACAACCGGCTCCCACCACACCAGGGGAGCACCACCGAAGGGCACGGTCACCGGGTCGGGCCCGAGGTTGCACGCCACGCGAAGACTGCCGCGGTGCATCACGATCCAGCGCTCGTCCTCGTCGTAGTCGACGTGCAGGTGTTCGAGCCACGGATCGGTCAGCTCGGCGCGTTCGCGGCGCAGCGCCAGCAGCTGCCGGTAGCAGTCGAGCACCCGCGCGTGCCCGGGCTCGGTGCGCTCGGCCCAGTTCAGCGTCGACCGCCGGAACGTCTCCGGATCCTGAGGGTCGGGCACGTCCTCGGCGTCCCACCCGTGCTCGGAGAACTCGCGCCGGCGTCCCTCGGCGGTGGCCCGGGCCAGCTCGGGTTCCGGGTGGGAGGTGAAGTACTGGAACGGTGAACTCGCGTCCCACTCCTCGCCCATGAACAACATCGGCGTGAAGGGGGAGGTGAGCACCAGCGCGGCCTTGACGGCGAGCTGACCGTGGTCGAGGTAGTGACCGGGCCGGTCGCCGATCGCCCGGTTGCCCACCTGGTCGTGGGTGCACGTGTAGGCGAGCAGGGAGCTCGCCGGGATGCGCCCGACGTCGAGCGGCCGCCCGTGCGTGCGCCCGCGGAAGCTCGAATAGGTGCCGGCGTGGAAGAACCCGTGCCGCAGGGTGCGGGCGAGGCAGTCGAGCGAACCGAAATCGCCGTAGTAGCCCTGTCGTTCGCCGGAGACGGCGGCGTGCACGGCGTGGTGGATGTCGTCGTCCCACTGCGCCTGCAAGCCGTAGCCGCCCGCGGCGCGGGGCGAGATCGTCTTCGGATCGTTCAGGTCGCTCTCGGCGATCAGGCTCAGCGGCCGGCCGAGGTGCGCGGACATCCGGTACGTCGCGACGGCCAGTTCCTCGAGCAGGTGCACGGCGGTGTGGTCGACGAGCGCGTGCACCGCGTCCAGGCGCAGCCCGTCGATATGGAAGTCCCGCATCCACCGCAGGGCGTTGTCGAGGATGTAGCGGCGCACCTCGCCGGAGTCCGGCCCGTCGAGGTTGACCGACGCGCCCCACGTGCCCTGCCCGCCGGACAGGTACGGGCCGTAGCGGTCCAGGTAGTTGCCGGACGGTCCGAGATGGTTGTACACCACGTCCAGGATCACCCCGAGGCCGCGGGCGTGGGCGGCGTCCACGAAGCGCTGCAGGCCGTCCGGGCCGCCGTACGGCTCGTGCACCGCATACCAGAGCACCCCGTCGTAGCCCCAGCCGCGGGTGCCGTTGTAGGCGTTGACCGGCATCAGCTCGACGAGGTCCACCCCGAGCTCGACGAGGTCGTCGAGGCGGTCGACGGCCGCGTCGAACGTGCCCTCGTCGGTGAAGGTGCCCACGTGCAGCTCGTAGATCACTCCGCCCGCGAGTTGCCGGCCGGTCCAGGACGCGTCGGTCCAGGCGCTCTCGTCGAGCGAGTGCAGCTGGGACAGGCCGTGCACGCCGTCGGGTTGCCGCGGCGAGCGCGGGTCGGGCAGCACGGTCTCGTCGTCGTCGAGGACGTACCCGTAGCGGGCGCCGGGGGAGGCGTCGACCTCGGCGCGCCACCAGCCGCCGTCGTCCCGGCGCATGGGGTGGTCCGTGCCGTCGACGCGGAGCCGGACGGATTGCGGGGTCGGAGCCCAGACCTCGAAGGTATGCACCCGACCAGCATGCCCGGTCGCCGTCGCGCCTGCAGGCCTCCGAAATCTGTTGCAGTTTCGATGCAACCGATGCTGATACGCTGAGATCGATGTCCCAGCATGCCAAGAGGACCTACAGTTCGCCGCTGCGCGAGGAGGCCGCGCGCCGTACCCGGGCGACCGTCGTCGACGCTGCCGCCCGGCTCTTCGTCGATCGCGGGTACGTCAGCACCACGGTCAGGCAGATCGCGGAGACGGCCGGGGTTGCCGTGCGTACCGTCTTCACGGCGTTCCCCGGCGGCAAGTCCGAACTGTTTCGGGAGGCGCTCGACGCCGCGGTCGCGGGCGGGTCCGCGGACTCGGCCGGCGACGGTCCCGCTCCGGCCGAGCGTTCGCGTCCGGGGCGGGTCGCCTCCGGCACGGCGGGCTCGGACGCCGAACGCATCGTCGAGCAGGTGGTCCGTTACGGTGCGGATCTGCTCGAGCGGGCCGGTGGGCTGCTGATGACCTCGGTCGAGTCGTCGGGCGCGGACCCGGACATGCGCCGGTTCGCCGACGAGGACGCTCGTGCCACCGCGGACAACGCGCGCACGATCGCGGTCGGGCTGCACCGGCACGGACTGCTGCGCGACGACGTGAGCGTCGATCACGCGGCGCACGTGCTCTACACGCTGGGTTCCCCGCAGGTGCATGCGCTGCTGCGCCGCGACTGCGGCTGGGACGTGGACGAGTACCGGGCGTGGCTCACGGCGACACTGCGGGCGACGCTGCTGCGCTGAGCCAGTGCCGCCTCCTCACGGCCAGGCCGCCGGGCCCGGGACGCGCACGGCCCGCGGGGTGGTCCCGAAGCGGGCACGGAACGCCGTCCCGAACGCGCTGAGCGATCCGAAGCCGGAGGCGAACGCGATGTCGCCCACAGCGACCGCGCTCCAGCGCGGGTCCTCGAGGCGGCTGCGGGCGCGGTCCAGCCGCCGGTTGCGGAGCAGTTCGGCGGGCGTGGTGCCGGCCGTCCGCAGCGCGAGCTGGAGCTGCCGCAGCGACCAGCCCAGGTCGCGCGCCATCGACGCCGGTGTCAGGTCCGGGTCGTCCGAACGTTCGTCGACGTAGGACCGGGCGGCCTCGGCCACCGCCGCCAGGCCGCCCGGGCGGATGCCGTCGCGCAGGTCGGCCAGCGCGACGGCCACGAGCTCGATCACCCGCGCGCTGATCGCGACGAATGCGGGACCGGACAACGACTTCCGTTCGCGGGCCAGCGCGCGCGTCATCGTCTCCGCCACCGACGCGACGCCGCGGCGCAAGTCGAGCACGCTCGGCCCGTCGGCGACGGCACGGTCGGGCAGGCACCCTTCGGGCACGGTGAGCACCCACGCCCGGGCCTGCGCGCGATGGAGGAGCTCGAAGGGGTGGGCCATCGACACGAGGGCCGCGCGGCCGACCGGCACCGGCAGCGAGACCCCGTCGTGCGCGACGGTGAGGGTGCCGGACTTCGGCACGAACAGGCGCATGCTCCGGTCGTCGTCCGCCCGGACGTGCCGGGCGGTCCGCGCGTAGGTGATCCGATCGGACCAGAACTCGACGAGCTGGTGACCGCCGCAGCGCTGCACGTGCGTGGCGCCGGCGAAGTCGGCCGGCGACCGTTCGCCCGGAGCCGGGAAGGAGTAGTCCAGGGCGCCGTGGTTGAACCGCACGTGGTCGGTCCAGAACTCGGCGCGGTCGCGTTGCGGCACGCGGCGGGTCGTCGTGAACTGCACCTGGTAGTCCGCTGTCACCGTGACCTCCTCGCCGGCCGTGCGCGGGACGGGCAGTGCTCTGCGCGGATCGACGAGTGCTGCGACCGGACCGCTCCCTACGCTCGTCGGCAGTGTAGTGACGAACGCCACAGCGCGGTGCGGTGGCCCGGATCCAGGAGGTTTCTCATGCAGCGAGCATCGGTCAACGGGACGGAACTCGCCTTCGTCGACGTCGGTCCGCGCGACGGGGTGCCGATCGTGTTCAGCCATTCGCTCTTCTTCGATCACACGATGTTCGACGCGCTCGTGCAGAAGTTCGCGGACGACGGGTACCGGGTGGTCGCCTACGACCATCGCGGGCAGGGGGAGAGCGCCCCGGCGGCGCGGGACGAACTGGCGGTCGACATCCTCGCCGAGGACGCCGCGGCCCTGATCGAGCACCTCGATCTCGCACCCTGCCACGTCGTCGGGAACTCCCTCGGCGGGTTCGTCGCGCTGCGGCTCGCCGCGCGACGGCCCGAACTGCTCCGCACGGCCGCCGCCCTCGGCTCGTCGGCGGAGGAGGAGTACAAGCTCGACGACTTCGCCCCGCTGGTCGGCCACCTCACCGAGCACGGCACGGCCGACGTCGTCGACACGGTCATGTACATCATGTTCGGTGATTCGAGCCTCGCTCAGGAGAGCTCGATGACGAGCACCTGGCGCGCGGCGATCGCCCGGCTCGGGCCGCGCATCGGGGACGCTGCCCACGGCGTCATCCACCGCGGACGGATCGTCGAGGAGCTGGCCGGCTGCCGCGTGCCGGTCCTCGCCGTCGCCGGCCGCGAGGACCATGCCTACCCGCCGCCGATCTCGTCGGTGAACATCGCCGAGGCCGCGGGAGGCCGGCACGTCACGGTCGACGCCGCGGGGCACTCCGTGGCGCTGGAACAGCCCGACGAGGTCGCGAGGCACCTCTCGGAGCACTTCGCCCCGGCCGAGCGGGACCGGGCCGGCGGGTGAGGCCGCGCTGTGGCAGCCGGGGTGGCACCGCAGCGCGCGCCGCGGGGACCGGCACCGGCACGCCGGGGTCTGTGGAATCCACGGCCTACGGAACAAAAATTTACCGAACCAGGTCCTCGCGAATTCTCACGCCCGAAAACTGCACCGAAGACGGGGGTACCCTCCCGGCGCGGGCGCATCACGGCGGGCAGGGGCTCGGGGAAGGAGCCGACCGTGCGGAACGGGCCGCATCCGGAAGAGGTCGCAGCGGGCGTGTACCGGCTCGAGACCGGCCGCGGCCTGACCGAGGCCAACGTCTACCTCGTGCGGTCGGGGGCGGCGTGGGTCCTCGTGGACACCGCCTGGCCGAAGCGGGCGGCGATGATCCGGGCGGCGGCCGAGGAGTTGTTCGGCGCGGACACACGGCCGGCCGCGATCCTTCTCACGCACTTCCACCCCGACCATTCGGGTTCGGCACGTGAGCTGGCTCGCCTGTGGCGGTTACCGGTCCACGTGCATCCCGACGAGCTGCCGTTCGCGCGGGGCGGTTACGACCCGGCGTTCGCTCATCCGCTCGACCGGTGGGTGGTCGCCCCGCTGCTGAGGTTGGTGCCTCGGCGCACCCTGCGGGCCCTGCAGGAGCGGGATTCTCTCGAAGGCGCGGCGGTCGCGTTCGATCCGGCCGCCGGGGTGCCGGGCCTGCCCGACTGGGAGTGTGTCCCCACGCCGGGGCACACTCCGGGGCACCTCGCGTTGTTCCGCAGGTCCGACCGGGTGGCGCTCACCGGCGACGCCGTGCTGACGGTCAACGTGAACTCGCTGCCCGACCTGCTGCGCCGCAGGCGCGGGATGTTCGGTCCGCCCCGCCTCACCACGTGGAACCGGGCCCTGGCGCGCGAATCGATGACCCGGATCGCGCGGCTCGCGCCCCGGGTCGTCGCGAGCGGCCACGGCCGGCCCCTGCACGACCCCGAGGCCACCGGGCCGGCGGAATCGTGAGGGTTCCCGGCGATGGGGCGCTCGAGTGTGTTTCGGATCACATTCCGCCGGATATCCGAGACAGTGGGTCGGGACGTCGAGGCGGTGAAGGAGGAAATCGGTCATGTGGAACTTCCGACCTGAGTTCAACTGGTTCATGCATCTGTTCCGCGACCTGTTCGGCTGGTTGAGCTGAGACAGGGCCTCGCCGTCCGCACCCCGTTGGGGGGCGGACGGTGACACACGTCGCCTCGACGGCGAGGGGGGCGGCGAACCCACGACGTTGCCCGAGAGGACCACATGAGTCACGCCAGTTTCGCGTCCCGGGTCGGTGCCGCTCGCGACAAGCTGTTCGACCTGGCCCGCGAGATCGCCGCGATCGTGGAGGCCGCCGAGGCACTCGACCGGGAGTCCCTGCCGCTCGCCGACGAGATCGCCGTGACCGGGCTCGTCGACGCTCTCACCGACGTGAGCGGGCACCTCGACGCGGCGACGGAGCCGCTCGGCGAGGCCGTCTGGTTCTCGCGTCATCTGCCCGGACCGTTCGGCTGACGCTCGCGCCCGAGGATTACGCGGCCGGAAACCGGGTATGTCGTCGGGGTCGAGGCGCTGCTCTCGGCACCGTTCCCGCACCGCCGACACCAGGAGCGCACGTGAGCACCCAGAACCCCGGACCTCAGCCGGAAGACGCCCCCGGCCTCGACGCCGGCGGGGGAGTACAACCCGGGGACACGCCGCCCGACGCCGGACAGACCTCCGGCCTGTCGCATCCCCAACCCAACCCGAGCCGGGTGATGCCCGTCTTCGCGATCCTGCTCATCGCGTTGATCGTGCTCGGAGTGGCGGCGTTCTTCGTGGCGCGCGCGTTCGCCCTCTTCGACTGAGGACGCCGAACGACCGAACCCCGGCCGCGCCCGGCAGGGTCAGCCGAGAGCGTCGACGTAGACCCAGCGGCCGTCCTCGCGGACGAACCGGCTGTGTTCGTGCAGCACGTCCGGGTGGCCGCCGAACGTGTAGTGGGCGCGGAACTCGACCGTGCCCTCCGTGTGCAGGAACCCGCCGCCACTCGTGCGCAGCACCTCGAGTCCGGTCCACCGCTGCGCCGGATCGAGGTCCAGCCGCACCGGGCGGGTGCCGGGGTGCCACGTGCGGCGCAGATGCGCCTCGTCGCCCACCGCGAACGCGGTGTACCGCGAACGCATCAACTGTTCGGCCGTGGGCGCGTCCCCGCCGGTGAGGAACGGACCGCAGCATTCGCCGTACGGAAGGCCTCGGCCGCACGGGCAGGGTGCGGTGGGACCGGGGCGGGGTGTGCGCTCGCGTGGACTCACCGGCACATTATCGCCACGGGCGGGATCGGGCGGTCGTACCGGTCGTGGCACGATCGAACCTCGGGACGAGCGCGGCCGGAGGAACGGTGGAGCATGGTCGAATCTGCCGACACACATACACGGGAGCAGGGCAGTCCCGGCACCGCGCTGCGGCACAGCTTCGCGGCCGTCCCGGTCGCCGGGCCGGACGACACGGTCGCCGAGGTGCTCGACCGGATGCGGGAGCACAGCTTCGACAGCGCCGCCGTCGTCGCCGTGCTCGCCGGTGAGTCGCTCGCCGGTCTCGTCACGATCGAACGGCTGCTGGCGGCCCCCGGCACCACCCGGATGAGCGACGTGCTGGACCCGGATCCGCCGGTGGTGCGCCCGGACACCGCGCAGGAACGGGCCGCGTGGAAGGCGGTTCAGCACGGCGAACCCGGCCTCGCCGTCGTGGACGAACGCGGCCGGTTCCGCGGTCTCATCGCGCCCCAGCAGTTGCTCGCCGTGCTGCTGCACGAGCACGACCAGGACATGGCCCGGCTCGGCGGCTTCGTGCACTCGGCGGACGCGGCACGGGCCTCGAGCGTCGAGGGGGTCCGTCGCCGCCTGTGGCACCGGCTGCCGTGGCTCGTCGTCGGTCTGATCGGGGCCATGGTCTCGGCCGGCCTGATGCAGGTGTTCGAGACCGAACTCGACGCCGACCTCGCCGTCGCCTACTTCGTGCCGGGCATCGTGTACCTGGCGGATGCGGTCGGTACGCAGACCGAGACGCTGGTCATTCGCGGGTTCTCGGTGGGTGTGGGGATCCGGCGGATCGTGCGCCGCGAGGTGCTGACCGGCCTGTCGGTGGGGGCGCTGCTGGGTGCGACCATGCTGCCGGCGGTGCTGCTCATGACGGGGAACCGGGAGCTCGCGGTCGCCGTGGCGTCGGCTGTGCTGGCCGCCAGCACCATCGCGACGACCGTCGCGATGGTCCTGCCGTGGGCGCTGCAGCGGCTGGGCCAGGACCCGGCGTTCGGGTCCGGCCCGCTCGCCACGGTGATCCAGGACCTGCTCTCCATCGTCATCTACTTCGTGGCGGTGACGCTCCTGCTCGGCTGAGGGGTGGGGTGATCCCCACCCCAGGGTTCCTTGGGGGACAAGGCGTTCCCGAGCCACGATGGGGCGACCGACCGCCAACCCCGTGGAGGCCCCGTGACCGTAACGTCGGAGACGTTCACCCCGAACCCCACCGCTCTCACCGGCGCGGCCGAACTGGATCACGTGTTCGACGAGATCGACCGGGTCGACGCCGAGATCGTCGCCGCGATCCGGCACCGGACCGGTCTCGCGCACCGCGCCGGCCGGCTGCGCCGCGCCGGTCACGGAACGGTGCCGGTGCACACGCGTCGCGAGATGGCGGTGCTCGCGCGGTTCACCGCGGCACTGGGGCGGGACGGTTCGGCGCTGGCGACGACGCTGCTGCGGTTGGGACGCGCCCCCCTTGCCGACGCTGCAACCTACGGGCAGGATTGAGTCCGCGCCCTGGAGGTTGTGATGAGCGTCGTCACCGAATCGCGTCTGTCGTATGTCGACAAGCAGGGGCGGCAGCATCGGTTCGAGCTGTCGCCGGAGTCGCCGCGCGTCACCATCGGCCGTGCTCCGAGCTCGGACGTGGCGTTCACCGGCGACAACGAGGTCTCCCGCCTGCACGCCGTCGTGGAGTGGATCGGCACCCACTGGACCATCCTCGACGACGGGCTCTCCCGCAACGGCACCTTCCTCAACGGGGAACGCATCACCGGCCGCCGGCGCCTGCGGGAGGGCGACAGCATCCGGGTCGGCTCGATCCGCCTGACCTTCCAGGAGATCGGTGCCGGACCGGACGAGGCGACCCGCGTCGCGTCGGAGCTGCCGACGGTGCGTTCGCTCACGGAGACGCAACGCGGAATCCTGCTCGCGCTGTGCCGGCCCTACAAGCACGGCGCCGCGTTCGCCACCCCTGCCTCCAACCAGGACATCGCCACCGAGCTGTTCCTCAGCGTCGACGCGGTCAAGACGCATCTGCGGGCGCTGTTCGCGAAGTTCGGTGTCGAGGATCTGCCGCAGAACCAGAAGCGGGTCCGGCTCGCCGAGCTCGCATTGCACAGCGGCGTCATCACCGAACGCGACCTCTGAACTGCGGCTCACCCCACTCGCTGCAGCAACCTGGCGAGTGCCCGCGCGACCTCCGCGGGGCGGTCTGCGATCACCGAGTGTCCGGCTCCGTCGACCCGCACCAGTTCGGCGCGCGGCAGCCGCGCCGCGAGACCGGCGGACAGCTCGAACGGGGTCCACTCGTCCGCCGACCCGCACAGCACGAGCGCGGGGACCGCGGCGAGCACCGCCAACGCGGCGGACTCGTCGAGCAGGGCGAACGATCGCAGGAACGCCGCCATCGTCACCACCGGCGTCTCGTTCGCGAGCACCGCCAGCAGGGCCGCCCACCGGGAGCCGGGGGCGCGTCGCTGCGCCGCCCGTCTCAGCGGCCGCACCGCCCGTCCACCGAGGTGCAGCGCGTGCTGCACGGCGCCGGGCGCGTGCTGCACCGCGCGGTGGAACAACTCGACCGCGGGACTGTCGAGGTACCGCCCGAGCCCCGACCGGCCGAGATCACCGGCGGCGGTGCCGATCAGGCAGATCCCGGCGACGCGGGTGCCGATCTCGTGCGGATGTTGACGGGCGTAGGACAGGATCGTCATGCCGCCCATCGAGTGGCCGACCAGCACCACCGGCCCGGCGGAGACCGCGCGCAGCACCGCCGCGAGATCGCGCCCGAGCTGCTCGACGGTGTACGTCTCCGGCCCGGCGGTGCCGGACGCGCCGTGACCACGGTGGTCGAAGAACACCATCCGCAGCGTCGCTCCGCGGTGTCGGAGCAGCGAATCCCGAAGAGGCGCCCAGGTTTCCGTGCGGCCGCAGTGGCCGTGGACGAACACGGCGGTGAGCGGTGCGCCGGCCGCGCCGATCTCGTGGACCGCGAGCGGCACGCCGTCGTCGGCGATCACCGTGTGGCGGCGTACGAGACGCTCGGTGCGGAGGGTGGACATGCGGACAAGGATCCGCCGGGTGCCGGTGCCGGGCGAGCAGCCCCGGTGGTGGTGGATTTCACCTCAGGGGGCCACTTCTGCACCCTGGGTGGTGGACAATCGCGTCATGGATGCGCAGCGGTATGTCGGCGTGGTCGGGCCCGCGGAGGCCACGGCCGAACAACGCCGGATCGCCCGTCAGGTCGGCGGGCTGCTCGCGGCGCGACGCGCCGTCGTCGTGACCGGGGGACTGGGCGGGGTGATGGCCGCGGCATCGCGCGGAGCGGCGGAGGCCGGCGGCACCACCCTCGGCCTGCTGCCCGGCGACGACCGCGCGGAGGCCAACCCGTACCTGACCGTGTCGATCCCGACCGGTCTCGGCGAGATGCGCAACGCCCTGCTGGTACGCACCTGCGAGGCGCTGATCGCGGTCGGCGGCAGCTGGGGCACGCTCAGCGAGATCGCGCTCGCCGTCCGCACCGGGGTCCCGGTGATCTCGATCGGGGGGTGGCCGCTGCCCGCCGCCGGGGTGCTCGCCGTGACCTCCGCCGGGGATGCCGTCGAAGCCATCCACGACCTGTTGTGGCGGCGCGATCCCACCGCGGGCTGGACCGGCTGAGGAGTTCTCGCACCCGAGGGTGATTCTCGACCACCCCTGCGGGTGCCGCGCCCACCGCTGGGGTCGGTATCGGCACCGGGGTCTGCGGACGACCGTGGAAGCAGCACAGTCCACCGGTCGTCAGGAGTACCCCCGTGTTGCACGAAAGCCCGGTCGCCCAACACCATTTCGCTGCCCCGCAGCCCGCCGGCGCGTTCCCGCTCTCGGCGGCCCAGCGCGGGATCTGGTTCGCACAGCACCTGGCCGGCGCCACGCCCGTCAACATCGCCCAGTACGTCGACATCGCCGGGGACCTCGACCTCGACGCCCTCGAAGGTGCCGCCCGTACCGTCGGACGCGAGTTCGGCACCGGCTTCCTGCGCATCGTCGAGGAGGACGGCCACCCGTTCCAGACCGTCGTGCACACCGGCGAGCGGCTGACGGTGGTCGATCTGCGGGGCGAGGCCGATCCCGTGGCCGCGGCCCGCGAATGGATGGAGCGCGACTACACCGCCCCGGTCGATATGTGCACCGACAGGCTCGCCGTCACCGCCGTGCTCCGCATCGCCGAGGACCGCTGGTTCTGGTACGCCCGGATCCACCACATCGCCCTCGACGGCGTCGGCGCGATGACCCTCGTCGCGCGCACCGCCGAGCTCTACACCGCGACCGTCACCGGGACCCCGGTGCACACGCCGCGCACCGCGGCGCTGCCCGACATCGTCGCCGCGGACGAGACCTACCGCCGCTCCCCGCGGTTCGAGGCCGACCGTGCGTACTGGACCGAGCACCTGGCCGGGCTGAGCGATCCCGTGTCGCTGGCCGGCCGGGCCGCCCCCGCCGACGCGCACCCGCTGCTGGTCGGCGCGGAACTGCCCGCCGACACCGAGCAGGCCCTGCGCGACGCCGCGGCCCGGCGCGGGTCGAGCCTCGCACCGCTGGTGGTCGCCGCGTTCGGCACCTACCTCGCCCGGATGACCGGCCACGACGAGGTGATGCTCAGCCTGCCCGTCTCGGCCCGCACCACCGCCACGCTGCGCCGCTCCGGGGGCATGCTCGCCAACGTGGTGCCGCTGCGGTTGCGCACCGACGCCGCCACCGTCGCCTCCGTGATCGCCGCGGCGGAACTCGAGCTGACCGGGGCACTGCGGCGCCAGCGGTACCGGCAGGAGGACATCGCCCGCGACCTCGGTCTCACCGGCGACCACGCCGCCGGGTTCGGCCCGTCGGTCAACCTCATGCTGTTCGACCACCGGGTCCGGCTCGGCGCGCTCACCGGGCGGGTCCACGTGCTCACCTCCGGGCTCATCGAGGACCTGTTCGTCAACCTCTATCCGGGCGGCCACAGCACGCACCTCGACTTCCAGGCCAACCCCAACCTGTACGACCGGGACGAGCTCGCCGCGCACCACCGGCGATTCCTCGCGTTCCTGCACGGTTTCGCCACCGCCGCACCCGACCGGCGCCTCGCCGACCTGGACCTGCTCGGCGACGACGAGCGCGCCGCCCTCGTCCCGGCCCGCGGCGCCGATCCGGTGCCGGCCCGCACCCTCGCCGACCTGCTCACCGCCGGGGCGGCCCTCGACCCCGGCACCGTCGCGGTGATCGACGGTCCGCGCACCGTGACCTACTCCGACCTGGACGCCGCCACCGACCGGCTCGCCCGGCTGCTGCTCGCCCGCGGCGCCGGCCCGGAGACCACGGTGGCGCTGGCGCTGTCGCGGTCCGTCGAATCGGTGCAGGCCGTGTGGGCCGTCGCCAAGACGGGAGCCGCGTTCGTGCCCGTCGACCCCGGCCATCCCCGGGCCCGGCTCGAGCACGTCCTGCGCGACAGCGGCGCCCGCATCGGCCTGACCGTCGCCGCGCACCGGGACGGCCTGCCCGACGACACCGACTGGATCGCCATGGACGACCCCGCGACCGTCGCCGCGGTCACGGCGGCGGACGCCGGCCCGGTCACCGACGCGGACCGGGAAACCCCGCTGCGGCCCGAGCACGCCGCCTACGTCGTCTACACCTCCGGTTCCACCGGCACCCCCAAGGGGGTCGTCGTCACCCATGCCGGCCTGGCGAACCTCGCCGACGACGCCCGCGCGCGTCTGGCCGTCGCCGCCGGCTCGCGCGCCACCCACCTGTACTCGCCGGCCTTCGACTCCTCGATCGAGGAGCTGCTGGTGACCTTCACCGCCGGCGCCACCCTGGTGGTGGTACCGCCGCAGGCCTACGGCGGCACCGAGCTCGCCGAGGTGCTCCGCGCCGGACGAGTCACCCACCTCGACGCGACCCCGGCCGTGCTCGCCACCCTCGACCCCGACGACCACCCCGAGATCGGCACGGTCGTCGTCGGCGGCGACGCCTGCCCGCCCGACCTGGCCGATCGGTGGTCGGTGGGCCGGGCGTTCCTCAACGCGTACGGCCCCACCGAGGCCACCGTCACCGCCACCTTCGCGGCCCCGCACCACCGCGGCGACCGGGTCGGGGTCGGCACCCCGATCCGCGGCATGCGCGCCCTCGTCCTGGACCGCCGGCTGCAGCCCGTGCCGGCAGGGGTGACCGGCGAGTTGTACCTGGCCGGCGCCGGGATCGCCCGCGGCTACCTCGGCCGCCCCGACCTGACCGCCGCCCGCTTCGTGGCCGACCCGTACGCGCCCGGAGAACGCATGTACCGCACCGGTGACCTGGTCCGCTGGCGCGGTGCGTCCTTTGGGCTGCCGGAGGGACCCGAAGGACACACCGGCGGCGCAGCCGCCGCGCTCGAGTTCGCCGGCCGCACCGACCATCAGGTCAAGATCCGCGGGTTCCGTGTCGAACTCGGCGAGGTCGACGCCGCGCTGCTCCGGCACCACACCGTTGCCCGGGCCGTCACCGTCGGCGCCACCACGCCCGCCGGCGCGACCGTCCTCGCCGCCTACGTCGTCGCGCACCCCGGTGCCGCCGTCGACGTCGACGCCCTGCACGGCGAACTCGCCGACACCCTGCCCGCCTACCTCGTGCCCGCGGCGATCACCGTGCTGCTCGAACTGCCGCTCACCCCCGTCGGCAAGATCGACCGCGCCGCGTTGCCCACCCCGGACTTCGGCACTCCCGCCGCCGGCCGCGCCCCCGAGGGGGCGCGCGAGGAACTGATCGCCGCCCTGTTCACCCAGGTGCTCGGCGTGGAACGAGTCGGCGCCGACGACAGCTTCTTCGCCCTCGGCGGCGACAGCATCGTCGCGATCACCCTCGTCTCCCGCGCCCGGGCCGCCGGACTGCGGTTCACCGCGCGTGACGTCTTCGAACGCCGCACCGTCGCCGCTCTGGCCGCCGTCGCGGTGGCGGACATCGGGGCCGGCGCCGTTCTTGCCGAACTCCCCGGCGGCGGCACCGGTCCGGTCGACACCACCCCGATCGTCGCCGAACTGCTGGCCGGCGGCGGGCCCGTCGACCGGTACGGGCAGGCCGTGCTGATCCGGCTGCCCGAGCATCCCGACCCGGCGCACCTGGCCGGGGCCGTGCAGTCGCTGCTCGATCGGCACGACGCGCTGCGGATGCGGCTGACCGCGCCCCGCACGCTCGAGGTGCTCCCCGTCGGCGCGGTCGCCGCCGACGAGGTGCTGCGCCGCGCCGCCGTCGACGAGCCACGCGGCGCCGCCGCGGCCGCGCTGGAGGCCGCGGCGGACCGGCTCGATCCGGCCGCCGGGATCGTCGCGCAGTTCGAGTGGCTGGCCTCGCCCGACGGCCGCGACGACCTGCTCGTGGCCGTCGTCCACCACCTCGCCGTGGACGCGGTGTCCTGGCGCATCCTGCTGCCCGACCTCGCCGCCGCCTACATCAACATCGCCGGCGGTGCCGCGCCCGCCCTCGCCCCGGTCGGCACGTCGCTGCGCCGGTGGGCGCACGGCCTGACCGAGGCCGATCGCAGCGACGAACTGCCGTTGTGGGAGCGGATTCTCGCGACGCCCGACCCGGCGCTGGGGGAGCGGCCGTTCGATCCGGCGCGCGACACCGTCGCCACCTCCGCCCGGCTGCGCGTGCACGTGCCTGCCGAGGTCACCGACGCCGTGCTGACCGCCGTGCCCCAGCGCTTCCACTGCGGCACCGCCGAGGCGTTGCTCGCCGCGCTCGGCCTGGCGGCCGAGCGGTGGCGCCGCAACCGCGGCCGCACCGCCCCCGCGACGCTCGTCGGCGTCGAGGGCCACGGCCGCGAGGAGGCGGCGGTCCCCGGCGCCGACCTGTCCCGCACCGTCGGATGGTTCACCACCGTGTACCCACTCGACGTGGACCTCACCGGGATCGACGTCGACGACGCCTTCGGTGGCGGTGCCGCGGCGGGCGCGGCGATCCGGTCGGTCAAGGAACGGCTCGCCGCCGTTCCCGACCACGGCATCGGCTACGGCCTGCTCCGGTACGTCGCCGGGGCCCTGCCCGCACATCCGGCGCCGCAGATCGCGTTCAACTTCCTCGGCCGCATCGACACCACGGTCGAGGGACCGTGGCTGCCGGTCGGCACCGCCGCCACCCACGAACCGCAGATGCCGCTGCCCGCGGTGCTCGACATCGACGCCGCCGTCGAGGCCGACGGCCTCGCCGCCACCTTCACCTACGCGACCGGCCTGCTCGACGAGGACGCCGTCGACGAGTTCGCGCAGCTGTGGGTGGCCGCGCTCGCCGCGCTCGCCTGGCACGTCGGCGACCCGGCCGCCGGCGGTCACAGCCCCTCCGACTTCCCGCTGGTCGCCGTCGGCCAGGACCGGATCGACGCGTGGGAGCGCGAACGCGGAGGCCTGGCCGACGTGTGGCCGCTGTCCCCGCTGCAGGCCGGGCTGCTGTTCCACACCGGGTACGCCGCCACCGACGCCCCCGACGACTACACCGTGCAGACCGTGCTCGAACTCGCCGGCACCGTGGACGCCGCCCGGCTGCGCGCCGCGGCGCAGTCCGTGGTCGACCGGCACGACAGCCTGCGGGCCGCCTTCCGCGACACGGCCGCCGGCCCGCTCCAGGTGGTGCTCCGCACGGCCGACGTGACCTGGCGGGAAACCGATCTGCGCGGCCGCGCCGACACCGACGGCGAGCTGGCGCGCATCCTCGACGCGGACCGCGCGGACCGGTTCGACCTCGCCGCCGCGCCGCTGCTGCGCGTCCACCTGGTCCGCACCGCCGCCGACCGGTACCGGCTGCTGCTGACCAACCACCACCTCGTCCTCGACGGCTGGTCCACCCCGCTGCTCGTCGCCGAACTGCTCACCGCCTACGCGGCGGGCGCGGCGGTGCCCGGACCGGCGCCGTCGTTCCGGGACCACCTGGCCTGGCTCGCCGGCCGGGACGCCGTCGCCGCGCGGACCGCGTGGGCCCACGCCCTGGACGGCATCGACGCCCCCACCCTCGTCGCCCCGCACGACGACCCCGCCGACACTGGCGGCGCCGCCCACACCCTCGCGCTGAGCGCCGAGACCGCCGCCGCCCTCGACGCTGCCACCCGCGCCCACGACGTCACCCTCGCCACCGTCGTGCAGGCGGCGTGGGCGCTGACGCTGGCCGAGCTCACCGGCCGCACCGACGTGGTGTTCGGCTCCACCGTCTCCGGCCGCCCTCCCGAGCTGCCCGGCGTGGACGCCGTGCTCGGCCTGTTCGTCAACACCGTGCCGGTGCGGGTGCGCCTGCAGCCCACCGACACCGGCGCCGACCTGCTGCGCCGCCTCCAGGCCGAACAGGCGGCGCTGCTCGAGCACCAGCACCTCGGCCTCGCCGAGATCCACCGGGCGGCCGGCGTCACCGAACTGTTCGACACCCTCGCCGTCGTCGAGTCCTACCCGCTCGACCGCGACGCCCTGTCCGCGACCGCCGACGGCGCCGGAATGCGGGTCCTCGGCGTCACCGGCGCCGAAGCCACCCCGTACCCGGTGAGCCTGATCGTCGTACCGGGCGCCCGGCCGGAGCTGAGCGTGCGCTACCGCCCCGCCTCGGTCGGCGACGCCGTCGCGCGCCGCATCCTCGAACGGTGCGCGGAGCTGCTCGGTGCGCTCGCCCGGACCCCGGACCGCCGCATCGCCGCGCTCGGCGCCCCCGGCGTCGACGCCCCGTTCGTACCGGCCCGCGACCGGGCCGTCACCCTCGCCGACATCCTCGCCGGCACCGCCACCCGTCACCCGGATGCGGTCGCCGTCGTCGCCGGCACCGCCGAGCTCACCTACCGCGAACTCGACGACCGGGCCACCGCCCTGGCGGGGCTGCTTGCCGCGCACGGCGCCGGACCCGGCACGCTGGTCGCGCTCGCGTTGACCCGCTCGCTCGAATCGGTCCTCGCCGTGTGGGCGGTCGCGAAGACCGGCGCCGCGTTCGTCCCCGTCGACCCGCGCCACCCGCTGGACCGGATCGAGCACATGCTCACCGATTCCGGCGCCCGGCTCGGCGTCACCGTCACCGCCCACCGCGACCGGCTGCCCGGCTCCGCGACGGCGTGGCTGGTGCTCGACGATCCCGGGACCGCCCGCCACACCCCGGCCGGCCCCGCGGTGCCGTCGCCGGCCCGGCTCGACGACCCGGCCTACCTGATCTACACCTCCGGCTCGACCGGGACGCCGAAGGCTGTCACGGTCACCCACCGGGGCCTCGGCAACCTGGTCGACGCGCTGCTCGCCGTGCTGGAGCCGACCCCGTCGGCGCGGGTCGCGCACGTGGCGTCGCCGAGCTTCGACGCGTCCTTGTTCGAACAGCTCGCCGCGTTCGCCGCCGGCGCCCGGCTCGTCGTCGTGCCCCCGACGGTCGTCGGCGGCGACGAACTGACCGACCGGCTCGCCGACGCGGGCGTCACCCACCTCGTCCTCACCCCCGCGGTGCTGGCCACCCTCGACCCGGCCGCGGCGCACACCGTGCGGGTGGTCGGTGTCTGCGGTGAGGCCGTCCCCACCGACCTGGTGCGCCGCTGGGCGCCCGGCCGCACGATGTTCAATCTCTACGGTCCCACCGAGGCCACCATCTGGGCCACCGTCGCCCCCCTCACCGCCGACGCGTCCGTCACCCTCGGCGCCGGTGTGCCCGGCACCGAAACCGAAGTCCTCGACGGCTGGCTGCGGCCGGTGCCGCTCGGCACGGCCGGTGAGCTGTACCTGGCCGGTCCCGGGCTGGCGCGCGGCTACCACGGCCGTCCGCAGCTGACCGCGAGCCGGTTCGTCGCGCATCCCGGACGGCCCGGGGAGCGCATGTACCGCACCGGCGACCTCGTGCGCTGGACCCGCGACGCCGACGGCGGCCCGGTGCTGGAATACCTGGGCCGCACCGACTTCCAGGTCAAGGTGCGCGGCATCCGCGTCGAGCTCGGGGAGGTCGACGCCGCCCTCGCCGCCGTCGCCGACGTGGACTTCGCGGCCACGCTCGGCCGTCCCGGTCCCACCGGCTCGGCCGTCCTCGTCTCCTACGTGCGGCCCGTGCCGGGCCGCGGGCTGGACCCGGACCGGCTGCGGGACCGGCTCGGCGAACAGCTGCCCGCCCATCTCGTGCCCGCCGCGGTCGTCGTCCTCGACGAGGTGCCGCTGACCCCGGTCGGCAAGCTGGACCGGACGGCGCTGCCGGAGCCGGACTTCGGCCGCAGCCGGCGCCCGGCCCGCGCGCCGCGCGGACCCGTCGAGACCGCCGCCGCCGCCGCCTTCGCCGACGTCCTCGGCCTGGACGGGCTCGGCGCCGCCGACTCGTTCTTCGACCTGGGCGGCAACTCCCTCGACGCGACCCGGGTGATCGCCCGCATCAACGCTACCGCCGGCACCGCCCTGGCGGTGCGCGACCTGTTCGAGGCGCCCACCCCCGCGGCGCTGGCCGCCCGCGCCGCGGGCCGCACCGGTGCCGCCGTCGCGCTCGGGCGACGGGAGCGGCCGGCCCGCCTGCCCCTCGGCCCGGCGCAGCACCGGATGTGGGTGCTCAACCAGCTCGACCCCGCGTCCGGCGTCTACAACATCCCGGTGGCGCTGCGCCTGCGGGGCCGGCTCGACGTCGCCCCGCTCGCCGCCGCGTTCGGCGACCTGATCGCCCGGCACGAGAGCCTGCGCACCGTGTTCCCCGCCGACGCGGAAGGTCCCCGCCAGGTGATCGTCGACGCGGCGCCCACCGGTCCGGACGTCGTCGACGTCCCCGCGGACGCCGTGCATGCCGCCGTGGCGGACTTCGCCGGGGCCGGCTTCGACCTGACCGTGGACCTGCCGGTGCGGGCCCGGGTGCTGCGTCTGGGTGCGGAGGAGCACGTGCTGGTGCTGGTGTTGCACCACATCGCCGCGGACGGGGTGTCGGTGGCGCCGCTGGCCCGGGACCTGATCGCCGCGTACGCCGCCCGCACCGCGGGTGCGGCCCCGGCGTGGGCGCCGTTGCCGGTGCAGTACGCCGACTACACGCTGTGGCAGCGCGAGGCGCTCGGCGAGCCCGGCGACCCCGACTCGACCACCGCCCGGCAACTGGACTTCTGGACCCGCACCCTGGCCGGCCTGCCGGATCGGATCGTCCTGCCCACCGACCGGCCCGGACCCGCGGTGCAGTCCGGCGCGAGCGCCGACGTCGCCTTCACCGTCGACGCCGGCGTCCACGCTGCGCTGCGTCGCCTCGCCCGCGCCGAGAACGCCACCGTGTTCATGGCCCTGCACGCCGGGCTCGTCGCGCTGCTGTCCCGCCTCGGCGCCGGCGACGACATCGCGGTGGGCAGCGCGGTGGCCGGCCGCGGCGCCGCCGAACTCGACGACCTGGTCGGGATGTTCGTCAACACCGTGGTGCTGCGCACCGCGGTGCGGCCCGAGGCCACGTTCGCCGACCTGGTGGCGCAGGTGCGCGAGGCCGACCTGGCCGCCTTCGCCCACGCCGACCTGCCGTTCGACCAGGTGGTCGAGGCGGTGCGCCCCGCCCGGTCCGCCGCGCACCACCCGCTGTTCCAGGTCTCGCTCGCGCTCGCCGACTTCGCGGCACCGACCCTCGAGATCGACGGGCTCGAGATCGCCGTCGAGGACGTCGAGCGTGGCTCCTCGCAGTTCGACCTCGGGCTCGAGCTGCGCGAACACACCGGCGACGACGGCCGGCCCGCCGGACTGGACGCCACCCTCACCTACGCCACCGACCTGTTCGACGACGCCACCGCGCGCACGATCGCCGCGCGGTTTGTGCGGCTCCTCACCGCCGTCACCACCGACCCGGCCGTTCCCGTCGGGGACGTGGATCTGCTCGACGCCGCCGAGTCCGCCGCCCTGCACGCGACGGCGGGTCCGGCCGGTGTCGGGCCGTGGCTGCTGCCCACGCTGCTCGGGGCCGCCGCCGCGGCGCACCCCCAGCGCCCGGCCGTGCGTGCCGACGGCACCACCTGGACCTACCGGGAACTCGACGCCGCCGCCGGCCGGCTCGCCCGCCTGCTCGTCGCCGCCGGGGTGGGCCCGGACGTGCGCGTGGCCCTCGCGCTGCCCCGCTCGGCGGAGTCGGTGCTCGCCGTGTGGGCGGTCGCCAAGGCCGGCGGCGCCTTCGTGCCCGTCGACCCGGCGTATCCGGCCGAGCGCATCGCGCACATGCTCGGCGACTGTGGTGCCACGCTCGGGCTGACCACGACCGCGCACCGGTCCGCGCTGCCCGGCGCGCTCACCTGGCTCGAGCTCGACGACCCGGCGCTGCGGGCGGCATACGCCGCCGAATCGGCCGCGCCGTTGACCGAAGCGGACCGGACCCGGCCGCTGCATCCCGACCACGCCGCCTACCTGATCTACACCTCCGGCTCGACCGGCACCCCGAAGGCCGTCACGGTCACCCACCGCGGGTTGGCGAACATCGTTCGCGCCCAGGATGATTCGCTGGCGGTCGGACCGGACGCACGGGTCCTCGGCTTCGCCTCGCCGAGCTTCGACGCGGCGATCTTCGAACAACTGGCCGCCTTCGGCTCCGGGGGCTGCCTGGTGTCGGTTCCGGCCGGCGTCGTCGGCGGCGCGGAACTCGCCACGCTGCTCGATGCCGAGCAGGTGACGCACATGGTCCTCACGCCGTCGGTGCTCTCGACGCTGGATCCGTCGGGATCGGCGTCGGTACGGACGCTCGCGGTGGCCGGTGAGGCGGTCGGTGCGGAGCTGGTCGAGCGGTTCGCCGGGGGCCGGACGATGCTGAATCTGTACGGGCCGACGGAGGCGACGATCTGGGCGTCGGCGGGACCGCTGGCGCCGGGACGGGCGGTGACGATCGGATCGGCCGTGCGCGGAGTGACCTCCCTGGTGCTCGACGGGCGGTTGCGGCCGGCCCCGGTGGGGGTTGTGGGGGAGTTGTACCTGGCCGGGGACGGGCTGGC
>NZ_JBSNCE010000040.1:0-48058 GCF_053764755.1 Rhodococcus sp. 2H158
TGTGCGGCGGGACCGGGCCCGACACTCACGGAGGGACGCACAGGTGACTCTCTCGGACGGCACCACCGTTCTCGCTCAGGCGATTCCGGCCCCCGACCTCGAATACGGCCCGCTCTCTCCCATGCTGATCGTGTTCGGGGTGGCCGTCGCCGCAGTGCTCGTCGAGGCGTTCGTTCCCCGCCGCGGCCGGTACGCGAGCCAGCTGCTGCTCGCGCTCGGCGGTCTCGTGGCCGCGTTCGTGGCCGTCGTCGTACTCGCCGCGGGGCTGGACTTCTCCGCCGAGGCCGCGCCCGGGTACACCGCCGCGGTGGACGCGGTGGCGGTCGACGGGCCGACCCTGTTCCTGCAGGGCACCATCCTGCTCGTCTCGATCCTCGCGGTGCTGCTCGTCGCCGAACGCGGAATCGAGCCGGGCGCCCGGGGCGCCACTCCGGGGGGACCGGGCGCGGCGGTGGCGACGGGCGCCGGCGGTGCCGACGCGTTCGCCCCGCAGGCGTCCGCGGTGCCGGGCAGCGTCGCCGAGCGCGAGGCCGCCGCGGTGGGGATGTCGCAGACCGAGGTTTTCCCGTTGGTGCTGTTCGCGGTCGGGGGGATGCTGCTGTTCCCGGCCTCGAACGACCTGCTCACGATGTTCATCGCGCTCGAGGTTCTGTCGCTGCCCCTGTACCTGCTGTGCGGCCTGGCCCGGCGGCAGCGCCTGCTCTCGCAGGAATCGGCACTGAAGTACTTCCTGCTCGGCGCGTTCTCCTCGGCCTTCTTCCTCTTCGGCGTGGCGCTGCTGTACGGCTACGCGGGCACGGTCCGGTTGGCGGGCATCGCGGACGCCGTCGCCGGCCGCGCGGACGGGGACACGCTGGCATTGATCGGCGCGGCGATGCTCGCGGTGGGCCTGCTGTTCAAGATCGGGGCGGTGCCGTTCCACTCCTGGATCCCCGACGTCTATCAGGGGGCGCCCACACCGATCACCGCCTTCATGGCGGCGGCCACCAAGGTCGCGGCGTTCGGCGCGATGCTGCGGGTGTTCTACGTGGCGCTGCCCGGTCTGCGTGACGACTGGCGTCCCCTGCTGTGGGGCGTCGCGATCCTGACGATGGTGGCGGGATCGGTGCTGGCCGTGACGCAGAACGACGTGAAGCGGATGCTGGCCTACTCGTCGGTCGCCCACGCCGGCTTCATCCTCACCGGCCTGATCGCCGCCGACCGGGCGGGGCTGGCGTCGACGATGTTCTACCTGTTCGCCTACGGCTTCAGCACCCTCGGCGCGTTCGCCGTCGTGACCCTGGTCCGCGACGACCTCGGGGAGGCGACCCACATGTCCCGCTGGGCGGGGCTCGGCCGGCGCTCACCCCTCGTCGGCGCGGTGTTCGCCCTGTTCCTCCTCGCGTTCGCCGGCATCCCGCTCACGAGCGGGTTCGTCAGCAAGTTCGCCGTGTTCGGGGCGGCGGCGGGCGCCGGAGCCGTTCCGCTCGTGATCGTCGGCGTGGTCAGCAGCGCGATCGCGGCGTACTTCTACGTGCGCGTCATCGTGCTGATGTTTTTCGACGAGCCGGACCGCGACGCCCCGACGGTCGTGGTGCCCAGTGTGCTGACAACCGTCGCGGTCGCCGCCGGGGCGGTGGTGACGGTGGCGCTCGGCGTCTTCCCGCAGCCGCTGCTCGATCTGGCGGATCGGGTCGCGGTGTTCCTCGGCTGACCGCCGCGTCACCCGGTGCTCGGCGGTCACGGTGAGTGGGGCGCCCGGTCCCCGCCGATCGCGTCGATCAGGCCGTAGTCACGTGCCTGCTCGGCGGTCAGGATCCGGTGTGCGCGCATGTCCTCCGCGATCTCCTCCACGGGGCGACGGCAGGCGTCCGCGAGGCGTTGCTGCAGCGCCCGCAACTGCTGCCGGTATCGGTCGACCTGCGCGTCGACGGTTGCCGCGGGGCCGTCGCACGTGGTGCGCGGTTCACGCAGATGGAAGGTGGCGTGCGGCGCGGCGGTGCGCCGATCGGCGGCCGCCAGGAGGGCAAGGGCCGCCCCGGTGAGGGTGCCGAGGCAACTCACCCGGGTCGGCACACCCATCAGGTCGAGAGTGTCGAGGAGGGTCGTCGCGGTGTCGAGGTCGGCCTCGACGTCGTGCAGCCACACCTGCACCGGGTCGTCGCCGGAGGCGTCGAGCAGCGCGAGCGTGGCGGCGGCGCGGTTGGCGGCCTCGCGGTCGAGACGTCCTGTCAGCCGGACGATCCGTCGGTCGAACAGTCGCTCGGCGAGCCAATCGGGGCCGGGGGCGACGAGCGACGTGTACTGCGCCGGTGCGGGAGCAGACGGGCGAGGTTCGGGCTGCCAGGGCGGCACCGGCGGCGGGGGCGGGGGCGGGGGAGGGACGGGCGGCCAGATATTCATGTCGTCTCCGGAGGCGTGCGGATCTGCCAGTCGACCGTCTGCCCCACCGCCTGCGCATACCGTTCGAGGGTGGACAGGCGCGGATCGAGATCGCCTCGCTCGAAGCGGGCCACGGCCGACTGGGAGGTGCCCATCCGGGCCGCGATCTCGGTCTGGCTCAGCCCCTGTCGTCGCCGGGCTGCCACCAGCTCGTCCACCAGCGCTCGGCGCCGGTCGGAGAGCAGCTCCAGGCCCGGGAACAACGTTCGGCGAGGCGACGTCGACATATCAGCAATGATATCTCGGCAATGCGATACCGGACAGGGCCGCTGCTGCGGCCCCTTGACACCGGCGGTGCTCGGAACCGATCCTCGACCTCATTCCGAGACGGTCCCGCGTCACGGCTCGAAACGGAGCATGCCATGACAACGCCCCGAGTTCCGGACATGCGACGGTCGTACCTGCGGGTGCGGGACGTCGACCTGTACTGCGAGGACACCGGAGGCGAGGGCGAGCCGATCCTGTTCCTGCACGGGTTCTTCTTCGACGGGAGAATGTACGAGGCGCAGATCGCGGCGCTGCGGGATCGATACCGTTGCCTCACCCTCGACTTCCGCGGGCAGGGCCGGTCCGGGCATGCCCGGACGGGATACCAGCTCGAGCAGCTCACCGCCGACGTGCTCACCGTGATCCGGCGCCTCGACCTCGCCCCGGCACATCTGGTCGGTCTGTCCATGGGCGGTTTCGTCGGCATGCGCATCGGCGCGCGGGAACCGGACCTGTTGCGCTCGCTGACCCTGCTCAACACCGGCGCAACCCCGCATCCGCCCGTCAAGTACCCGCTGCACCTGGCCCTCACGGCCGTGGCCCGGCTCCTCGGGCCGTCACCTGCCCTCGTGCTGCGCGGCATCGAGAAGGAACTCTACGGCGAACCGTTCCGCAGCGAACCCGGCCGGGAGGCCGAGCGTGAGGTGTGGCGCAGGCGATGGGCGACGGCCGATCGGTCGTCCCTGGCGCACACGATGCTCGGCATGATGGTCCGGCCCGACATCCGGGACGAGCTTCCCGGCGTGAGCGTGCCGACGCTGATCGTCGCGGGGCAACTGGACGTCGAGATGCCACCGCGCCTCGCCCGCGAGATGCACGCCCTGATCCCGGACTCACAACTGGTCGAACTCGACGGCGTCGGTCACAGTGCGACGCTGGAAGACCCGGCCCGGGTCACCGGGATCCTGGAGCGCTTCCTCGCCGAGATCGGCTGACCGAGGGAGTACCCCCTCGGATGCGGTCGTGGCTGCCGGTCCGTCCCTCACCCGGGCAACGACATCGTCACGACCTGCGCCCCTTAGATCGGACGGAACCCCGCCCCGGCCCCGCCCCGCGCATCGGCGTCACCGACGACGGCCGTCATGCTCGTGCCGACCTCCGGACCGAGGCAGGCAACGGTGAGATAGCCGTTCACCATGCCGACGAGCGTGGTTCCGACCACCACCGGACCTCCCGAGTCGCCGAGGTCGACGCACGTCTGCGTCCAGGTCTGCCCCGAACCGAACACATCGCCGTAGGCCACCCCGCAGGTATGCCCCGTGGTGCGGCCCTGCTTGCAGACGATGTCCGGGAACTGCGCCGGACCCCCGATCCCCGTGATCGTCGTGTTTCCCACCCGATTCACGGGCACCACCTTCGCCGGGTCGAACACGATCACCGCGTAGTCCAAGTCCGCATCGGTGTAGGCGATCGTGCCGACCACACCGGCGCCCGGATCCGCCTCCGAGGCGACCGTGGAGCCGGCGTTTCCGCAGTGCCCCGCGGTGAATCCGACCAGCCGGCCCCCGGAGTCGGGACCGATCGTGGTGAGGGTGCAGTAGTTCCGGTCGTCCATGACGATGCCGGAGCCGCCGCCGAGGACGGCCGGATCGGCGGCCGCTGCGACACCGGTGCCGGCGAGCAGCGACGCGCCGACGGCGAGAACGAGGATGCCGAGTCTCATGGCGGGTGTCTCCCGAAGGTCGAGCGAACAAGCCGGACACGCGCAGGAACGGGAGGGTCGCGCGTACGATCCACCGCCCTCGGGCGCTGTTTCTCGATCATCCGCCGCACCGGGTGCTGTTCGCAGCATTTTCCGGGACGGGAGAGCGCGGCGGGAGTCGATCCGGGAAGGGGAACGACCGGTCCGGGAGATCGGGGGCGGCCCCGGTGCGACGGGGGATCGGGATCGTCGCCGAGATCGCCTCAGGGCGAGACGGGCGGGGGCGGGGTGTCACCGTGGATGACCAGCACCGGGCAGTGTGCGTGCTCGGCGCATGCGGCGCTGACCGAGCCGAGCAGCAGGCCGCTGAAGCCGCCGTGCCCCCGGCTACCCACCACCAGGAACTGCGCGTCACGGCTCTCGTCGAGCAGGACGCGCGCGGCTCCGCCGCGGCGAACCAGTTCCTGCATGGACACCCCGGGCTCGCGCCCGAGGACGCCGGTGACCGTCTCGTGCAGCATCCCGGACGTTTCCTGCTCCGGATCCCAGTCGGACGGCCAGCCTTCCGCGGCGGCCCAGGGAATCTCCCACGCCGCCACGGCGTCGACCTCGAACCCTGCCGACCGGGCGACGAATCGTGCCCAGCGCAGTGCCCCCTTCGACGGCTCCGAACCGTCCACTCCGACCACGACACGGCCGGTCACTCCGTCGTCGGTCACGACGACTCCTCTCCTGCCCGACACGGTCGGGAACGATCGGAACGGTCTGCGCCGGGATCCTCGACGCAGCCGGCACCACGCGACGGTCGCTCACCGCATCCGGGCGGTACGGCTTCGTGCGGGCCGGCGCGTGATCGCCCGGGAAAACCCTGCCCGTACGCGCCCCAGGGAAGACGGGACTCGACCACCGTGCAGCGGGAGAGCCCTGCACCCGCGCGGTGCGTATCGACATCGGAAGCGATGCCCATCGGCCCAGTCTAGTGCTCTCGCTTGCTCGCAGGCGCGCCTCGGCTCGACGTACTTCGGAGCGGTTACCAGCCCGCCGAGCCGGGGATTCCTTTGAACGGGCCGACGACCGAGCTGGTGATCCAGCCGCCGTAGAACCCGCCCGGTTGCGGGACGACCTCCTCGCCGTCGACGGTGCACCGGTCGACCTGGGCGGCCATCACCGCGACCGCCCCGGCGATCGCCCGGAAGGCGGGGGAGGGATCGCGGTAGGTCCACGCCGCTTTCGGCGCGACCCGCGAATCGGTCACCAGGTCGTAGTAGCTCGCCCTGCCCTTCCACTCGCACCACGACGAGCCCGCCGTCTCCCGCAGCACCCCGTCGGCGAAGGCTTCGGCGGGAAGGTAGTAGGTCGGCGGATGGCTGGTCTCCAGTACCCGCCAGGCGCGCGTGGTCGACGCGATGGTCCGGCCGCCCCATTCCACGGTGATCGAGCCGGCGAAGGTCTCGAGACGGGGCGGGCGGGGGTAGTCCCAGACCGATTCCTGTCCCACAGCGGGTTCGACGGGTTCCGGGCGCCTTGTCACGACGACCTCCTCGTGGTCACCTTCCCAGGGTACGAGGACGACCGAGGCGCCGGGGCTGCCGGGCGGGTGCCGGGCAACCGAGTTGCCACCCCTGCGTCCGTGGGCGACGAGCCAGGACCGCAGCAATACGCGGCTCGCAGGTTCCGAGCCGTCGAGGCCGACCACGACCGGTCGATTCCTCCTCGGCCGTGTCGGTGTCCTCCGCTCCGGAGGGTGTCGGTGGACCGCTCAGAACAGTCGCCGCATGATCTTCAGCGCAGCCTGGGTGTAGGGCGGGTAGTTCATCGCCGGATCCGGACGGAACGGCTTGGCGAGTACCGCCTTGCGGTGACTGAGCGCCTCGAAACCGTAGCGTCCGTGGTATGCCCCCATCCCGCTGGCACCCACGCCCCCGAACGGCAGTTGTGGCGCGAGGACGTGCATGCCGACATGATTGATCACCACGCCACCCGCGCTGATTCGCTGCGTGATCTTCCTCTGGGTGCTCAGCGACTTGGAGAACACGTACGCTGCAAGGGGTTTGGGTCGGGCACCGACGAAGTCGAGGGCTGCGTCGACCGAGTCGACGGTGAGGATCGGCAGGATGGGCCCGAAGATCTCGTCCGTCATGACCGCGTCGTCGGGTGCCGGATCGACGATCACGGTCGGTTCGACGGTGAGAGTGTCACGATCGCACCTGCCGCCGGTGACGATGCGCCCGGTCGTGGACTCCAGATACGCCTCGAGCCGATCGAAGTGACGCTGGTTGACCACCCGCATCCCCGGCTGCGGTTCCTCGCTGCGGAACAGGGCGATCGTGTCGACGATCTTGTCGACGAGCGCGTCGCGGACGGACCGCTCGACCAGTACGTAGTCGGGTGCGATGCAGCTCTGTCCCGAATTCAGGAGTTTGACCCAGGCGATACGCCGCGCGGTGACCTCGAGATCGGCGTCCTCGGCGACGACGACGGGAGACTTGCCACCGAGCTCGAGGATCACCGGCGTGAGCTGCGGGGCGGCGGCGGCCATGATCTTGCGGCCCACCTCGGTGCCGCCGGTGTACAGGGCGAGATCGAAACCCTGCGCGAGCAGACTCTGGGTGAGCTCGGCATCGCCTTCGGCGACCACGACGGCCTCCGGGTCGAGGTATTGCGGAATCAGCCGGGCGAGCAGCGCGGACGTGGCGGGGGCCAGTTCCGACGGTTTGATCACGGCACAGTTCCCGGCGGCCACTGCCGCTACGAGCGGACCGAGCGTCAGATACACCGGGTAGTTCCACGGTGCGATGATCAGGACCACTCCCATCGGCTCGTACTGCACCCAGCCGAGCGCGGGAAACTGGTTGATCGACAAGGGCTTCGGTCGAGGAAGCAGCCAGCGTCGGACCCGCTTGCGGGCGTAGGCGGCTTCGGCCCGGGTGGAAGCGAGGTCGCCGAGCCAGGCTTCGACCGCGTTTCGGCCCAGGTCCTCCTGCAGTGCGGCCGCAATCTCGGCTTCGCGCTCGTCGGCGAGCTTCTCGATGCCGCGGAGCTGGCGGATGCGCCATTCGGCATCGCGCGTGCGTCCGGTCGCGTAGGCATTCCGCAGTCGGGCCAGCAGTTCTGTCGATGTGTCGGTGGAAGTGACGGTCACGTGATCCTCCAGGCGAAAGTCGAGGGTTGATGTGCGGTGCGCTTGTCGCGGCGGAACGGCGAGTGGGCGGACGGCGACACGTGCGGCCGGGGCGAGGTCGTCGACGACAGAACCTCGGGCGCGGGTCGTCGCGATGCGCCGGCGCAAGCGGCACCTGGACGACGGCCCGAGCCCGCGGCGGGTGGCACCGAATCGGGCGGTGCCGCGCCGGCGCTCGGTGCCCTGACATCCGGAGCGATGCCCATCGCCACAGTCTAGGACCCGCTGGTGCCCTGCGGATACGTGTCGGTCGGCCCACGTCAGTGCGCGGCAAGAGCCCGACGAGCAACTCGATCAGAAGGCCGCGGAGGTCGCCGAGCGCTCCGGACGGTATTCGTCCGAGGCGCGCCACAGTCATCTCGCACGCCGCACCGGTCACACTCGCACGAGCAGATCGCTGTGTCCGGGTGGGGGCGGCGGATACCATCGAGTTCTCGGCGCCGGCACGACGGCTCTCGGATTGGAGCTCGATTATGGCCGATGATGCGAAGCTCCTCGACTATCTGAAACGGGTGACCGCAGAGCTCTATCAGGCCCGGGAGAAGCTTCGCGAGGTCGAGGGGGTGAGCCGCGAACCGATCGCCGTCGTCGGGATGGGGTGCCGGTTCCCCGGCGGGGTCCGCTCCCCACAGGATCTGTGGCACCTGGTGGAATCCGGTGCGGAGACCGTCGCCGCATTCCCCGCGGACCGGGGTTGGGAAGCGGCGGACCTCTACGATCCGACGGGCCGGCAGGCCGGCAGGTCGTACACGGTGCAAGGCAGCTTTCTCGACGATGCGGCGGGTTTCGACCCGGAGGTCTTCGGCATCTCGCCTCGCGAAGCACTGGCGATGGACCCGCAGCAGCGACTCCTGCTCGAGACGAGCTGGGAGACCTTCGAGCACGCCGGCATCGATCCGCGGTCCGTGCACGGCAGGCAGATCGGCGTCTTCACCGGTCTGTCCGGGATCGACTACTCGGCACGGGCGGGCGGCGCCCCGCCCGAGGAACTCGCGGGCTACTTCATCACCGGCACCGCGATGAGCGTCGCCTCCGGCCGTGTCGCCTACAGCTTCGGACTGCACGGACCCGCGATCACCGTCGACACGGCGTGTTCGTCGTCCCTGGTGTCCGTCCACCTCGCCATGCAGGCGCTGCGCCACGGCGAGTGCGAACTCGCCCTCGCCGGCGGGGCGACCGTCATGTCGACGCCCGCGGTGTTCGTCGAGTTCAGCCGGCAGCGTGGACTGGCCCGAGACGGGCGCTGCAAGGCGTTCGCCGCCGCGGCCGACGGCACGGCGTGGGGCGAAGGCGCCGCGATCCTCGCGCTGGAACGCCTGTCCGACGCCCAGCGCAACGACCGCCGGATCCTCGCCGTCGTCCGCGGCAGCGCGGTGAACCAGGACGGCGCCAGCAACGGCCTGACCGCCCCGAACAAAAAGGCCCAGGAACGGGTGATCCGGCAGGCCCTGACCGACGCCGGACTCGGCCCAGCCGACGTCGACGCGGTCGAAGCCCACGGCACCGGCACCACGCTGGGCGATCCCATCGAGGCGTCCGCCCTGCTGGCCGGCTACGGCCGCGATCGGCCCCCCGACCGGCCGTTGTGGCTCGGTTCGGTGAAGTCGAACCTCGGGCACACCCAGGCCGCCGCCGGAGTGGCCGGCGTGATCAAGATGATCATGGCGATGCGTCACGGTGTGCTGCCGAAGACGCTGCACGTCGACCGTCCCACCCCCCACGTCGACTGGACCGCCGGATCGGTGTCCCTGCTCACCGAGAACCGGGAATGGCCGGCGACCGGCCGGCCCCGCCGCGCGGCGGTCTCCTCGTTCGGCATCAGCGGCACGAACGCCCACGTCGTGCTGGAACAACCGGTCCCACCGCCGGACGCTGCGCCCCCCGAGGGGACCGACGGCTCGGACGACGTCGTGGCCTGGTTCGTGTCGGGCCACACCGAACCGGCGCTGCGCGCGCAGGCGCACCGGCTGCGGGACTACGTCGCCGGCCACCCCGAGCTGACCCCCGCACAGGTGGCCGGCCCGCTGCTGACCTCCCGCGCGACCTTCCACCACCGCGCCGCCGTGCTCGGCGCCGACCCGCGCGCCCTGCTGTCCGGTCTCGACGCGCTCGGCCGAGGCGCCCCCGACCCCGGTGTGATCACCGGCGTCGCGGTCGAGGCGGGCGACCGGCCGGTGTTCGTCTTTCCCGGGCAGGGCGCGCAGTGGGTCGGCATGGCCACCGCACTGCTGGAGTCCTCCCCGGTGTTCGCCGACAGCCTGCGCGAGTGCGCCGACGCCCTGGCCCCGCACACCGACTTCGCGCTGCTCGACGTGCTCCGCGACCGCGATCCGTCCGCCCTGGACCGGGCCGACGTCGTGCAACCGGCGCTGTTCGCGGTGATGGTCGGGCTTGCGCGGCTGTGGCAGGCACACGGCGTCGAACCAGCGGCCGTGGTCGGACACTCGCAGGGCGAGATCGCCGCCGCCCACGTCGCCGGCGCGCTGACCCTGCCCGACGCGGCGCTCGTCGTCGCGGCCCGCAGCCGCGTGATCACGGAATCGGCCCGGCGCGGCGGTGGCATGGCGTCGGTGGGTCTGCCGGCGGACGCCGTGCGGCAGCAGATCGAACCCTGGACCGGGACCGTCGAGGTGGCGGCGATCAACGGTCCGGCCGCGACGGTCGTGTCCGGCCCCGGCGACGCCCTCGAGGTGCTGGTCGCGCGGTGGCAGGCCGACGGTGTCCAGGCCCGGCGCATCACAGTGGACTACGCCTCCCACTGCGCGGACGTCTCGGTGCTGCGCAAGCCTATTCTCGACGCTCTCGCCCCGATCACCCCGCAGCGTTCGCGGATCCCGTTCTACTCGACGGTGAGCGGGGACGTGATGGACGGCACCGCACTCGACGCCGACTACTGGTACCGGAACCTGCGCCGACCGGTGCGCTTCGAAGACGCGACGAGGTCCCTGGCCCGCGACGGGTATCGGCTGTTCGTCGAGTCGGGCAGCCATCCGGTCCTGACCGTGCCGCTGCAGGAGACCCTGGACGCGGCCGGCGTCGCGGGGCGCGCCCTCGGCACCCTCCGCCGCGACCGGGCGGGCCTGCGCCAGTTCACCACCGCCCTCGCCGAGGCACACGTGTCCGGGGCGCACATCGAGTGGGGCCGGGTCGGGTGGGCTCGCCGCGCCGGTCACCGGCAATGGGTGGACCTGCCCACATATGCCTTCCAGCATCGCCGCTACTGGCTGGACGGGCGCGCGCCGCACCGTGATGCCGCCGCAGCCGGCATGGACGCCGGGGACCACCCGATGCTCGCCGCCTCCGTGGAACTCGGCGACGGTCGCGGCGCGGTGTTCACGGGCGTGCTCTCGCCGCACCGGCTGCCGTGGCTGAACGAACACGCCGTGGACGGCACCGTCGTGCTGCCCGGCACGGCGTTCGTCGAACTCGCCCTGCACGCCGGGCACCGCGCCGGCTGCAGCCGCCTCGCGGAACTCACCCTCGAGACACCCGCGACGATTCCCACCGGTGGGGAGCTCGCGGTGCAGGTCGCCGTCCTTACCGCCGACGACGCCGGGCACCGCACGGTGTCGGTGCACTCCCGCCCGGCGGACGCCCCGGCGCAGACCCCGTGGACCCGGCACGCCGTCGGCACCCTCACGGGCGCGGTGCACACCGCGCCCGTTCCGATCCGGCCGTGGCCACCGGCCGAGGCGACGCCGATCGACGTGAGCGGCCTGTACGACGCGCTCGACGAGACCGGATACGGGTACGGGCCGGTCTTCCGGGGCCTGCGCGCGGCGTGGCGCCGCGGTGACGACCTGTACGGGGAGGTGCGCCTGGGGGGAGAGGACCCCGCCGCGACGGTCGCCGGGTACGGGATCCATCCGGCGGTGTTCGACGCGGCGCTGCACCTGATCGCGTTCGCCGCCGCGGTCGGCGCCCGCGACCTGCGGCTGCCGTTCGCCTGGGACGACGTGCAGCTGCACGCCGTCGGTGCCACCGCTCTGCGTGTGCACATCGCCCCGGCCGGACCCGAACGGTACCGGGTGGCCGCGTACGACACCGCCGGCAATCGCGTGCTGACCGCGCAGTCGCTGGCGCTGCGGCCGTTCGCCGGTCCGCGCACGCCGGCCGCCGCGACCGGCACCGGCCTCTACCGCGTGGAGTGGATCCCGGTCGCGGCCGGCGCCGCGCCGACGGCGGATCTCGCCCCGCTCGGGGAGGCGCTCACCGGCGGCGATCCCGCCGGCCGCACCCTGCTGCTGGCCGGGGCACCGGGCGACGAACCCGACGTGCCGACGCGCGCGCACGCCGCCGCGGAGGCGGCGTTGCGGGCGGTACAGGCCTGGCTCGCCGACGACCGCCTCGCCGAGACCCGACTGCTGGTGACGACGCGCCGCGCCGTGACGGTCGCCGACGACGAACCGATCGACGTCTGCGCCGCGCCCGTGTGGGGGCTGATCGGTGCGGTGCAGAACGAACACCCGGACCGGATCACCCTGGTGGACCTGGACCGGCTGCCCGGTGACCTTCCCGATCCCGGCGTGCTGTCCGCGGCCCTGGCCTGCACCGAACCACAACTGGCGGTCCGCGCCGGGACACTCCTCGCGCCCATGCTCGCGCCGGCGGCGCCCACCACCGACGCGCCGCACGCGGATCCGGTGCCGTTCGGCCCCGACGGCACCGTCGTCGTCACCGGCGGCACCGGCACCATCGGCCGGCTCGTCGCCCGTCACCTCGTGCGGCGGTACGGGGTGCGCCGGCTCGTGCTGACCGGCCGACACACGGTCCGCGCCGAGCGGGCGGCGGAACTACGCGCCGAGTTCGCCGACGCGGGCGCCGAGATCCGCGCCGTGGCCTGCGACGTGGCCGATCGAGCCGCGGTGGCGGCCCTGCTCGACGCCGTCCCCGACCTGTCGGGTGTCGTCCACGCCGCCGGGGTGCTCGACGACGCCACCGCCGCCACCTTGACTCCGGACCAGCTGCACGCCGTCCTGCGCCCCAAGGTGGACGGTGCCTGGCATCTGCACGAGCTCACGCGCGATCGCGGTCTCGCGGCGTTCGTGCTGTTCTCCTCCGCGGCGGGTGTGCTCGGCGGCGTCGGCCAGGCGAACTACGCGGCGGCCAACGTCTTCCTCGACGCGCTCGCGCAGCACCGCCGCGCCGAGGGACTGCCGGGACTGTCCCTGGCCTGGGGACTGTGGGACCGACCCAGCGCGATGACCGCCCATCTGAATGCGGCCGATCTGGATCGGTTGCAGCGCACCGGCATAGACACCCTCACCCCGGAAGCGGGGCTGGCCCTGTTCGATGCGGCACTCGCCGCGAACCGTGCGTTGACGGTGCCGATACGGCTCTCGGCGCCCTCCCGCCGGTCCGACGGCGAGGCCCTTCCCCCGATCCTGCGCCGAGTGCTCGGCCCGTCCCGTCGGCGCGCCGCGGCCGTCCCGTCGGCCCCCGGCGTCGCCGACGAGCTGCGCGCGCTCGACCCCGCCGGGCGGCACGCCCGGGTCCTCGAGATCGTCACCACGCACGTCGCGGCGGTGCTCGGCCACGACGGGAAGGAGGCCATCGATCCGGAGCGTGCCTTCAAGCAACTCGGCTTCGACTCGCTCACCGCGGTGCAGCTACGCAACCAGCTGACGACGGCCACCGGGGTGCGGCTGGCCGCGACGGTGGTGTTCGACCACCCCACCGCGGACGCGCTCGCCCGCGAGATCGCGGCCCGGCTGCTCGGCCCCGAGGACGACCCGCACCCGGCCCCCACGGCGCGCCGGCACCGCGACGACGACCCGATCGCGATCGTGGGAATGGCCTGCCGATACCCCGGTCGGGTCTCCTGCCCGGACGAGCTGTGGCGCCTCGTCCGCGACGGCCGCGACGCGGTGGGCGCGTACCCCGACAACCGCGGCTGGAACCTCGACGAGGTGTACGACCCGGATCCCGAGCGCAGCGGCACGACCTACATGCGGGCCGGCGGCTTCCTCCACGACGCCGACCGGTTCGACGCCGCGTTCTTCGGGATCAGCCCCCGCGAGGCCGTCGCGATGGACCCGCAACACCGACTGCTGCTCGAAAGCGCCTGGGAAGCACTGGAACACGCGGGAATCCCGCCGAACTCACCCGGCCTCACCGACACCGGCGTGTACGTCGGAATGATGGGCGGCGACTACGGATTCCACCTCATGACCCGGCGACACACCGACGCCGAGGGCTACCTCATGACGGGCACCAGCAACAGCGTCGCTTCCGGCCGGATCGCCTACTCGCTCGGCTTCACCGGTCCCGCGGTCACCGTCGACACCGCGTGTTCGTCGTCGTTGGTGGCGCTGCACCTCGCGGCACGGGCACTGCGCGACGGCGAATGCACCCTCGCGCTGGCCGGCGGGGCGACGGTGATGGCGACCCCCGGCGTGCTGATCGAGTTCAGCCGCCAACGCGGACTCGCCCCGGACGGGCGGTGCAAACCGTTCTCCGATCGAGCGGACGGCACCGGGCTCAGCGAGGGCGCGGGCATGGTCGTGCTCGAGCGGCTGAGCGACGCCCAGCGCCACGGCCACCGGGTGCTGGCACTGATCCGCGGCTCCGCGGTCAACCAGGACGGCGCCTCCAACGGCCTGACCGCCCCGAACGGCCCGTCGCAGGAACGGGTGATCCGGCAGGCGCTGGCCGACGCCGCCCTCGACCCCGCCGACATCGACGCGGTGGAGGCCCACGGCACCGGCACGACACTCGGCGACCCGATCGAGGCCCAGGCGTTGCTCGCCACCTACGGGCAGCAACGCGACGGCCGGCCGCTGTGGCTGGGGTCGGTCAAGTCGAACATCGGCCACTCCCAGGCGGCGGCCGGGGTGGCCGGCGTGATCAAGATGGTGATGGCGATGCGGCACGGCGTGCTGCCGCCGAGCCTGCACAGCGACGCCCCGACCCGGCACGTCGACTGGACCGCCGGCGAGGTCGCCCTGCTCGCCGACCCGGTGGCGTGGCCGCAGACCGGACGACCCCGCCGCGCCGGCGTCTCCTCGTTCGGCATCAGCGGCACCAACGCCCACCTGATCCTCGAGCAGCCCCCCGACGTCGCCGCCCCACCGGCCCCGCCACGGCCGGCGTCGCCCCTGGTGTGGGTGCTCTCCGCCAAGACCGACGAGGCGCTGCGCGCGCAGGCCGCCCGGCTGACCGACATCCTCGACACGCAGTCCCCGCCGGATCCCGCCGACCTCGCCTACTCGCTGGCCACCACCCGGTCCGGCTTCACGCACCGCGCCGCCGTCACCGGCGAGACGCTCGCCGACCTGCGCGACGGCCTGACCCGCCTCGTCGAGGGACGCGCAGGCGGCAACGCCGTCACCGGGACGAGCACCCGCGGGCGGACGGCGTTCATGTTCACCGGCCAGGGCGCGCAGCGGATCGGAATGGGCCGCGGCCTCTACGACACCTACCCGGTGTTCGCCCGCGCCCTGGACGAGACCTGCGCCGCGCTCGACGAACACGTCGACACCCCCGTACGGCAGGTGCTCTGGGGCGACGCGGACGACGCCGCCGCGAAACTCGACCGCACCGAGTACACCCAGCCGGCCCTGTTCGCCGTCGAGGTCGCCCTCTACCGACTACTGCGGGACTGGGGCCTCACACCCGACTACCTGATCGGGCATTCGATCGGAGAACTCGCCGCGGCCCACGTCGCGGGCGTGTTCAGCCTGCCCGACGCCGCCGCCCTGGTGGCCGCGCGCGGACGACTGATGCAGGCCACCGCCCCCGGGGCGATGATCGCCGTCCGGGCACGCCCGGAGGACATCCGGTCGCGGATCGACGGCCGAGTCGACCTCGCCGCGGTCAACGGCGCCGAATCCGTGGTGCTCGCGGGGGCCGCAACCGACGTGCACACCGTCGCCGCCGAACTGTCCACCGCAGGGATCCCGGTCACCCCGCTGCACGTCGAACGCGCATTCCACTCGGCGCTGATGGACCCCGTCCTCGACGAGTTCACCACCGTCGTGTCGCGGCCGGCGGCGCAGCCGCCGACGATCCCCGTCGTCTCCACCCTCACCGGGCGCGTCGCCACGGCCGAGGAACTGACGTCACCGCAGTACTGGCGCCGGCACCTCCGCCGCGCCGTGTGCTTCCACGACGGCATGCGCACCCTCGTCGAACTCGGCGTCACCCGCTGCGTCGAGATCGGACCCGGCGCGGCCCTGGCCGCCCACGCCGCCGAGGTCGTCCCGCACCCGATCGCCGCGCTGCCCGGGCGTGGGGACGACGCCCGGGGGTTCGTCGAGGCGGTCGCCGCCGCGTCCGTGCAGGGCCTGACGATCGACTGGGATCGGGTGCTGCCCGGCCGCCGCCCGGTGGACCTGCCCACGTACGCCTTCCGGCGCCGCTCCTTCTGGCCGTCGGCGCCCGCACGCGCCAGCGGTGATCCGACGGAGTTGGGGTTGAGCCCGGCGGAGCATCCGCTGCTCGGCGCGGCCGTGACCCTCGACGACGACACCACCGTGTTCACCGGCGCGCTGTCCCGGCACCGGGATTCGTCGCTCACGGCGCCGCAGCCCGACGACGGCGCTCCACCGACCGACGCCCCGCAGACGCTGGTACCGGCCGTCCTGGTCGAGCTGACCCTGCACGCCGCCCACCACGTCGGGTGCGACCGCATCGCCGCTCTCACGCTGCACCACCCCCTGCTCCTGCCGGCCGCGGGGCTGCTGCCGATCCGGGTGCTGGTGTCGCCGGCCGGCGACGACGGCGCGCGCACCGTCACCGTCTCGTCGAACATCGGACCGGCCGACGGCCCCTGGGTGCGGAACGCGTCGGCGACCGTCGACGACGTGCGCGCCGGACAACCGGGTCGACTCCCGGACGACACCGCGACCGAGGTGCGCCTCGACGACGACCTCGACCCGAGCGGCTTCGGCATCCATCCGCAACTGCTGCAGGCGGCGCTCGACCCCGTCCTCGGCCCGGACGACTGGCCGCTGACCTGGTCGGGAACCCGGCTGCACCGCACCGGTGCGCGGGCGGTGTCGGTGCGGTTCGGGACGGGCGAGGACGGGCCGCATCGCGTCGTCGCCGCCGATGCCGACGGCGCGCCGGTGCTGACCGTCGAGGCGCTGCACGTGGTGCCCCGGGCGGACGACGGGCACGGCGCGGGCCCGTCCGGCGCGCGGCGGCTGCACCGGCTGGCCTGGACCCGAATCGACGACGTCCCGTCCGCGCCGCCGCCCGGGCCGCTGGTCGTGCTCGGCGACGCGGATCTGGGCTCGAGCTTCCCGCGGTGTCCCGACGCGGCGGCGCTGCGCACCGCGAGGGCAGCCACGCCCGACGACGGGCGGCCCTGGACGGTGCTGGTGGGATGCGGCACCGACGGCGACCCGGGGCCGGAGGCGACCCACCGCCTGTGCGCCCGGACGCTGCGACTGCTGCAGGACTGGCTCGACGACGCCGAGTTCGCCGACAGCGTGCTGGTGGTCGTCACCCGCAACGCGGCGGCCACCGGCGAGGCGGCCGACGGGCACGACGTCGACCTCGCGGCTGCGGCCGTGTGGGGTCTGGTGGGCTCCGCGCAGAACGAGAACCCGGGCCGGTTCGTGCTGCTCGACCTCGACCGGGAGACGGACGTCGACGCGGCGGTCACGTCGGCCGTGGCCAGCGGGGAACCGCAGGTCGCGATCCGGGACCGGGCGGTGCTCGTGCCCCGACTGCGGCGCATGCCGGCCGTCGAGCGGTCCGGACCGCTGTTCGATCCCCGCGGCACCGTGCTCGTCACCGGCGGCACCGGCACGCTGGGAACGTCGGTGGCGCGCCACCTCGTCGGCGCACACGGGGCGCGGCACCTGGTGCTGACGAGCCGGCGCGGACCCGACGCCGAGGGAAGTGACCGGCTGTGCCGCGAACTACGCGGTGCGGGCGCCGAGGTGACCGTCGTCGCCTGCGACACCGCCGACGAGGCGGCACTGGCGGGGCTGTTGGCCCGGATCCCCGCCGAGCACCCCCTGACCGCGGTGATCCACGCGGCCGGTGTCCTCGACGACGCCACTCTCACCTCGCTCACTCCCGACCGGCTCGACGCGGTGCTGCGGCCGAAAGTGGACGCGGCCTGGCACCTGCACCGCCTGACCGCCCGGGTCCACGCCTTCGTGCTGTTCTCGTCGCTCTCCGGGGTCCTCGGCGCGCCCGGGCAGGCGAACTACGCGGCGGCGAACCGGTTCCTCGACGCCCTCGCCCAGCACCGGCGAGCCCAGGGCCTGCCCGCGGTGTCGATCGCGTGGGGAATGTGGGCACCGCCGAGCGCCATGACCGGCAGGCTCGGCGCGCGGGATCGCGCGCGGGCTCGCCGCAGCGGGCTGGTTCCGATGAGTGAGGCCGACGCCCTGGACCTGTTCGACAGTGCCGCGGCCGGCGACGTCCCCGCGGTGGTGGGAGCCCGGCTCGAGCACCCCGATCCGGCCGGGCCGTCCGTTCCCGCCCCGCTGCGCGGACTCGTGCGGCAGTCGCGGCCCCGCGCGGCGGGATCGGGGTCGGCCGTGTCCGGACCGAACGGCTCAGGGCCGTCCGAGTGGGCGCAGCGGCTCACCGAGCGGTCGGTGCCGGAACAGCGGCACCTCGTGCTGGAGCTGGTGCGAGCCGGCGCTGCCGCAGTCCTGGGCCACGATGCGTCGGACTCGGTCGATCCCGACCAGGCGTTCAAGGAACTCGGCTTCGACTCGCTCGCCGCGGTCGCCCTGCGCAACCATCTCGGTGCCGAGACCGGTCTGCGGTTGCCGCCGACGGTGGTGTTCGATCACCCCAGTCCCCGGGCCATCGCCGAGTTCCTGCGCGCCGAGCTGGTCCCGGATCCGGTGTCGGTGGCCGTCGCCGGGATCGACCGCCTGCGGGCGGCCGTCGCCGAACTCGGCGCCGACGACGAGGCACGCGCGGCGGTCGCGCGGCGGCTCGAAGCCCTGCTGGCCGACCTCGAGGGAGCCGAGCGCGGCCGCGCCGACACGGTCGGCAGGATTCACGCCGCGACCGATGACGAGATCCTCGACATCATCGACCGGGGTCTGTGAGCCGGCGAGCGGTCTCCGAGTGACCGCCGAGGAAGTGGTCTGCGCAACAAGCACCGGCCCTTCCGGCCCTCCGGTCACGGAGCCGCCACCGTCGCGGCTGCGCGAATGCGCTGCCGCAGAACGCAGACCTCCCGCAGCCCACCCGGTCACCAACCCCGTTCGCGCCACTCCCCGAGATGGGGACGTTCCGCGCCGAGCGTGGTGTCCTTGCCGTGGCCGGGGTAGATCACCGTGTCGTCGCCGAAGCGGCCGAACAGCTTGGTGTCGACGTCGTCGTACAGCGAGGTGAACTTCTCGGCGTCCGCGGTCTTGCCCAGGCCCCCGGGGAAGAGGGAGTCGCCGGTGAAGATGTGGCGCCGGCCGGTGCCGGCCTCGGTGAGGACCAGGGCGATCGACCCCGGCGTGTGCCCGGACAGGTGGATCACCTCGAGGCTGAGCTCGCCGACGTGCACGGTGTCGCCCTCCATGAGCAGCCGATCGGGCCTCACCGGGAGCGGTTCGGCGTCGAGCGGATGCGCGGCAGTGGGGACGCCGGTCGAGGCGGCGACCGCTTCGAGGCCCTGCCAGTGATCCCAGTGCTGGTGCGTCGTGACGATCAGCTCGAGTTTCGGGGCGTGCTCGGCGAGGAACCGGGTGAGCAACGCCGGTTCGTTCGCGGCGTCGAGGAACACCGACTTGCCGGTTGCGGAATCCGTGACCAGGTACGTGTTGTTGTCCATCTGTCCGACGGACAACTTGACGATGGTCGCGCCGGGCACGGTGCGGCGCTGCGCGGGACCGCCGGGGGTGACCTCACCGGTGTAGTCGTCGTCGATGACCAAGGGCTGCTGCGACATGTGAGGCACGTTACCGCCGTGGCGGGGCGCCCGCGTACGCGACCGTCGGGAACCGGAACGTGTCGGTGGGCGCGCCTACCATGGTCCAGGGCCGAGTTGCGCGACGTGACGTCGGTGAATCGAGATGCGACCGGATCCGACCGCCCACCGGCGGGGATCCGACGAGGAGGGACGTGGCGTGGCGGATCGCCTGATCGTGCGTGGCGCGCGGGAGCACAATCTGCGGGGGATCGACCTGGACCTGCCGCGTGACAGCCTGATCGTCTTCACCGGCCTGTCCGGGTCGGGCAAGTCGAGCCTGGCGTTCGACACGATCTTCGCCGAGGGACAGCGCCGCTACGTCGAGTCGCTGTCCGCCTACGCGCGCCAGTTCCTCGGCCAGATGGACAAACCCGACGTCGACTTCATCGAGGGCCTGTCGCCGGCGGTGTCCATCGACCAGAAGTCCACCAACCGGAACCCGCGCTCGACGGTGGGCACCATCACCGAGGTCTACGACTACCTGCGCCTGCTCTACGCTCGCGCAGGCACGGCGCACTGCCCGCAATGCGGGGAGCGGATCGCCCGGCAGACGCCGCAGCAGATCGTCGACCAGGTCCTCGACATGGAGCAGGGCACCCGGTTCCAGGTGCTCGCCCCGGTCGTGCGCACCCGCAAGGGTGAATTCGTCGACCTGTTCGAGCAGCTGACCGTGCAGGGATACGCCCGCGTGCGGGTCGACGGAGTGGTCCATCCCCTCACCGATCCGCCGAAGCTGAAGAAGCAGGAGAAACACGACATCGAGGTGGTCGTCGACCGCCTCGCGGTCAAGGCCGGTGCCAAGCAGCGGCTCACCGATTCGATCGAGACCGCGCTGCGCCTGGCGGAAGGCATCGTCGTCCTCGACTTCGTCGACCGGGACGAGAACGCCGCCGACCGCGAGCGCCGCTTCTCCGAGAAACTCGCCTGCCCGAACGGGCACCCGCTGTCCATCGACGAACTCGAACCCCGGTCCTTCTCGTTCAACTCCCCGTACGGCGCCTGCCCCGAATGCACCGGCCTCGGCATCCGCAAGGAGGTCGACCCGGAGCTCGTCGTGCCGGACCCGGACCTCAGCCTCGAGGACGGTGCGATCGCGCCCTGGTCGATGGGGCAGACCTCCGAGTACTTCACCCGGCTGCTGTCCGGGCTCGCCGACATCATGGGCTTCGAGATGTCCACCCCGTGGAACAAGCTGCCGGCCAAGGCCCGCAAGGCCATCCTCGAGGGCAGCCCGGAACAGGTCCACGTCCGCTACAAGAACCGGTACGGCCGGACACGGTCGTACTACGCCGAGTTCGAGGGCGTGATGCCGTTCCTGCACCGCCGGCTCGAACAGACCGAGTCCGAGCAGATGAAGGAACGCTACGACGGGTACATGCGGGAGATCCCGTGCCCCACCTGCGAGGGTGCGCGGCTGCGTCCGGAGATCCTGGCGGTGACGATCGCCGCGGGCGAGCACGGGCACAAGTCCATCGCCGAGGTCTCCGACCTGTCCATCGCCGAGTGCGCCGAGTTCCTGAACGCCCTGACCCTCGGGGCGCGGGAAGAGGCCATCGCCGGGCAGGTGCTCAAGGAGATCCAGGCACGTCTCGGGTTCCTGCTCGACGTGGGGCTCGAATACCTCACCCTGTCCCGCGCGGCCGGCACCCTGTCCGGCGGGGAGGCACAGCGCATCCGCCTCGCCACCCAGATCGGCTCGGGCCTGGTCGGTGTCCTGTACGTCCTGGACGAGCCGTCCATCGGCCTGCACCAGCGCGACAACCGCCGGCTCATCGAAACCCTCACGCGGCTGCGTGATCTCGGCAACACGCTGATCGTCGTCGAGCACGACGAGGACACCATCCGCGCGTCGGACTGGGTCGTCGACATCGGGCCGTACGCCGGCGAGCACGGCGGTCGCGTCGTGCACACCGGCCCCTACAAGGAACTGCTCGAGTGCACCGAGTCGCTCACCGGCGCGTACCTGTCCGGACGTCAGCGGATCGAGGTGCCGGAGCAGCGCCGGCCGGTGGACCGCAAGCGTCAGGTCACCGTCGTCGGCGCCCGCGAGAACAACCTGCGCGGCATCGACGTGGCCTTCCCGCTCGGCGTGCTCACCTCCATCACCGGCGTCTCCGGATCCGGCAAGTCGACCCTGGTCAACGACATTCTCGCGACGGTCATGGCCAACAAGCTCAACGGCGCGCGGCAGGTGCCCGGCCGGCACACGCGCGTCAACGGGCTCGACCAGCTCGACAAGCTCGTGCAGGTGGACCAGTCGCCGATCGGCCGTACCCCGCGGTCGAATCCGGCCACCTACACGGGCGTGTTCGACAAGATCCGCACCCTGTTCGCCGCGACCACCGAGGCGAAGGTGCGCGGCTACCAGCCGGGCCGGTTCTCGTTCAACGTCAAGGGCGGCCGATGCGAGGCCTGCTCGGGTGACGGCACGCTCAAGATCGAGATGAACTTCCTGCCCGACGTGTACGTGCCGTGCGAGGTGTGCCACGGGGCCCGCTACAACCGCGAGACCCTCGAGGTGCACTACAAGGGCAAGACCATCGCCGAGGTGCTGGACATGCCCATCGAGGAGGCCGCCGAGTTCTTCGAGCCGGTCACCTCGATCCACCGCTACCTGCGCACCCTCGTCGACGTCGGCCTCGGATACGTGCGCCTGGGCCAGCCGGCCCCGACCCTCTCGGGTGGCGAGGCGCAGCGCGTCAAGCTCGCCGCGGAGCTGCAGAAGCGGTCGACGGGCCGCACCGTGTACGTGCTGGACGAGCCGACCACCGGTCTGCACTTCGAGGACATCCGCAAGCTGCTCGGTGTGATCAACGGGCTCGTCGACAAGGGCAACACGGTGATCGTGATCGAGCACAACCTCGACGTGATCAAGACGGCGGACTGGATCATCGACATGGGCCCCGAAGGGGGCTCCGGCGGCGGCACCGTCGTCGCGCAGGGCACGCCCGAGGACGTCGCGGCGGTCGAGGGCAGCTACACCGGCACGTTCCTGCGCGAGGCGCTCGCCGAGTCCGTCGCTCAGGAGCCCGCGCCCGCCCGCAGGCCGGCGCGCAAGCGCGCGCCGCGGAAGGTGGCGGCCGCGAGCTGACCTCGGCGCCGACGCGCCGCGAACCGCGAAGGGGGATCGGGTGGCACGGACGTTCTCCGGTGGTCGTGTCCGCGGGATCGTCGCCGCGCTCCTGACGGCGATGCTGCTCACGGCCGGGGTCGCGGCGGCCCGGCCCGCAGGCAGCGAGACGGACCCGCCGGGCACCGTCGTCCGGGTCGATCCGTTGCCGCGGCAGTGGTGGCTGCCGGGCGCGTCCGCCGCGTCGGTGGTCACCTACCGCACCACCGGACCGCGCGGGGTGCCGGCCCTGAGCACCGGCGCAGTCTTCGTGCCGTCGGGCGCCGCGCCCGCCGGCGGCTGGCCGGTGGTGTCGTGGGGACACGGCGCGGTCGGGATCGCGGACCGGTGCGCCCCCACCGTCGACGGCCGCATCGACAACGGATACCTGGCGCACTGGCTCGCCCAGGGATACGCGGTCGTCGCCACCGACTACCCCGGCCTCGGCACCCCCGGCCTCCACGCCTACCTCGACGGGCCGTCGGAGGCCCACGCCCTGATCGACATGGTGCGCGCCGCGCGGGCGGTGGAACCGTCCCTCGGGTCGCGCTGGGTCGCACTCGGCCAGTCGCAGGGCGGTCAGGCCGCGATGGTCGCGGCCTCCCTCGCGACCCGGTACGCACCCGAGCTCGACTACCATGGCGCCGTCGCGCTCGGCGTGCCGTCGAACATCGAGCATCTCGTGCCGTTCGGTGACCCGCGCTTTCCGCCGCTGCCGCTGACCGGCACCACCGTGTTCATCGCCTACCTGCTGGCCGGGATGCGCGCGACCCGCCCCGACGTCGACGTCGACCGCTTTCTCAGCCCGCGGGGCCGCGAGGTCCTCGCCCGGCTGGAGGACCTGTGCTACCAGGAGGCGGCGGCCGAGTTCGGGGATCTGTCGATCGGGGACCTGCTGGCGCGACGCACCGACGATCCGGCCCTGGCACGGGCCGCCCGCGACATGCTCGAGATCCCCACCCGCGGCTACGACCGTCCACTGTTCCTCGGTCAGGGCCTGACGGACACCGTCACCCCGGCGCCGTTCACGTTCAAGCTCGTCGCCGACCTGACCGCGGCCGGTGAGCGGTTCGTGTTCCGGTCGTATCCCGTCGGCCACCTGGAGACGATGCGGGCGTCCCTGTCCGACGTCACAGCGTTCGTCCAGGACCTGTTCGCCGCGGGCCGGTAGCGAGCGACCGCGTCAGCGGCGCCCCGCCGTATCGATCGCCGCCGCGTCGATCGCCACCGCGAGATCGGCGGGACGGGACCACATCGGCCAGTGACCGGTCGGCAGGTCGACGTACTCCACGTCGGTCAACCGGCCGAGCTCGGACGCCACCGGATGCCCCGACTGCGCCATCCGCGGGATCGCCCCGGACGGGAAGCTGCTGCACACGACGGTGGTCGGCACCCTCAGGCGGGCGTCGTCGTGCAGGGCGAGCGGAGTCCGCGCCGGACCGGCCGGATGTGGCACCGCCCGATCCCGGAACCGGTGCAGCGCAGCGTCGTCGAGCCCTTGCAGGCTGTTGCCGTCGGCTTCGAGCTCCGCCCACGGCGGCAGCGGGATCTCCGCCACGGCGGCATCGAGATCCGGTCGCAGTGCAGCGGCATCCGGCAGCGGACCGGTGTCGACGTACACCAGGTGGGCCACGTCCGTCGGGACCCGGTCCGACGCCGCGTACGCGACCGGGCCGGCGCCGCTGTGCGCGACGACGATCGCACCGCCCGCCACCGCATCCACGACGGCACCGACGTGGTCGTCGAGGGTGATGCCCGAGCGGTCGGTCCGGACGGACCCGAGCCCGGGCAGAGTCAGGGCGTCGACCCTATGCCCCCGCGCCCGCAGGTCCTCGGCGACGGCCTCCCATGCCCATGCGCCGAGCCAGAATCCGGGAACGAGGATCACGTGTGCGCCCACGACACCCATCCTCGGGGATGCAGGCGACGGTGCGGGTCACCGACACGGTCGTTGCCGGAACGACATTGTTCAACCGCGCGCAAACCCCGCGAAACTCCGCGCCCCTACGGTGGGCGCATGACCGGTGCGCACGGCGACCTCGCGGCCCTCGCCGCCGCGCTCGACGAGCTGCGGGACGGCCTCGTCGCCGCCGCGGACGCCGACGAGCGCTGGGCGCAGGCCCACCCCGCTCACCGGGCCGGCGCGGAGAACCTGGCGCACTACGTCGCCCTGCGGCGCCGGGACATCCGCGACCTGCAGTCCGACCTCGCCGCGTGGGGGCTCTCGTCCCTGGGACGTGCCGAGGCCCACGTGCTGGCCTCCGTCGACGCGGTGCGCCGGGCCGTGGGCAGCCTCGCCGACCTGCCCGAGATCGATGCCCGACCCTGTCCGGTCGATTTCGTCACCGGCGAGCGCCTGCTCGAACGCAACGCCACCGCACTGCTCGGTCCCGTCCACGGCGGCCGCCGGACCCGCATCATGGTGACGCTGCCGAGCGAGGCGGCCACCGACGCCGAACTCGTCGACCGGATCGTCGGCGCCGGCGCCGAACTCGTCCGGATCAACTGCGCGCACGACGGCCCGGACGCGTGGGCCGCCATGATCGACCACGTGCGCCGCGCCGAACGGGCCCACGGCCGGCACGTCACCGTCACCATGGACCTCGCCGGCCCGAAGCTGCGCACGGGCCCCGTCGCGCCCGGTCCCGCGGTCGTGCACGCCAAACCCGAACGGGACGCGCTCGGCCGCACCGTCGCACCCGTCCAGGTGCGGCTCACCCGCCCGGGCTCCGCGGCCGCCGCGGGCGAGGTCGTCGTCCCCGTCACCGACGAGTTGTGGCTGGCCCGGCGCCGACCCGGCGACCGCATCGCCTTCCGCGACACCCGCGGCTCCAAACGCATGCTGGTCGTCACCGGCACCGCCGCCGGCGACGTGCGCACCGAGCTGACCGACACCGCCTACCTCGTGCCCGGCACCCGGCTGACCGCGCGCGGCGACGCCACCGCCGTCGCGGCCCTCCCACCGCGCGAACGCCGGCTCACCCTGCACGTCGGCGACGAGCTGATCCTGGATCCGGACCTCACGCCCGCCGACCCCGATGCCTACCCGCCCCGCATCGGCTGCACCCTGCCCCGGGTGTTCGAGGACACCCGGATCGGGCACCGGATCTTCTTCGACGACGGCCGGATCGGGGGGATCGTCGAGGAGGCCGCTCCGGAGCGGCTGCGGATCCGCATCACCGACGCGGACCTGCGCGGCTCCCGGCTGGGGACGGCCAAGGGCATCAACCTGCCCGACACCGAGCTGCGGCTGCCGGCGCTCACCGACGAGGACCTGGACCGGTTGCCGTTCGTGGTCGCGCACGCGGACGCGGTCAGCCTGTCCTTCGTACGCAGCGCCGCCGACGTCGCGCACCTGCAGGACCGGCTCGCCGAACTCGGCGGCGCGCGGCTCGGGGTAATCCTCAAGGTGGAGACGGTGGCGGGGTTCGAGAGCCTGCCGTCCATCCTGTTCGCGGCCCTGCACTCGCCGCGGGTCGGCGTGATGATCGCGCGCGGCGACCTCGCCGTCGAGGCCGGTTACGGCCGGCTGGCCGAGGTGCAGGAGGAGATCCTGTGGGTGTGCGAGGCGGCGCACGTCCCGGTGATCTGGGCGACGCAGGTCCTCGACACCCTTGCCCGGACCGGCCGGCCGTCGCGCGCGGAGATCACCGACGCCGCGGCGTCGGGCCGGGCCGAGTGCGTGATGCTCAACAAGGGCCCGTACGTCGACCACGCGGTGCGCTTCCTCGACGACGTGCTGTGCCGGATGGCCGACCATCAGCGCAAGAAGGACTCGCTGCTGCGGCGCCTGCGGGCCTGGGAGGAGCCGGGCGTGCCGCTGCGTTGAGACCGGGTCGGCCGAGGCCGGGTCAGAAGACCGGGCCGGTGTACTTCTCGCCCGGGCCCTTGCCCGGCTCGTCCGGGTAGGCCGACGCCTCCCGGAAGGCCCGCTGCAGCGCCTGCAGCCCCTCGCGCAGCGGCCCGGCGTGCGGGCCGAGGTACTCCACGGACGCGGTGACCAGCCCGGCGAGGGCGGTGATCACCCGGCGCGCCTCGTCCAGGTCGCGGTGGGTGCCGGCCTCGGGATCCTCGTCGGCCAGGCCGAGCTTCTCGGCGGCGGAACTCATGAGCATCACGGCGGCGCGGCTGATCACCTCGACGGCCGGGATCTCGCCCAGGTGCCGGACGTCACCGGCCACGGTCGGATCGGGGGTGTCGGTCATGGGTCCACGATCCCACCCGCGCCTCGCCGCCGCTGGGGCGGGTCGGGCCGCGGCCGGCGATTCGATCGACGGCCCGAAGTTTGCTAGGCTGTGAGTCACGACCGTCCGCGTGCTCTGCGCGTGGGCAGCAAAGTGGAGTCCGACTCCCACCTCTGCGCGACACATGACCTGGTCATGACCTTCGCTCAGTGGTCCGGTCCGCCGCCCACCGGGGTATCCGGGGAGCGTGCGCCCCGAGTGATCGGGGGACGAGAGCGCACGACCTTCGCGTCGTGGGGTCCGTCGGGCCGGTCGGTATTCGGACCCCGCCCGGTGCGCACGCACCGTCGGCGGGGTTTTTCGTCGGAAGTCGGCCCCATGTGCTGCGGCGCGGTCACCCGGACCGCACCGCTCTACCTAGGAGGCCCCATCAGCGCTGAGACCCGCATCAACGAACGCATCCGAGTTCCCGAGGTCCGACTCGTCGGACCGGGTGGGGAACAGGTCGGAATCGTGCGTGTTGAAGATGCACTCCGCCTGGCATTCGAAGCCGATCTCGATCTGGTCGAGGTGGCCCCTGACGCCCGTCCGCCGGTCTGCAAGATCATGGACTACGGCAAGTTCAAGTACGAGGCTGCCCAGAAGGCGCGCGAGTCGCGCAAGAACCAGCAGCTGACCGTGATCAAGGAGCAGAAGCTCCGGCCGAAGATCGACGACCACGACTACGAGACCAAGAAGCGCAACGTGGTGCGCTTCCTCGAGGCGGGGTCGAAGGTCAAGGTGACGATCATGTTCCGCGGCCGCGAGCAGTCCCGCCCCGAGCTCGGGTTCCGGCTGCTGCAGCGCCTCGGCGCCGACGTCGCCGATCTCGGCTTCATCGAGACCGCCCCCAAGCAGGACGGTCGGAACATGACCATGGTCCTGGCCCCGCACAAGGGCGCCAAGACCCGCGCCAAGGCGCAGGAGACCGCCCAGGCCTCCGTCGCCAGGCCGGCTCCTGCCGCGGACAAGCCCGCGGCAGGCGACGGCACCGCGTAGCTCCGCCGGTCGACCGGGCTCACCGCCCGGCCGGCCGCTGCGCGCAAGCCGGACGAACACGAGTAAATCCCCGACGAACTGAGGACTCCATGCCCAAGTCGAAGACCCACAGCGGCACCGCGAAGCGATTCAAGGTGTCCGGCAGCGGAAAGATCCTGCGCCAGAAGGCCGGCCGCCGCCACCTGCTCGAGCACAAGTCCTCCCGGGTGACGCGTCGCCTCGACGGCAAGGCCGCCGTCTCCGACGTCGACGCCCCGCGCGTCAAGCGCATGCTCGGCATCTGAGCTTCTTTCCCCGACCGACCCCGGGGGCGATCGACTGCCCCCCGAGATTGACAGGACATATCAGTGGCACGCGTGAAGAGGGCCGTCAACGCCCAGAAGAAGCGCCGTTCGATCCTCGAGGCTTCCAAGGGCTACCGCGGGCAGCGCTCGCGTCTGTACCGCAAGGCCAAGGAACAGCAGCTCCACTCGCTGACCTACGCCTACCGCGACCGTCGCGCGCGCAAGGGTGACTTCCGCAAGCTGTGGATCAGCCGCATCAACGCCGCTGCCCGCGCCAACGACATCACCTACAACCGCTTCATCCAGGGCCTGAAGGCTGCGGGTGTCGAGGTGGACCGCAAGATCCTCGCCGAGCTCGCCGTCTCCGACGCCGAGGCGTTCGCCGGCCTGGTCGCCGTGGCCAAGGCCGCGCTGCCCGCCGACGTCAACGCGCCGGCCGACGCCGCCTGAGCGCAGCGCCGAACGCCGAGACGACGCTGAACGACCGACCAGCACAGGAACGACCCGTGGACCCGCTCACCGAGCGCACCCCACGGGTCGTTTCTGCTGTCAAACTCCTGCGCACCTCCGACCGCCGCAAGGCCGGCCGTTTCCTCGCCGAGGGCGAGAACTCCGTCGGCGAGGCCCTCGCGACCGCCGTCGTGCACGAGGTGTTCGTCACCGAGGCCGCCGCCGCCCGCTACCACGATCTGCTCGACGCCGCCCGGCGCCGACACGTGCGGGTCTCCACCGTCACCGAGCGCGCGGCCGCCCGGCTGTCGGACACCGTCACCCCGCCGGGCATCGTCGCCGTGTGCGATCTGCTCGACGTGCCGCTCGCCCGGGCCCTGACCCCGCCGCCGCGGCTGCTCGCCGTGCCCGTCGAGATCGCCGAGCCCGGCAACGCCGGCACCGTCATCCGCGTGGCCGACGCGGTCGGCGCCGACGCGGTGGTCCTCGCCGGCGACAGCGTCGACCCGCACAACGGCAAGTGCGTCCGCGCCTCCGCGGGCAGCGTGTTCCACCTCCCGGTCGCCCGGGAACGCGACACCGGCACCGTCCTCGACGCGCTCGCCGCCGCCGGACTCCAGGTGCTCGCCACCGCCGCCGACGGCGAGGTCGACCTCGACGAGGCCGACGAGCTGCTCGCCGCCCCCACGGCGTGGCTGTTCGGCAACGAGGCACACGGCCTCGACCCGGCGGTCGCGGCGCGGGCCGACCACCGGGTGCGCATCCCCATCCGCGGCCGCGCCGAATCGTTGAACCTTGCCACCGCCGCGTCGATCTGCCTGTACGCAAGCGCCCGCGTGCAGCATCGCGCCGACAGGGCCGTGCCCTAGCGCGGCCCGGCCATCGCCTAGGATTTGGGTGCTGCGCTGGCGCGATCCGTTCGACGCCGAACGTGGCACCACACCCACCGTTCGCCCGAAGAAGGAGTTGCACCGGTCGTGGCCAAGAATGAGGGCGGCACCCCGCCGGCAGTCGATCCGAGCGCCCTGAGCGAGGAGTCGCTCGCCGCGTCCACGCAGGCCGCGCTGGCCGCGTTCGCCGCCGCCCCCGACCTCGACGCGCTCGCGCAGGCCAAGATCGACCACCTCGGCGACAAGGCCCCCGTCTCCCTCGCCAAGCGCGCCCTGGGCGGCCTGCCCGGCAACCAGCGCGCCGACGCCGGCAAGCGGGTCAACGCCGCCCGCGGCGCGGTCACCGCGGCCTTCGACGAACGCCGCACCGAGCTCCTCGCCGAGCGCGACGCCGCGGTCCTCGTCGCCGAGGCCATCGACGTCACCCTGCCCGCCAACCGCCGGCCCGCCGGCGCGCGGCACCCGATCACGATCATCTCCGACCAGATCGCCGACGTGTTCGTCGGCATGGGCTGGGAGGTGGCCGAGGGCCCCGAGGTCGAAACCGAGCACTTCAACTTCGACGCGCTGAACTTCCTGCCGGACCACCCCGCCCGCACGATGCAGGACACCTTCCACATCGCGCCGGAGGGCTCACGGCAGGTGCTGCGTACCCACACCTCGCCGGTGCAGGTACGCACCATGCTGCACCGCGACATCCCGATCTACGTGGTGTGCCCCGGCCGCACCTTCCGCACCGACGAGCTCGACGCCACCCACACCCCGGTGTTCTCGCAGATCGAGGGCCTGGCCGTGGACAAGGGTCTGACCATGGCCCACCTGCGCGGCACCCTGGACGCGTTCGCCCGTGCCCTGTTCGGACCCGAGACCCGAACCCGGATGCGCCCGAACTACTTCCCGTTCACCGAGCCGTCCGCCGAGGTGGACGTGTGGTTCCCGAACAAGAAGGGCGGTGCCGGCTGGGTCGAATGGGGCGGCTGCGGCATGGTCAACCCCAACGTGCTGCGCGCGAGCGGCATCGACCCCGACGAGTACACCGGCTTCGCGTTCGGGATGGGCCTCGAGCGCACCCTGCAGTTCCGCAACGGCATCTCCGACATGCGCGACATCGTCGAGGGCGACGTCCGATTCACCCTGCCCTTCGGCGTGCAGGGCTGACGCCGCCCGACCCGAGACCCGACCACCGAACCGACCGAAAGAGCTGAGCACAAGTGCGAGTAGCGCAGTCCTGGCTGACCGAGATCCTGCAGCGGGCCACCCCCGAGTGGAACGTCACCGCCGAGGAACTCGATGCGGGATTCGTCCGGGTCGGACTCGAGGTGGAGGAGGTCGACACCCTCGCGCGCCTCGACGGCCCCCTCGTCGTCGGCCGCGTCCTCGAGATCACCGAGCTCACCGAGTTCAAGAAGCCCATCCGCTTCTGCCAGGTCGAGGTGGGCGAGGACGCCCCGCGCGGCATCGTGTGCGGCGCCCGCAACTTCACCGAGGGCGACCTCGTGGTCGTCGCGCTGCCCGGCGCGGTGCTGCCCGGCGGCTTCGCCATCGCCTCCCGCAAGACCTACGGCAGGGTCTCCGACGGGATGATCTGCTCCGTCGCCGAGCTCGGCATCGGCAAGGACCACTCCGGCATCCTCGTCCTCGAGGAGGGCACCGCCGAACCGGGTACCGACGCCAACGACCTGCTCGGCCTCGGCGACACCGTCATCGAGCTGAACATCACCCCCGACCGCGGCTACTGCTTCTCGCTGCGGGGCCTGACCCGCGAGCTCGCGTGCGGCTTCGACCTCGAGTTCGCCGACCCCGCGCACGTCGTGCCCAATCCGGCCGACGGCGGCCAGGCCTACCCGATCCGGCTCGAGCCGGAGGCCGACGCCACCCGCTTCGCCGCCCGCAAGGTCACCGGCATCGACCCCAAGGCCGTGTCCCCGTGGTGGCTGCAGCGGCGGCTGCTGCTGTCCGGCATCCGCCCGATCTCCCCGGCCGTCGACGTGACCAACTACGTGCTGCTCGAACTCGGCCAGCCGCTGCACGCCTTCGACGCCGCCACCCTCCAGGGTGAGCTCGTCGTGCGGCGCGCGAAGGCGGGGGAGAAGCTGACCACCCTCGACGGCATCGAACGCGACCTCGACCCCGAGGACGTCGTCATCACCGACGACTCCGGCGTGATCTCCCTGGCCGGGATCATGGGCGGCGTCGCCACCGAGGTGAGCGGCACCACCACCGACGTCCTCCTCGAGGCCGCCACCTGGGATCCGCTGGCCGTGTTCCGGAGCGCGCGGCGCCACAAGCTGGTCAGCGAGGCGGGCAAGCGGTTCGAGCGCAACGTCGACCCCGAAGTGGCGTTGCCGGCGCTGGACCGGGCCGCGTCGCTGCTCGTGGAGATCGCCGGTGGCCGCGTCGAGCCGGTCCTGACCGACATCTCGGTCCCCGTCGAGCCGGTCTCGATCCGCATGGACATCGACCTGCCCGACCGCATGGCCGGGGTCGCCTACCCGACCGGCACCGCCGCCCGCCGGCTCACCCAGATCGGATGTGGCGTCGAGGTCGGCGTCGGCCCGGACGGGCACGGCCAGCTGGTGGTCACGCCGCCCACGTGGCGACCCGACCTGCGCCAGCCGGCCGACCTGGTGGAGGAGGTGCTGCGGCTCGAGGGACTCGAGCAGATCCCGTCCGTGCTCCCCGCCGCCCCCGCCGGCCGCGGACTGACCCCGAGCCAGAAGCGCCGCCGCGCCGTGGGCCGCGCCCTGGCCGCCGACGGCCACGTCGAGGTCCTCGCCCCCGTCTTCCTGCCGGCGCACGTGTTCGACACGTGGGGTCTCGACGCCGGCGACCCGCGCCGCACCACCACCAAGGTTCTCAACCCGCTCGAGGCCGACCGCCCCGAGCTGGCGACGACGCTGCTGCCCGGCCTGCTCGAGGTGCTCGCCCGCAACGTCTCCCGTGGCCAGCGCGACCTGTCGCTCTATGCGATCGCGCAGGTCGTCCTGCCCGGACCCGGCACCCGGCCGGTACCGCCGCTGCCGGTGGACCGGCGCCCCACCGACGAGCAGATCGCGCTGCTCGAAGGGTCGCTGCCCGCGCAGCCCGTCCATGTCGGGGCGGTGCTGTGCGGCCTGCGGGAGCCCGCCGGGCCGTGGGGCCCGGGCCGGCCCGCGGAGGCGACCGACGCGTTCGCCGCGGCGGAGACCGTCGCGGCCGCCGCCGGTGTGCGGCTGCAGCGCCGCGCGGCGCAGTACCTGCCCTGGCATCCGGGCCGCTGCGCCGAGCTGCTTGTCGACGGTGTCGTCGTCGGCCATGCCGGCGAGCTGCACCCGGCGGTGCTCGAGCGCGGCGGCCTGCCCGCCCGCACGTGCGCGTTCGAACTCGACCTCGACGCGCTGCCGATCGTGGAGTCGCTGCCGGCGCCCAAGGTCTCCCCGTTCCCCGCCGTCCTGCAGGACGTCGCCGTCGTCGTGGCCAAGGAGGTCCCGGCCGCCGACGTCGAGGAAGCGCTGCGCGCGGGTGGCGGCGAACTGCTCGAGGACATTCGCCTGTTCGACGTGTTCGAGGGGGCGCAGGTCGGGGAGGGCCGCAAGTCGCTCGCCTTCGCGCTGCGGTTCCGCGCTGCAGACCGCACGCTCACGGAGGACGAGGCCAGCGCCGCCCGCGCCGCCGCCGTCGCGTCGGCGTCCGCCGCCGTCGGTGCCGAACTGCGGCACTGACCCGCGCCTGCGGACGTAGCCTGGGAGCATGACCGCGGATCCGTCATCACCCGACCCCGGCCCGGACGCTCCGGACGCGCCCGTGCCCGACGTCACCCCAGCGGAGCCCGGTTCTCCGTCGGTCCCCGACGTGACACCGGCGGAACCCGGTTCGCCGTCGGTCCCGGACGTGACACCGGCGGAGCCGGGCTCGCCGTCGGTGCCGGACGTCCCGCTGTCCCCGGTCGGGCCGGACGTGACACCCGCCGAGGGGGAGGCCTCCGGTTACACCTCGGCCGGAGTGCCCACGTTCGACTCGGTGCGTGAGAAGATCGAGCGTCGGGCAGGCACGGCGATCGGTGCGGAGGAACTCGCCCGCGAGAGCGCGGCGGGGCGCACGCTCGAGGAACAGTTCGACGAGCGCCGACGGGCCGCCGCCGACAAGCTGACCGAGATCCGCCGCTCGCTGGCCGAGGGGTGAGCCGGCCCGGTCCGACCCACCCGTATGAATGAAGTTGCATGATGATGCATAATCAATCGTATGGGTAACTCACCGGAATTCACGGCGACCGCACAGTCGCCGATTCGGGTCGCCGTCGCAGGGGCCAGCGGGTACGCGGGCGGCGAGATCCTGCGCCTGCTTCTCGGTCATCCCGCCTACCAGGACGGCCGGCTCGTCGTCGGCGCGCTCACCGCCGGCGGCAATGCCGGCGCGACGCTCCGCGAGTTCCATCCTCACCTGCTTCCGCTGGCCGCCCGCGTCCTCGGCGCCACCGATCTCGACACCCTGGCCGGCCACGACGTCGTGTTCCTCGGCCTGCCCCACGGCCACTCCGCCGTCATCGCCGAGCAACTGCCCGACACCACCATCGTCATCGACTGCGGCGCCGACTTCCGTCTGTCCGAGTCGGCCGACTGGGAACGCTGGTACGGCGGCGACCACGCAGGGACCTGGCCCTACGGCATGCCCGAGCTGCCCGGCAAGCGCGAGCACCTGATCGGCGCCACCCGCATCGCGGTCCCCGGCTGCTATCCCACATCGGCCACCCTCGCCCTGGCTCCCGCCGTCGCGGCCGGCATCGTCGAGCCGAGGGTCCAGGTCGTCGCCGTGTCCGGCACTTCCGGCGCCGGCAAGTCCCCCAGGGTCGACCTCCTCGGCTCCGAGGTGATGGGCTCGGTGCGGGCCTACGGCGTCGGCGGAGCACACCGGCACACGCCCGAGATCAAGCAGAACCTCGCAGCCCTGACCGACGCCGCCGTCACCGTCTCCTTCACCCCCGTGCTGGCGCCGATGCCCCGCGGCATCCTCGCCACCTGCACAGCCCCCACCACGGCCACCGCCGACGAGGCCCGGGCCGTGTACGAGAAGGCCTACGCCGACGAGCCGTTCGTCCAGGTGCTGCCCGAAGGGGTGCTGCCCACCACCGGTGCGGTGCTCGGCTCCAACGCCGTGCAGCTCGCCGTCACCGTCGACCCCGACGCCGGCGTCCTCGTCGCCATCGCCGCGCTCGACAACCTGACCAAGGGCACCGCCGGCGCGGCGGTGCAGTCCATGAACCTGGCACTCGGCCTGCCCGAGACCGCCGGCCTGTCCACCGTGGGAGTCGCCCCGTGAGCATCGACAGACACTCCACCGACGAGCACGTCTACGCCGACGCCGTCGACATCGCCGGCGGACGCCTGATCCGCACCCAGGGCGTCACGTCGCCCGCCGGGTTCCGCGCCGCGGGCATCCCCGCCGGCATCAAGGCCTCCGGCAACCCGGACCTCGCGCTGATCTTCAATGAGGGCCCGGAGCTGACCGCCGCCGGCGTGTTCACCACCAACAAGATCAAGGCCGCACCCGTGCTGTGGTCGCAGCAGGTCCTCACCTCCGGCGCCCTGCGCGCGGTGATCCTGAACAGCGGCGGTGCCAACGCCTGCACCGGCCCCGGCGGGTTCCAGGACACCCACGCCACCGCGGAGAAGGTCGCCGAAACCCTCAGCAACTGGGGCACCGAGACCGGTGCGGGCGAGATCGCCGTGTGTTCTACCGGACTCATCGGCGACCGGCTGCCCATGGGCAAGGTCCTCGCCGGCGTGGAGGAGATCGTCCACGAACTCGCCGGCGGCATCTCCGGCGGCACCGACGCCGCCTACGCCATCATGACCACCGACACGGTGCCCAAGCAGGCAGCCCTGCACCACGCCGACAAGTGGAACGTCGGCGGCATGGCCAAGGGTGCCGGCATGCTCGCCCCCGCCCTGGCCACCATGCTGTGCGTCGTCACCACCGACGCCGTCGCCACCGCCGAGCAGCTCGACCGCGCCCTACGCGCCGCCACCCGGCTGACATTCGACCGCCTCGACGTCGACGGCTCCACCTCCACCAACGACACCGTGCTGCTGCTCGCGTCCGGTGCCAGCGGCATCACCCCCACCCAGGAACAGCTCGACGCCGCCGTCCTCGCCGTGTGCGACGACCTCGCCGGGCAGATGATGGCCGACGCCGAGGGCGTCACCAAGCGGGTCACCGTCACCGTCCGTGGCGCCGCAAGCGAACAGGACGCCCTGGTCGGCGCGCGCACCGTCGCGCGCGACAACCTCGTCAAGACCGCCCTGTTCGGTTCCGACCCCAACTGGGGTCGCGTCCTCGCCGCGATCGGCATCGCCCCGATCGAGCTCGACCCGAACCGCATCTCCGTCACGTTCAACGGCTCCCCGGTGTGCATCGACGGCGTCGGCGCCCCCGGCGCCCGCGAGGTCGACCTCTCCGGCCCCGACATCGCCCTCGACATCGACCTCGGCGTCGGCGACGCCGAGGTGACCATCCGCACCACCGACCTCTCCCACGGATACGTCGAAGAGAACTCGGCCTACTCGTCATGACCGGAACCGAGACGACCACCGATCCCATCGCGCAGCTCACCGCCCACCAGAAGGCGTACGTCCTCGCCGAGGCCCTGCCCTGGCTGCAGAAGTTCCGCGACAAGATCGTCGTGGTCAAGTACGGCGGCAACGCCATGATCGACGACGACCTCAAGCGCGCCTTCGCCGCCGACATGGCGTTCCTGCGCACCGTCGGCGTCCATCCCGTCGTCGTCCACGGCGGCGGACCGCAGATCAACGCCATGCTGAAGCGACTGGGCATGGCAGGGGAGTTCCGCGGTGGTTTCCGCGTCACCACCCCCGAGGTGATGGACGTCGTCCGCATGGTGCTGTTCGGCCAGGTCGGCCGCGAACTCGTCGGCCTGATCAACGCCCACGGCCCGTACGCCGTCGGCATCTCCGGCGAGGACGCCCACCTCTTCACCGCCACCCGCCGCACGGTCGTCGTCGACGGCGAGGACACCGACATCGGTCTCGTCGGCGACGTCACCTCCGTGGACCCCGCCGCCGTCCACGACCTCATCGCGGCCGGCCGCATCCCCGTCGTCTCCACCATTGCCCCCGATGCCGACGGCGTGGTCCACAACATCAACGCCGACACCGCAGCCGCCGCGCTCGCCGAGGCGCTCGGCGCGGAGAAGCTCGTCGTCCTCACCGACGTCGAGGGCCTCTACACCGACTGGCCCGACCGCAGTTCCCTCGCCACCAGCATCGACGCCGACGCCCTGGCCGATCTGCTGCCGTCCCTCGACGCCGGCATGGTCCCGAAGATGGAGGCCTGCCTGCGGGCCGTCCGCGGCGGCGTGCCCACCGCCCACGTCATCGACGGACGCCAGCCGCACTCGGTGCTGCTCGAACTCCTCACCGAGGAAGGCATCGGCACGATGGTCACTCCCGCCCACCCCCGGACGACCGCACCCACCCAGGAAGGCACCTCATGACCAGCACCTCAGAACTCCAGCAGCGCTGGGCCGGGTCGCTGATGAACAACTACGGCGTCCCCAAGGTCGCCCTCGTCGCCGGCGACGGTGCCGTCGTCACCGACGCCGACGGCAAGCAGTACCTCGACCTGCTCGGTGGCATCGCCGTCAACGCCCTCGGTCACCGCCATCCCGCCATCCGCGAGGCCGTCACCGCGCAACTCGACACCCTCGGCCACGTGTCCAACCTCTACGCCAGCGGACCCGTCGTCGAACTCGCCGAACGTCTCCTCGCGCACTTCGGGCACCCCGGCCGGGCGTTCTTCTGCAACTCCGGCACCGAAGCCAACGAGGCTGCGTTCAAGCTCGCCCGGCTCACCGGACGCCCCAAGATCATCGCCGCCGAGAAGGCCTTCCACGGCCGCACCATGGGCGCCCTGGCACTCACGGGCCAGCCCGACAAGCGCGCCCCGTTCGAACCCATGCCCCCCGGCGTCGAATTCGTCCCCTACGGCGACGCGGACGCCCTCGACGCCGCCGTCGACGAGAACACCGCCGCCGTATTCCTCGAGCCGATCATGGGGGAGTCCGGCGTCGTCGTGCCCCCCGAGGGCTACCTGGCCCACGCCCGCCGCATCACCGCCGAACGCGGGGCGCTGCTCGTCCTCGACGAGGTGCAGACCGGCATCGCCCGCACCGGCACGTTCTTCGCCCACCAGGCCGTCGGCATCGTGCCCGACGTGATGACCCTCGCCAAGGGGCTCGGCGGTGGCCTGCCCATCGGCGCCGTCGTCGCCACCGGACCGGCCGCCGACTTCTTCCAGCCCGGCAAGCACGGCACCACCTTCGGCGGCAACCCGGTGTGCGCCGCCGCCGCGCTCGCCGTCCTGCGCACCATCGACGAACAGCACCTGCTCGCCCACGTCGACGCCGTCGGCAAATCCATCGCCACCGGCATCGAAGCGCTCGGGCACCCCCTCGTCGACCACGTCCGAGGCGCCGGCCTGCTGCTCGGCATCGTCCTCACCGACACCAAGGCACCCGCCGTCGAAGCGGCCGCCCGGGACGCCGGCTATCTCGTCAACGCCGCCGCCCCCGACGTCATCCGCCTCGCGCCGCCGCTGATCCTCACCCAGGAACAGGCCGACGGGTTCGTCGCGACGCTGCCCTGCGTGCTCGACGCCGCCCAGCAGGAAGGAAACTAGACCCATGGTGAAGCACTTCCTCAAGGACGACGACCTCACACCCGCGCAGCAGAGCGAGGTCCTCGACCTCGCCGCGGCCCTGAAGAAGGCCCCGTTCTCGGCCCGTCCCCTCGAGGGCCCGCGCGGCGTCGGCGTCATCTTCGAGAAGAACTCGACCCGCACCCGCTTCTCCTTCGAGATGGGTATCGCCCAGCTCGGCGGCCACGCTGTCGTCGTCGACGGCCGCACCACCCAGCTCGGACGCGAGGAGACCCTGCAGGACACCGGCCGCGTCCTGTCCCGCTACGTCGACGCCGTCGTCTGGCGCACCTTCGGCCAGGACCGGCTCCAGGCGATGGCCGAGGGCGCCACCGTGCCCCTGGTCAACGCCCTCTCCGACGAATACCACCCCTGCCAGGTCCTCGCGGACCTGCTCACCCTCCGCGAGCACAAGGGTGAGCTGCACGGGCTGAAGCTGACCTACCTCGGCGACGGCGCCAACAACATGGCGCACTCGCTGCTGCTCGGCGGTGTCACCGCCGGCATCGACGTCACGATCGCCGCCCCCGCCGGTTTCGTCCCGAACCCCGCCGTCGTGGACGCGGCCCGCGCCCGCGCCGCCGAAACCGGCGCGCGGATCACCCTCACCGAGGACCCGCGCGCCGCCGTCGCCGGCGCCGACGCCCTCGTCACCGACACCTGGACCTCCATGGGCCAGGAGAACGACGGACTCGACCGCGTCGGTCCCTTCCGCCCGTACCAGGTCAACGCCGAGCTGCTCGCGCTCGCCGACCCGAACGCCGTCGTGCTGCACTGCCTGCCCGCCCACCGCGGCGACGAGGTCACCGACGAGGTCCTGGACGGACCGCAGTCGGTGGTGTGGGACGAGGCCGAGAACCGCCTCCACGCACAGAAGGCGCTGCTCGTGTGGCTGCTCGAGCAGCGCGAACGGTAACCGTGAGCAGCGTGGCCGAACCGTCGAGCGGCGCCGGACCGGCCGGCGCCGCCGCGGCCCCGACCCGCGCCGCCCGGCAGGCCCGGATCACCGCGCTCGTCGCCACCCACGCGATCCGCAGCCAGCCGGAACTCGCCGCGCTGCTGGCTTCCGAGGGCATCGAGGTGTCCAACGCCACCCTCTCCCGCGACCTCGAGGAGCTCGGTGCAGTCAAGCTCCGCGGCGCCGACGGCGGGCCCGGGGTGTACGTCGTCCCCGAGGACGGGAGCCCCGTCCGCGGCGTGTCCGGAGGCACCGACCGGCTCTCCCGCCTCCTCGGCGAACTGCTGGTCTCCACCGACTCGAGCGGCAACATCGCCGTGCTCCGCACCCCACCCGGAGCAGCGCACTATCTGGCCAGCGCACTCGATCGGGCATCATTACCCGAAGTGGTCGGCACCATCGCCGGCGACGACACCATCGCGGTGATCGCGCGCGAGCCCCTCACCGGAGCCGACCTCGCCGCGAAGATCGAATCCCTGGCCTGATCCGATCGCGCACCGAGCACCGATAGACGCAAGTTCAATCAAGAAGGAGCACAAACACAATGGCCGATCGCGTCGTACTCGCCTACTCGGGCGGGCTGGACACCTCCGTCGCCATCAGCTGGATCGGCAAGGAGACCGGCAAGGAGGTCGTCGCCGTCGCCATCGATCTCGGCCAGGGCGGCGAGGACATGGAGGTCGTGCGCCAGCGCGCCCTCGACTGCGGCGCGGTCGAATCCGTCGTCGTCGACGCCAAGGACGAGTTCGCGGAGGAGTACTGCCTGCCGACCGTCCAGGCCAACGCCCTCTACATGGACCGCTACCCGCTGGTCTCCGCGATCAGCCGCCCCCTGATCGTCAAGCACATCGTCAAGGCTGCCCGCGATCACGGCGGCACGGTGGTCTCGCACGGCTGCACCGGTAAGGGCAACGACCAGGTCCGCTTCGAGGTCGGCTTCGGCGCCCTCGCCCCCGACCTCGAGGTCATCGCCCCCGTCCGCGACTACGCCTGGACCCGCGAGAAGGCCATCGCCTTCGCCGGCGAGCACAACCTGCCGATCAACGTCACCAAGAAGTCCCCGTTCTCGATCGACCAGAACGTGTGGGGCCGTGCCGTCGAGACCGGCTTCCTCGAGGACCTCTGGAACGCCCCCACCAAGGACGTCTACGACTACACCGAGGACCCCAGCCTCAACTGGCAGGCCCCCGACGAGCTGATCATCACCTTCGAGAAGGGCGTGCCCACCGCGATCGACGGCCGGCCGGTCACCGTGCTCGAGGCCATCCAGGAACTGAACCGCCGCGCCGGCGCCCAGGGCGTCGGCCGCCTCGACATGGTCGAGGACCGGCTCGTCGGCATCAAGAGCCGCGAGATCTACGAGGCCCCCGGCGCGCTCACCCTCATCCACGCCCACCAGGAGCTCGAGCACGTCACCCTCGAACGCGAACTCGGCCGGTACAAGCGCCGCGTGGAGGAGCGCTGGAGCGAGCTGGTCTACGACGGCCTCTGGTACTCGCCGCTGAAGTACGCGCTCGACTCGTTCGTCCAGAACACCCAGGAGCACGTCTCCGGCGACATCCGGCTCGTCCTGCACGGCGGCCACATCGCCGTCAACGGCCGCCGCAGCGCCGAATCGCTGTACGACTTCAACCTCGCCACCTACGACGAGGGCGACAGCTTCGACCAGTCCAACGCCAAGGGCTTCGTCCAGATCCACGGCCTGTCCTCCAAGGTCGCCGCCAAGCGGGACCTGGGCCTGTAGTCATGACCGCCCCCGACGCCGAAGGCATCCAGAGCCACGATGCCGAAGGCATCCAGAGCCACGATGCCGAAGGCATCCAGAGCCACGATGCCGAAGGCATCCAGAGCCACGATGCCGAAGGCATCCAGAGCCACGATGCCGAAGGCATCCAGAGCCACGGCACCAACGAGGGCGCCCTATGGGGCGGCCGGTTCGCATCCGGACCGGCCGCCGCCATGGCGGCACTGAGCAAGTCCACCCACTTCGACTGGGCGCTCGCCCCCTACGACGTCCGGGCCTCCAAGGCGCACGCGCGCGTGCTGCACAAGGCCGGCCTGCTCAGCGAGGCCGACCTCGCCACCATGCTCGACGGCCTCGACCGGCTCGGCGCCGACGTCGCCTCCGGCGCGTTCGCCCCAGCCGAGTCCGACGAGGACGTCCACGGCGCCCTCGAACGTGGGCTCATCGAGCGGGTCGGTCCCGACGTCGGCGGCCGGCTGCGAGCCGGCCGCTCCCGCAACGATCAGGTCGCCACCCTGTTCCGGATGTGGCTGCGTGACGCGGCGCGACGTATCGCCGACGGTGTCCTCGCCGTCGTCGACGCGCTCGCCGACCAGGCCGCCGCGCATCCCGCCGCGGTGATGCCGGGCAAGACCCACCTGCAGGCAGCACAGCCGGTGCTGCTCGCGCACCATCTGCTCGCGCACGCCCACCCGCTGCTGCGCGACGTGCAGCGGCTGCGGGACTTCGACGCGCGTGCGGCGGTGTCCCCGTACGGCTCGGGAGCGCTCGCCGGCTCCTCCCTCGGCCTCGACCCCGACGCGATCGCGGCAGAGCTGAACTTCGACTCCGCCGCCGAGAACTCGATCGACGCCACCTCGGCGCGCGACTTCGCCGCCGAGGCCGCGTTCGTGTTCGCGATGATCGCGGTTGACCTCTCCCGCATGGCGGAGGAGGTCATCCTCTGGAGCACCCCGGAGTTCGGCTACATCACCCTCGCCGACGAGTGGTCCACCGGATCGTCGATCATGCCGCAGAAGAAGAACCCGGACGTCTCGGAACTGACCCGGGGCAAGGCAGGTCGCCTCATCGGCAATCTCACCGGCCTGCTCGCCACCCTCAAGGCCCAGCCGCTGGCGTACAACCGGGACCTGCAGGAAGACAAGGAGCCGGTGTTCGACTCGGTATTGCAGCTCGAGCTGCTCCTGCCGGCGATCACCGGTCTCGTGTCCACCCTGACGTTCCACACCGATCGCATGGCCCGGCTGGCACCCGCCGGTTTCACCCTCGCCACCGACATCGCCGAGTGGATGGTGCGCCAGGGTGTCCCGTTCCGCGTCGCACACGAGGCGGCCGGGGCGTGCGTGCGGGCGGCGGAGGCGCGCGGCGTCGGCCTCGAGGAACTCACCGACGACGAGCTGACGGCGGTCGACCCCGCGCTGACGCCGCAGGTCCGCGAGGTGCTCACCGTGGAGGGATCCATCGCTTCCCGCAACGCCCGCGGCGGCACCGCGGGCGTCCGGGTAGGTGAACAGCTCGACGGAGTTCGTGCCGCCGCTCGCGCGCTGCGGGACTGGGTGCGCAGCTGACCGGCCCGCTCGGTGAACAGGGCCATCGCCTCGACGTAATGTGGCAGGCTGTCATTCCTGACAGGGTGGACACACGCAGAACTCGGCGGATGGGAAGAGGTTCGTGGCACTGGGCGGTGGATCGGTGATGGGGCCCCTGCGGCGCGTGGTGGCGACCGCGCAGAACGGCCTCGAGGTGGTCCGTCACGGCGGTCTGGAAACGGGGGCGACACCGTCGCCGTTCCAGATCGTCGAGCGGACCGGCATGTACAGGCTGCGGCACTACTACCCGGAATCCGACGCCGCCGAGAATGCTGCTCCGGTGGTGATGGTCCCCCCGATGATGATGTCGGCGGATGTGTACGACGTCACCCGCGAGACCGGAGCCGTCGGCATCCTGCACTCGATGGGGCTCGACCCCTGGGTGGTCGACTTCGGCTCCCCGGACCGGGAAGAAGGCGGGTGGGACCGCACCCTCACCGACCACATCATCGCCCTCGACGAGATCATCGATCACGTGCACGAATACACCGGCCGTGACATCCACCTGGCCGGGTACTCGCAGGGCGGCATGTTCTGCTATCAGGCCGCGGCCTACCGCCGCAGTCGGCACGTCGCCAGCCTGATCACCTTCGGCAGCCCCGTGGACACCCTGGCCGCCCTGCCGTTCGGGATCCCCGAGGGCGTCGCCGTCCGGGCCGCCGACTTCCTCGCCGACCACGTCTTCAACCGGCTCGCCATCACCGGGTGGATGGCCAAGACCGGCTTCCAGTTCCTCGACCCCGTCAAGACCGTCCGTTCGCGCATCGAGTTCCTCATGCAGCTGCACGATCGGGAAGCCCTCCTGCCGCGCGAACCCCAGCGCCGCTTCCTCGACACGGAGGGGTGGGTGGCCTGGTCCGGTCCTGCAGTGGCCGAGTTGCTTCGCCAGTTCATCGTGCACAACCGCATGGTCAGCGGCGGCTTCGTCATCAACGACCGGGCCGTGAGCCTGGCCGAGATCACCTGCCCCATCCTCGCGTTCGTCGGCGAGGTGGACGACATCGGGCAGCCCCTCGCGGTGCGCGGCATACGCAAGGCCGCCCCCCGGGCTCAGGTGTTCGAATACTCCTTGCGCGCAGGCCATTTCGGACTCGTCGTGGGTGGCACCGCGGCGCGACAGACCTGGCCCGCCGTCGGCGAATGGGTGCAGTGGCGGGAGGGGCACGGCGACCGGCCGGTCGGCGTCGGCCGGATGGCGATCCCCGAGCTCCACGCGGAAGGAGAGACCGGGGTGTCCGTCGCGGCCCGACTCACCCACACCGTCGCCACCATCGCCGAGGTCGGTGTGGAGGTCGGCAAGGGCATCGCCGACCTGGCCTCCGAAACGGTGCGCGGGGCCCGGGAGCTGTCGGGGGAGGCGGCCCGGGCTCTTCCGCGCCTGGCCCGGCTCGGGCAGATTCAGCCACGCACCCGCATCTCGCTCGCCAGCGTCCTGACGGAGCAGTGCCGCAAGGGGCCGCACCGCGAGTGCTTCATCTACGAGGACCGCGTCTACACCTTCGCCGACGTCAATCGGCGGATCGACAACGTGGTGCGCGGGCTGGTGCACTCCGGTGTCCGCCCCGCCGCCCACATCGGTGTCCTCATGGACACCCGCCCCAGTGCGATGGCCGCGGTCACGGCCGTCTCCCGCATCGGCGCGGTGTCGGTCCTGCTCCCGCCCGGCCCCGACCTCGACGAGGCCATCCGGTTGGGCGCCGTCCAGAAGATCATCACCGATCCCGAGAACCTCCAGCAGGCGATCGCCACCGGCATCCCGGCCTTGGTCCTCGGTGGTGGCAGCATCCGCGAACTGGACATTCCTGCCGGCGCCGACGTCGTCGATCTCGAACACCTCGACATCACCACGGTCGAACTCCCCGGCTGGTATGCGCCCGACCCCGGTGTCGCGCGGGAACTCGCCTTCCTCCTGTTCACTGGGAGCGGCGACACCCTGGAGATGCGTCAGATCTCCAACCACCGATGGGCGCTCTCGGCCTTCGGTACCGCCACCGCCGCCGCGCTGGGGCGTGGTGACACGGTGTACTGCCTTGCCCCGCTTTATCATTCGTCCGGTCTCCTGGTCAGCTTCGGTGGCGCTCTCGCCGGCGGCTGCCGCATAGCCCTGTCCCACGGCCTGGACCCCGCCCGCTTCAGCGAGGAAGTGCACCGCTACGGCGTCACCGTCGTCACCTACACCTGGGCGATGATGCGGGACATCCTCGACAGCCCGGCACTGCACATCGACGAGATCCACCCCGTCCGCCTCTTCATCGGCTCGGGCATGACGCCCGGCCTGTGGCGGCGGACCCTCGAACGCTTCGCTCCCGCCCAGGTGCTCGAGTTCTATGCCTCCACCGACGGCGAGATCGTCCTGGCCAACGTCTCGGGTGCCAAGATCGGATGCAAGGGACGGCCGCTGCCCGGCAGCGCCGAGGCACGCCTGGGCGCGTGGGACCCGACCACCGGGCGGCTGGTGGAGGACGCGCGGGGCTTCGTCCGCGAGAGCGCCGACGGCGAGGTCGGCCTCCTGCTCGGGCGGCCCAGCGCGTCGACGGAAGCGCTGCCCGGCGTCATGCGGGGAGTGTTCGAACTCGGCGACGTGTGGGTGCCCACCGAGAACCTCTTCCGGCGAGACCAGGACGGTGACTACTGGCTGCTCGACAGCAAGCACAGTGTCATCCGCACCCCGCACGGACCGGTGTACGGCCAGCCGGTGGTGGATGCTCTCGGCGGTATCCCGCGGGTCGATCTCTGCGTCGTATACGGCGTGCGCATCGGAGACACCGAAGTGGCCGTGGCCGCATGCACCCTGCGCGAGAACCGCGCGCCGAGTGCCGCCGAGATCACGGCGGCACTCGACGCGGTTCCCGCCCCGGAACGGCCCGACCTGGTCCATGTCGTGCCGCACATCGCACTCGGGCCCACGTATCGGCCGATGTCCGGTGACCTGCCGGCACGGGGCCTGCCGAAGCCGACGGTGCGGTCGTGGTTCGCCGACCCGGCGACCGGAACCTACAAGCGGTTCACCAAAGCGGTCGCGGCGAGATTCACCGGCGTCGGCGCAGGTCCGGCACCGGGCGCACGGTAGCCTGGGGCCGTCCGAGTCCCGCACCACCGTCGAGAGGACCACCGTGGCTGTCGATCCCACGCTGCTGAGCATCCTGGCCTGCCCGCAGGACAAGGGGCCGCTGCTCCTCGTGGACGATTCGGTCCTCTACAACCCGCGGTTGCGCCGCGCGTATCCGATCGAGAACGGCATCCCCGTCCTCCTCGTCGACGAGGCCCGAGAGGTGACCGACGCCGAACACGAGGACTACGTCGCGCGCGGCGTGGCCGGCTGGACCGAGGACCGGGTGGCGGACTGAGCGTGGCGTTCGAGCGGCTCACCGGGGTCGACCCGCTGACTGCGGCGCACACGATCCTCGGCGCCACGCTGTGCGCGGGCGAGGTGCTCCTGCGGATCACGGAGGTCGAGGCCTACGGCGGGCCCGAGGACGGTCCCTGGCCCGATCCGGCGGCGCACTCCTACCGGGGACGTACGCCGCGGAACGCGGTGATGTTCGGCCCCGCCGGCCATCTCTACATCTACCGCAGCTATGGGCTGCACCACTGCGCGAACATCTCCGTCGGGCCCGACGGAGTGGCCGCGGCGGTACTGCTGCGAGGCGCCGAAGTAGTCGCGGGGGAGGAGATCGTCCGTGCCCGGCGAACGGCCGGGACTTCCGCACCGAACCTCGCCCGCGGACCCGGCAACCTCGCGGCCGCCTTGGGATTGACGCTGGCGGACAACGGGATCGATGTGCTCGACGATGGCGCATCCGCGAAACTCACTCTGGGTGACGTCGACCGGGTCGCGTCGGGCCCACGCGTGGGCATCAGCGTCGCGGCCGAACGACCGTGGCGGCTGTGGATCCCCGGCGCCGTGGGTGTGTCGGCCTACCGGCGCAGCCCGCGCGCGCCGGCCGCTCCCCGTCGGATGGGATGATCGAGCGGTGACTGAGCACATCCTCGACGAACTGACCTGGCGTGGACTGATCGCCCAATCGACCGACCTCGACACACTCCGCCGCGATCTCGCCGCGGGCCCGGTCACGCTCTATGCCGGATTCGATCCCACCGGCCCGAGTCTGCATGCCGGTCACCTCGTGCCGTTGCTGGCCCTGAAGCGTTTCCAGCGAGCGGGCCACCGACCCATCGTGCTGGCGGGCGGCGCTACCGGCATGATCGGAGATCCGCGGGAGGTAGGGGAGCGGACCATGAACTCGGCGGACACGGTCGCCGAATGGGCCGAACGCATCCGCGGTCAGCTCGAGCGGTTCGTGGACTTCGACGACTCGCAGACCAGCGCGATCGTCGTCAACAACGCCGACTGGACCTCCTCGCTCAGCGTCGTCGACTTCCTCCGCGATATCGGCAAGCATTTCTCCGTCAACGTCATGCTCGCTCGCGACACGGTGAAGCGCCGGCTCGAGGGCGACGGCATCTCGTACACCGAGTTCAGCTACATGCTGCTGCAGGCCAACGACTACGTGCAGTTGCGTCGTGAGCACGGGTGCACGCTGCAGGTGGGTGGGTCGGACCAGTGGGGCAACATCATCGCGGGCGTCGAGCTCAACCGACGGACCGACGGCGCCGCCGTGCACGCGCTCACCGTCCCGCTCGTCACCTCGGCCGACGGCAAGAAGTTCGGGAAGTCCACCGGCGGCGGAAGCCTCTGGCTCGACCCGGAGATGACCACGCCGTACGCCTGGTACCAGTACTTCGTCAACGCCGCGGACGCCGACGTCGTGAAGTACCTGCGGTGGTTCACGTTCCTGGATCAGGACGAACTCGCCGAACTCGAGACGGCGACGGCCGAGCGGCCACAGGCGCGCGAGGCGCAGCGCCGCCTTGCCGCCGAAATGACGACCCTCGTTCACGGAGAGGCCAACACCCGGGCGGTCGAACTCGCGAGCCGGGCGCTGTTCGGTCGTGGAGAGTTGGCGGACCTGGACGAAGCGACCCTCTCGGCCGCGCTGGCAGAGGCCTCCGTCGCGGAAGTGCACGACGGGCAGCCCGGCACGATCGTCGACCTGCTCGTCGCGACCGGCCTGTGCGAGAGCAAGGGCGCTGCCCGACGCACGATCAAGGAGGGGGGCGCCTCCGTGAACAACCAGCGAATCTCGTCCGAGGAGTGGACCCCGTCGAGTGCGGATCTGCTGCACGACCGCTGGCTCGTCCTGCGGCGAGGCAAGCGCAACTTCGCCGGCGTGCGAGTCGAACGCGGCTGAGCGCACTACCGCCACCGCCGACGGGCCGCTGACCTGCGGATTTGACGGCCCGTTAGCGGTGGCGTAACTTTGTCGTCGTTCGAGCGACACGGACACCGACCCGGACCGAGAGGTACGGAAAGAGGTTATGTCCTGATCGGTCGAGCAGCCAGCACGAAGATCGCAGACAGTGTTTGCGTCCGCGAGCTCGGAGTGTTAGGCTAGAACGGTTGCCCCGGAGCAAGGCGCGAAGGCGCGGAGCGATGGTGTGTGCGTGTTCTTTGAGAACTCAACAGTGTGCCGATGAATGTCAGTGCCAATTATTTTTTGGTGCGACCGCTCCTCTTTTCGGGGGGTGGTTGTTGCTGGCTGCCGCATTCTTCCGTCTGTGGTGGTCAGTGTTTTGCTAGTTTGAGTTTTTTGCTGGTGATTTGGCTCGATGTCTATGACTGATCGGCCCTTCGGGGTTTGATTGTGAGTCTTCAACGGAGAGTTTGA
>NZ_JBSNCE010000041.1:0-42039 GCF_053764755.1 Rhodococcus sp. 2H158
CCCCCCCCCACCTCCGGGACCGCGCAACTTTTTGCAGAAGATTCACCGGAATTCACCCGAAGCGCGCATATTCCGCGCACTCTGTGGCATACCGTCCCCACGGTTCGATGTTCCGAGAGAGGAGCCCGTGATGGGAGAAATCATCGGCACGATCATCTTCGGCGCGGTCATCGGTGTGCTCGCACGGCTGGTGATACCGGGGAAGCAGGCGATGGGATGGCTCATCACCATCGTCATCGGCATCATCGGCGCCCTGCTCGGCTACTGGATCTGGGGCATGATCAGCGACCAGGGCGACACCGAAGGTATCGACTGGATCCGCTGGATCATCAGCATCGCCGTGGCCGCGGTGCTGACGCTGGCCTACACCTCCATGACGAGGAGCAGGGTCCGGTAACAGCGGCGAAACGGGACCCCGTCCGGAGATCCGGACGGGGTCCCCGTGCCTGTTCAGGTCCCGGAGTCCTCGATGCCCGGCCGATCGGCGCCGAGCGCGGCCAGGGTCATGCGCCGCAGGACCGCCCGGGTCGCCGCGGGAGAGGACCGGTCGGCGCTGTGCGGCGTCGAGTTGATGAGCCCGAACGCCGCGTGGGCCATGGTCCGAGCGTCGGACTCCCCCAGGGCGGGGTCGAGCCGGCGCAGCACGCCCACCCACAGCTCGACGTACCGCCGCTGGGTCTGGCGCACCTCCCTGCGGGCGTCCTCCGGGAGGGACTGCAGCTCCCGGTCCTGGACGCGGATCAGGTCCGGCTCCCCCAGCGCGAAGTCGAGGTGGAAGTCCACGAGCCGGTCGAGCGCGCGCCGGGGCTCGTCGGTGTGGTCGAGCACGTCGGTACCGCCCGCCAGCAGACGGCGGCTGATGTCGACCAGGAGCTCGACGAGCAGCGCGTCCTTGTTGGGGAAGTGCCGGTAGACGGCGGGACCGCTGATGCCCACCGCCGCGCCGAGATCCTCGAGGCGCACGCCGTTGAAGCCGCGTTCGGCGACGAGCCGTGCCGCGGCCTGCAGCAGTTGCCGCCGCCGGTCGGCCTTGGCCCGGCCGCGCGGGGTGAGCAGCTGCTCGTCGGTGTCCGGCTTCAGCTCGGTCATCGGCCGCACCCTTCCTTCCTGATGTGGTCTGGACAACTCAGTTAATCACAGCTAACCTTATTTTCAGTTATCGAGTATTAACTCAGGCGTTCACCCCCATGGCGAGGACGGTACTGTGACAACCCCCCCAACGACCGCTCCGCGGACCTACCGCGACCAGCACGTGCAGCTGGTCGCCGAGCTGCGCGACAAGCTCGCGACCGCCTCCCTCGGCGGCAGCGAGAAGGCGCGGGATCGGCACGTCGCCCGCGGCAAGCTGCTGCCCCGCGACCGCGTCGACGCCCTGCTCGACCCCGGCAGCGCGTTTCTCGAGATCGCGCCGCTGGCCGCGAACGGCATGTACGACGACGAGTGCCCGGGCGCGGGCATCATCGCCGGCATCGGCCGGGTGTCCGGCCGCGAGTGCGTGATCGTCGCCAACGACGCCACCGTCAAGGGCGGCACCTACTACCCGGTCACGGTCAAGAAGCACCTGCGGGCGCAGGAGATCGCGCTGCAGAACCAGCTGCCCTGCCTCTACCTGGTCGACTCCGGCGGGGCTTTCCTGCCGAGGCAGGACGAGGTGTTCCCCGACCGCGAGCACTTCGGCCGCATCTTCTACAACCAGGCCACCATGAGCGCCAAGGGGATCCCGCAGATCGCCGCGGTGCTGGGCTCGTGCACCGCCGGCGGCGCCTACGTGCCCGCGATGAGCGACGAGGCCGTCATCGTCCGCAACCAGGGCACCATCTTCCTCGGCGGCCCGCCGCTGGTGAAGGCCGCCACCGGCGAGGTCGTCACCGCGGAGGAACTCGGCGGCGGCGACCTGCACTCGAAGGTCTCCGGTGTCACCGACCACCTCGCCGAGGACGACCGCGACGCGCTGAACAGGGTGCGCGGCATCGTCGCCACGTTCGGGCCCCGCAACCCCCGGCCGTGGGACGTGACGCCGACCTTCGCGCCCGCCGCGGATCCGGCCGAGCTGTACGACGCCGTGCCCACCGACCCGCGCACCCCCTACGACGTGCACGAGGTCATCGAGCGCATCGTCGACGGCGATCCGGCCGGGCCCGGCTCGAGCTTTTCCGAGTTCAAGGCCGAGTACGGCAAGACCCTGGTCACCGGCTTCGCCCGGATCCACGGCCACCCGGTCGGCATCGTCGCCAACAACGGCGTGCTGTTCGGTGAATCCGCCCAGAAGGGCGCCCATTTCATCGAGCTGTGCGACAAGCGCTCGATCCCGTTGCTGTTCCTGCAGAACATCTCCGGCTTCATGGTCGGCCGGGACTACGAGGCCGGCGGCATCGCCAAGCACGGCGCCAAGATGGTCACCGCCGTCGCGTGCGCGCGGGTGCCGAAGCTGACCGTCGTCGTCGGCGGCTCCTACGGCGCCGGCAACTACTCGATGTGCGGGCGGGCGTACTCGCCGCGCTTCCTGTGGATGTGGCCCAACGCCCGCATCTCGGTGATGGGCGGCGAGCAGGCCGCCTCCGTCCTGGCGACGGTGCGTTCGGAACAGCTCGACGCGTCCGGCACCCCGTGGACCTCCCAGCAGGAGGAGGCGTTCAAGGCGCCGATCCGCGCGCAGTACGAGCACCAGGGCAACCCCTACTACTCGACCGCGCGGCTGTGGGACGACGGCATCATCGATCCCGCCGACACGCGGGAAGTTCTCGGCCTGGCCCTGTCGGCGTGCGCGAACGCACCCCTCGAGCCGGTCTCCTACGGCGTCTTCCGGATGTGAGGCACATGAGCATGTTCGATACCACCGGCCGAGCCGGGATGTTCCATACCGTTCTGGTCGCCAACCGCGGGGAGATCGCGGTCCGGGTGATCCGCACGCTGCGGCGGATGGGGATCCGCTCCGTCGCCGTGTACAGCGACGCCGACGCCGGCGCCCGGCACGTGCGTGAGGCCGACACCGCGGTGCGCCTCGGCCCCGCCGCCGCGCGCGAGAGCTACCTCGACATCGCCAAGGTGATCGACGCGGCCCGGCGCACCGGTGCGCAGGCGATCCACCCCGGTTACGGCTTCCTGTCCGAGAACTCGGGCTTCGCGCAGGCCTGCGCCGACGCCGGGATCGTGTTCCTCGGCCCGCCCGCCAAGGCCATCGAGGTCATGGGCGACAAGATCACCGCCAAGAACGCCGTCGCCGCGTTCGACGTCCCGGTCGTGCCGGGCATCTCCCGGCCCGGCCTGACCGACGACGAGCTGATCGCCGCGGCAGGCGACATCGGGTACCCGGTGCTGATCAAGCCGTCCGCCGGCGGCGGCGGCAAGGGCATGCGCCTGGTCACCGAATCCGGTCAGCTCGCCGAGGCGCTCGCCTCCGCGCGGCGCGAGGCGGCCTCCGCGTTCGGCGACGACACCCTGTTCCTCGAACGGTTCGTGCAGCGCCCGCGGCACATCGAGGTGCAGATCCTCGCCGACACCCACGGCAACGTCGTCCATCTCGGCGAGCGTGAGTGCAGCCTGCAGCGCCGCCACCAGAAGGTGATCGAGGAGGCCCCGTCGCCGCTGCTCGACGAGCCCACCCGCGCCCGGATCGGGCAGGCCGCGTGCAACACCGCCCGCAGCGTCGACTACACCGGCGCCGGCACGGTGGAGTTCATCGTCTCCGCGGACGCGCCGGACGAGTTCTTCTTCATGGAGATGAACACCCGCCTGCAGGTCGAGCACCCCGTCACCGAACTGGTCACCGGACTGGACCTGGTGGAGTGGCAGGTGCGCGTCGCCGCCGGCGAGGCGCTCGGCTTCGAACAGGACGACATCACCCTGACCGGGCACGCGATCGAGGCCCGCGTCTACGCAGAGGACCCCGCCCGCGGATTCCTGCCCACCGGCGGCACCGTCGTCGGGCTCGACGAACCCGCCGCCCAGGCCGTCACCGGGGCGAGCGCAGCGACGGGGCATGTCACCGGGGCGAGCGCAGCGACGGGGCATGTCACCGGGGCGAGCGCAGCGACGGGAAATGTCAACGGAGCGGGGATCCGCGTCGACTCCGGGCTCGAGGTGGGCACGGTCGTCGGCAGCGACTACGACCCGATGCTGTCGAAGGTGATCGCGCACGGACCCGACCGCGCCGCCGCGCTGCGCCGGCTCGACCGGGCCCTGGCCGAGACCGCGGTCCTCGGGGTGGTCACCAACATCGACTTCGCCCGGTTCCTGCTCGCCGATCCCGACGTGCAGGCCGGCAACCTCGACACCGGGCTGCTCGATCGCCGCCTCGGCGACTACACCGCCCCGGACACCCCCGACCAGGTGCTCGTCGCCGCGGCCGCGCACCGCTGGCTGCGCCGCTGGCCCGCGACGTCCACGACGTCGGCGGTGGACCCGTGGGACCGGCCCACCGGCTGGCGGGTCGGGGGACCCGCGCCGACCACCGTGCGGCTGCAGACCCCCACCCGCACCGACCACGTGCACCTCACCGGCACCCCGGAGGCCGCCACTGCCCGGATCGAGGACGGTCCCGAGCGGGTACTCACCGCGCGGCTCGACGCCGGCCGCCTCGCCGTCACCCTCGACGGGGTGCGCTCGGAGTTCCTCGTCGCCGAGGGCGACGGGCAGCTGTGGCTCGCCGGCGACGGCGGCACCTGGCCGGTCCGCGAGGCCCGCGAACCGAACATCCGCGACGCCGACGCCCACGCCGGCGAGGCCGAGCTGACCAGCCCGATGCCCGGCACCGTCATCGCCGTCCCCGTCGAGAACGGCGCCACCGTCACCGCCGGCAGCACCGTCGTCGTCGTCGAGGCGATGAAGATGGAACACGCCCTGACCACGCCCGTCGACGGCACCGTCGAGCTCCTCGTCGCCCCCGGCGATCAGGTCAAGGTCGACCAGCTCCTCGCCCGCGTCGTCCCCGGCAGCGAAGTCCCCACCCACTCCGTTCCCGCCCGCACCGACACCACCGACAGCTAGGACACCCCGATGACCGACTACCTCTCCACCGGACAGCTTCCCGACGACTACCGGGACCTGAAGAGCACCGTCGCCGACTTCGCGCAGACCGTCGTCGCACCCGTCGCCGCCGAGCACGACGCCAACCACACGTTCCCGTACGAGGTCGTCGCGGGCATGGCCGACCTCGGCCTGTTCGGGCTGCCGTTCCCCGAGGAGTACGGCGGGCAGGGCGGGGACTACTTCGCGCTGTGCCTCGCGCTCGAGGAACTCGGCAAGGTCGACCAGTCCGTGGCCATCACCCTCGAGGCCGGCGTCTCGCTCGGCGCGATGCCGATCTACCGCTTCGGCACCGAGGAGCAGAAGCAGAAGTGGCTGCCGCAGCTCGCCGCGGGACGGGCGCTGGGCGCGTTCGGCCTGACCGAGCCCGGCGCCGGCAGCGACGCCGGCGGCACCAAGACCACCGCCAAGCTCGACGGTGACCAGTGGATCATCAACGGCAGCAAGCAGTTCATCACCAACTCCGGCACCGACATCACCGAGATCGTGACCGTCACCGCCGTCACCGGTGAACGCGACGGCAAGAAGGAGATCTCCACGATCGTCGTGCCCACCGACACGCCCGGATTCGTCGCCGAGCCCGCCTACAACAAGGTCGGCTGGAACGCCTCGGACACCCACCCGCTGAGCTTCACCGACGTGCGGGTGCCGGCGGAGAACCTGCTCGGCGAGCGCGGCCGCGGCTACGCGAACTTCCTGCGCATCCTCGACGAGGGCCGCATCGCGATCGCCGCCCTGTCCACCGGCGCGGCGCAGGGCTGCGTCGACGAGTCCGTCAAGTACGCGAAGGAGCGCGAGGCGTTCGGCCGTCCCATCGGCCGGAACCAGGCGATCGCCTTCAAGATCGCCCGGATGGAGGCGCGGGCCCATGCCGCCCGCGCCGCCTACTACGACGCCGCGGCCCTCATGCTGGCGGGCAAGCCGTTCAAGAAGCAGGCTGCCATCGCCAAGCTGGTCGCGTCGGAGGCGGCGATGGACAACGCGCGCGACGCGACGCAGATCCACGGCGGCTACGGCTTCATGAACGAGTACGCGGTGGCCCGGCACTACCGGGACAGCAAGATCCTCGAGATCGGCGAGGGCACCACCGAGGTCCAGCTCATGCTGGTGGCGCGGGAGCTCGGCCTGTGAGCGCTCAGCGACGCGTCACCCAGCGGGGACTGTGGTTCGAGGAGTTCGAGGCCGGCACGGTCTACGAGCACCGCCCCGGGCGCACCGTCACCGAGGCCGACAACGTCGCGTTCACCACGATGACGATGAACACGCAGGCGCTGCACCTCGACGCCGCCTACAGCGAGGGCACCGAATTCGGTGAGCGCCTGGTGAATTCGATGTTCACCCTGTCCACCCTCGTCGGATTGTCGGTGGCGCAGCTGACCCAGGGCACGATCGTCGCCAACCTGGGGTTCTCGGAGATCAAGTTCCCCGCGCCGGTCCGCCACGGCGACACCCTGTACGCCGAGACCCTGGTCACCGACAAGCGCGAGTCCAAGTCCCGGCCGGGGCAGGGGATCGTCACGCTCGAGCACACGGCCCGGAACCAGCACGGCGACGTCGTCGCGGTCGCGGTGCGCCAGACACTCGTGCAGTGCCGGCCCGCCGACGACACGCAGAAGGGATAGGGGACAAGCATGGGTTCCGTCGACTCCGTGGGTGGTCCGGCGTGGTTGTTCTGTCCGGCCGATCGTCCGGAGCGGTTCGGTAAGGCGGCCGCGACGGCGGATGTGGTGATCCTCGATCTCGAGGACGGGGTGGCGCCGGGGGACAAGGACTACGCGCGCCGGTGCCTGCAGGACACCCTGCTCGATCCGGCCCGGACGGTGGTGCGGGTCAACCCCGTCGGCACCGACGATCACGAGGCGGACCTGAAGGCGCTGGCGGCCACCGAGTACATGCGGGTGATGCCGGCCAAGTGCGAGTCGGCGCAGCAGGTGACATCGCTGGCGCCGCGGGAGGTGATCGCGCTGATCGAGTCCCCGCTGGGGGCGTTGAAGGTCGACGAGATCGCCCTGGCCGCGGGCACGGTCGGTCTGATGTGGGGTGCGGAGGATCTCGTGGTCGGCCTGGGTGGGCAGTCGTCCCGCCGGGGCGACGGGACGTATCGGGACGTGGCGCGGCACGTGCGGTCGCAGGCGTTGCTGGCGGCGAAGGCGTACGGGCGGTTCGCCCTGGACTCGGTGTATCTGAACATCAGGGATCACGACGGGTTGCGGGCGGAGGCGCTGGATGCGGTGGCGGTCGGGTTCGATGCGAAGGTGGCGATCCACCCCGGTCAGGTGGCGGTGATCCGGTCCGCGTACGCGCCGAGCGTGGAGGATGTGGCGTGGGCGCGGCGGGTGCTGGCGGCGGTGCCGGAGGAGCGGGGGGTGTTCCAGTTCGAGGGCCGGATGGTCGATGCGCCGGTGCTGCGGCACGCGGAGCAGATCCTGCACCGCTCCGTGCAGTCGGAGGCCTCGGCCGGGCAGTCGGAGGCCGCGGCCGGCGCCTGACGGATCCGCGCTCTTCCCGGTCGTCCGCGCGGAATTCCCGCGCGGACGACCACCCGTCCCGCGCTCGGGTCACGATTGTGCTGACAGTGCGGTGCCCGGGCCGCATCATCGAAGAGATCACCCGATCGAGGAGGTCTCTATGTACAGCGTCGGCGGCCCGGCGTGGTTGTTCTGTCCGGCCGATCGTCCGGAGCGGTTCGGTAAGGCGGCCGCGACGGCGGATGTGGTGATCCTCGATCTCGAGGACGGGGTGGCGCCGGGGGACAAGGACTACGCGCGCCGGTGCCTGCAGGACACCCTGCTCGATCCGGCCCGGACGGTGGTGCGGGTCAACCCCGTCGGCACCGACGATCACGAGGCGGACCTGAAGGCGCTGGCGGCCACCGAGTACATGCGGGTGATGCCGGCCAAGTGCGAGTCGGCGCAGCAGGTGACATCGCTGGCGCCGCGGGAGGTGATCGCGCTGATCGAGTCCCCGCTGGGGGCGTTGAAGGTCGACGAGATCGCCCTGGCCGCGGGCACGGTCGGTCTGATGTGGGGTGCGGAGGATCTCGTGGTCGGCCTGGGTGGGCAGTCGTCCCGCCGGGGCGACGGGACGTATCGGGACGTGGCGCGGCACGTGCGGTCGCAGGCGTTGCTGGCGGCGAAGGCGTACGGGCGGTTCGCCCTGGACTCGGTGTATCTGAACATCAAGGATCACGACGGGTTGCGGGCGGAGGCGCTGGATGCGGTGGCGGTCGGGTTCGATGCGAAGGTGGCGATCCACCCCGGTCAGGTGGCGGTGATCCGGTCCGCGTACGCGCCGAGCGTGGAGGATGTGGCGTGGGCGCGGCGGGTGCTGGCGGCGGTGCCGGAGGAGCGGGGGGTGTTCCAGTTCGAGGGCCGGATGGTCGATGCGCCGGTGCTGCGGCACGCGGAGCAGATCCTGCACCGCTCCGTCGAGGCCCGCTCGGGCGATCACCGAGGGGGTGCGACGGCATGACCGACACGCCGGTGCCACCGCAGTGGACCCCCACCGAACAGGACGTCGCGGACGCCCGCATCACCGCCTTCACCCGGTGGGTCGAGCAGCGCCACGGACTCTCCCTACCCGACTACCACGCCCTGTGGCGGTGGTCCGTCGACGACCTCGGGCGGTTCTGGCAGGACGTGTGGGACTGGTTCGACGTGCGGTCGCGCACCGATCCGGGACCGGCGCTGGCCGACGCCTCGATGCCCGGGGCGGTCTGGTTCCCCGGGGCGCGACTGAACTACGTGGAGCAGGCCCTGCGGCACGCGCGCGACGACCGCCCGGCGATCGTGTACCTCGGCGAGGACGGGGAACGCACCGAGCTGGGCTGGGCCGAACTGCGCAGGCAGGCGGCCGCGCTGGCCGCCACGCTGCGCGAGCACGGCATCGGCGTCGGTGACCGCGTCGTCGGCTACCTGCCGAACATCCCGGAGGCCGTTGTCGCGCTGCTCGCCACCGCGAGCATCGGCGCCGTGTGGGCGGCCTGCGGCCAGGACTACTCGGCCCCCGCAGCCCTGGACCGGCTCGGGCAACTCGACCCCGCTGCCCTGATCACCGCCGACGGCTACCGGTTCGCCGGCCGCACCCACCCCCGCGCCGAGGCGGTCGCCCGGCTGCGGGAGGAGTTGCCGTCGCTGGCGCTGACCGTCGTGGTGCCCCGGCTCGGTGGTCCGCGGCAGGACCTCGAAGGCGCGCTCACCTGGGAGGCGGCGACCCTCGGGGACCATCCCCTCGACCCCGAGCCGGTGCCGTTCGACCATCCGCTGTGGGTCGTGTTCTCCTCCGGGACCACCGGCCTGCCGAAGGGCATCGTGCACGGGCATGGCGGGGTGGTGCTCGAGCATCTCAAGGCGGTCTCGCTGCACACCGACCTCGGGCCCGACGACACCTTCTTCTGGTACACCAGCCCGAGCTGGATGATGTGGAACTTCCTGGCGGGCGGGCTGCTCGTCGGGGCCACGATCGTCTGCTACGACGGCAGCCCGTCGCACCCGCAGGTCGACCGGCTGTGGCGGATCGCCGCGGAGGAACGGGTCACCGTCCTCGGCACGAGTCCCGGCTACGTGCTGGCCTGCATCAAGGCGGGCGTCGTGCCCCGGCGGGACCACGACCTGTCCGCGTTGCGGGCCGTCGGGGTCACCGGGTCCACGCTGCCCGCGTCCTCGTCGCGGTGGCTGGCGGAGAACGTCGGCGAACACGTCCCGGTGATGTCCATCACCGGCGGCACCGACGTGGTGTCGGCCTTCGTCGGCGCGGTGCGCACCGTCCCGGTGTGGCCCGGCGAGCTGTCGGTGCCGTACCTCGGCGTCGCGCTCGACGCGTACGACGAACACGGCCGCCCGGTCCGCGACGACGTGGGGGAGCTCGTGGTGACCGCACCCATGCCGTCGATGCCGGTCCGTTTCTGGAACGACCCGGACGGGCACCGCTACCGCGAGGCGTACTTCTCCGTCTATCCCGGGGTGTGGCGGCACGGGGACTGGATCACGATCACCGGGCGCGGGACCGTGGAGATGCACGGGCGCTCCGACTCGACGCTCAACCGGCACGGCGTCCGGATGGGCAGCGCCGACATCTATCAGGCCGTCGAGAAGCTCCCGGAGGTCGTCGAGGCGCTCGTGATCGGCGCCGAGCAGCCGGACGGCGGCTACTGGATGCCGCTGTTCGTGGTGCTCGCCGACGGGATCGAGCTCGACGACGAGCTGCGGGAGAAGATCCGCGCGATCATCCGGGAGCAGGCCTCGCCGCGGCACGTCCCCGACGACATCGTCGCCGCCCCCGGTGTGCCGCACACCCGCACCGGCAAGAAGCTCGAGGTGCCGATCAAGCGGCTCTTCCAGGGCGCCGACGCGGCACGCACGGTGGATCGCAGCGCGGTCGACGCGCCGGAGCTGCTCGACTGGTACGCGGGGCAACGTCGGCAGCCCCGGTGACCCTCGTCACGAGCGGCGTACCCCGAGGTCGGGCGGATTGGACATCCGTCCTGCTCGGGTGATCCGATGGCCGCATGGACGTCGCGATCAAGATCTTCCTCATCCTGCACTTCATCGGCCTCGCCGGGATCATCGGCTCCTGGCTCGCCGTGATCAAGGAACCGCGCGTGGTGGCCGGCATGCTGCACGGCGCGATCCTGCAGGTGGTGACCGGTCTCGCACTGGTCGGGCTCAACGAGGCGAACGACGCCGACCTGAACCACATGAAGATCGGTATCAAGCTCGTCGTCGCCGTCGTCATCCTCGTGCTCGCGATCGTCGGCATGAAGAAGGAACGGCAGAACCCGGGCTCGACCGCGGCCCTCGCACACGCGGCCGGTGCTCTCGGCGTCCTCAACGTCGTCATCGCCGTGCTGTGGTGACGGCTCCGACACCCCCCCGGCGGCGAAGATGAAGCCGACCTTACCGACCCTGTAGATTGGTCCGGTGCGCAAGTCACGCGGCCGGAAGGCGACCGGCGAGTAACCTGCTCGGGCAGCTCCGCGCCGACAGGCGGGGGGATCGTTGTCCCGGCGGGTCTCGCGGCGTTCGCGCCGTTGTCCGCCGTGTAACGCTCCTCCCCTGAACTGCAGATATACCTGAGCACGGTGCTCGCCCGGGCCACCGGGCGCGACGGTCGGGCCTGCGTCCGACGGTGAGAGAGAGGTTGGGGTTTGGACTCGCTGGGTGTCGGCGGATCGGGTGCGACGAACACGAACGCGGCGAACGTGCCGGACGGTGCCTTCCCCCTCTCCCCGGCACAGCTCGGGATGTGGTTCGCGCAACATGTCGATCCTTCCGTGCCCGCGAACATCGCCCAGTACGTCGAGCTCGTCGGGGACCTCGATGTCGACCTGCTCCGGGAGTCCAGCGCCCGCGCCGCCCTCGAGATGGGGTCCGGCTTCCTGCGCTTCCTCGAGGTCGACGCGCAGCCCTACCAGCTGGTCGATCCCAGCCTCGAGGCGCCGCTCGGGTTCGTCGACCTGCGGGCGGCGGAGAACCCTCGCGAGGCCGCGCTCGAATGGATGCGCGCCGACCGCAGCACGCCGGTCGACGTGCTCAAGGACCGGCTCATCGTGGCCACGGTCGTGCAGATCGGCGAGCACCGCTACTTCTGGTACAACCGTGTCCACCACCTCGCCCTCGACGGTTTCGGTGCCGCCACCTTCATGACGCGCATCGCGGAGCTCTACACCGCCGCCGTCGAAGGCGCCGAGCCCAGCCCCAACAAGGCCTCGGACGTGCGCACCGTGTACGAGGCCGAGATCGCGTACCGGAACTCACCCCGGTTCCACACCGACCGCGAGTACTGGTCGACGGTCATCGAGGGCATCGAGGAACCCACCAGCCTGGCCGGCCGCACCGCCCCGCCGGCCCCCGTCAGCCGGATCGACAGCGCCGCCCTAGGCGACCGCGTCGAGCGGCTCGTCGACAGCTTCACCGAACGCGAGAACACCAGCCTCGCGACCGCGGTGATCGCCGCCTTCGCCGCCTACATGGCCCAGATGACCGGCCGCACCGACGTCGTGCTCAGCCTGCCCGTCGCCGCGCGGACCACCGCGGTGCTGCGCCGGTCCGGCAGCATGGTCTCCAACGTGGTGCCGTTGCGGCTCGACGTGGACTCCGGCACCACCGTGCGGCAGCTCGTGGAGGCGGCCACCGCCGCGGTCTCCGGTGCGCTGCGGCACCAGCGGTACCGCCACGAGGACATCGTCCGCGACGCCGGCAACGCGGCCGGCGGCCGCTCGACGTTCTTCGGGCCGTGGATCAACATCATGCTGTTCGACAACGAGGTCCGCCTCGGCGACATGGTGGGACGGATCAACATCCTGTCCACCGGTCTCATCGAGGACCTCGGCGTCAACGTCTACAAGAGCGGCGGCACGCACACCCACATCGACTTCGAGTCCAACCCCAACCTCTACGGCGCGCAGGAGTCCCGTGCGCACCACTTCCGGTTCGTGGAGTTCTTCGACCGGTTCGTCGCCTCCGATCCCGACCGGCGCGTCTGGGACCTGCCCCTCGGAACGGGCACCGAGACCGCCCAGGTGCTCACCGAGTGGAACCGCACCGAGCACCCCCTCGACCACCGCACGCTGCTGGAGGCGTTCGAGGACCAGGTGGCGCGCACACCGGACGCCCCGGCCCTCGTGTACGAGGGCGAGAGCCTGACGTACGCCGACTTCGACGCCCGCGCGAATGCGCTCGCGCGGCTGCTCGTCGCCCGCGGGGTGGGGCCCGAGTCCCTGGTCGGGCTGTCGGTGCGGCGCTCCCTGGAGCTGCTCGTCGGCATGTACGCGATCGTCAAGGCCGGCGGCGCCTGGGTGCCGATCGACCCGGACCATCCCGCGGACCGGACCGCCTACATCCTCGAGACGGCCCGGCCCGTCTGCGTGGTCACGACCGCGCGCGACGAGGTGGACCTGCCTGCCGGCCTCGACGTCGTCGAGATCGACCGCCTCGACCCCACCGGCCTGGACACGCGCCCGCTCACCGACGCCGACCGGCTCGCGCCGGTGCGCCTCGACACCACGGCCTACGTCATCTTCACCTCCGGCTCCACGGGGCGGCCCAAGGGCGTCGCCGTCACCCACCGGGCGATCGACAACCAGATCCGGTGGATGAACGACCAGTACGCACTGTCGGCGTCCGACGTGTACCTGCAGAAGACCGCGACGACGTTCGACGTGTCGCTGTGGGGCTTCTTCATGCCGCTGCGCGTCGGTGCGACCCTGGTCGTCGCCACCCCGGACGGCCACCGCGACCCGATGTACGTGGCCGACAAGATCGCCGAGCACGGTGTCACCGTCACCGACTTCGTCCCGTCGATGCTCACCGTGTTCGTCGCCAACGCCCGCCCCGGCTCGTGCGACACGCTGCGGCACGTGTTCGTGATCGGCGAGGCGCTGCCGGCCGAGACAGCCGCGGCGTTCGCCCAGTTGTGCAACGCGCAGCTGCACAACCTCTACGGACCCACCGAGGCCGCGGTCTCGATCACCTACCACCGCGCCGGACCCGAGGACGTGACCACCGTCCCGATCGGCGTGCCCCAGTGGAACAGCCGCGCCTACGTCCTCGACCACCGGCTGCGCCCCGTGCCTCCCGGCCGGCCCGGCGAGCTGTATCTCGCCGGTGTCCAGCTCGCGCGCGGTTACCTGCGCCGCCCCGACCTCACCGCCGACCGGTTCCTCGCCGATCCGTTCGGTGCGCCCGGCGACCGGATGTACCGCACCGGCGACCTCGTGCTGTGGCGCCTCGGCGCGGACGGCGGCGGATACCTCGACTACATCGGCCGCACCGACTTCCAGGTCAAGTTCCGCGGCCAGCGGATCGAGCTGGGCGAGATCGAGACGGTCCTGCTCGCCGCCCCGGAGGTGTCGCAGGCCGTCGTGCTCGTGGTGCCCACGGCGACGGGCGACCAGCTCGTCGGCTACCTCGTCGCAGCCCCCGGGCACGCGATCGACACCGAGGCGCTGACCGAGGCGCTCGGGCGGGCGCTCCCGTCGTACATGGTGCCGGCCTCGCTGATGGTGCTCGAGGCGTTCCCGCTCAACACCAGCGGCAAGCTCGACCGCAAGGCCCTGCCCGAGCCGGTGTTCAACAGCGCCCGGATGTTCCGGGCCCCGCGCACCGCCGCCGAACGGATCGTGGCCGAGACGTTCTCCGAGGTGCTCGGGGTCGCCGAGGTCGGGCTCGACGACGACTTCTTCGAACTCGGCGGCAACTCGCTCGTCGCCACCCAGCTCGTGTCCCGGATCGGCTCCGCACTCGACACCCAGGTGCCGGTGCGGGTGCTGTTCGAGTCGTCCACCGTCGTGGGTCTCGCCGCCCGGGTGGCGCGGCAGTCCGGGTCCGGAGCCCGCCGGCCGCTCGTGGCGGGCTCGCGGCCGGACGTGCTGCCGCTCTCGACGGCGCAGCAGCGGATCTGGTTCCTCAACCGGTTCGACGTCGGCACCGCCGCCTACAACCTGCCCTTCACGGTGCGGCTCACCGGTCCGCTCGATCCCGCTGCCCTCGACGCCGCCTTCGGCGACGTCGTCGCCCGGCACGAGACGCTGCGCACCGTCTACCCGGCGGTCGACGGCGAACCGCAGCAGGTGATCCTGCCGGTCGAACACGTCGACCGCCGCGTGCCCGTGCTCGACATCGCCGCGTCCGATCTGCTCGCCCGGGTCGTGGCGCTGGCCGAGCGCGGATTCGACGTCACCGTCGATCTGCCGTTCCGGATCGCGCTGTATCGCCTGGCGGACGACGAGTTCGTCCTGGCGATGGTGTTGCACCACATCGCCGCGGACGGATCGTCCTTCGAGCCGCTCGTGCGCGACATCGTGGCCGCGTACGCGGCGCGGGCCGCCGGCTCCGAACCCGGCTGGTCCCCGCTGCCGGTGCAGTACGCCGACTACGCGTTGTGGCAGCGCGATGTGCTCGGTCTCGAATCCGACCCGGACTCGATCTCTGCGCAGCAGATCGCCTACTGGACCCGCGAACTCGAGGGCATCCCCGATCAGCTCGACCTGCCCGCGGACCGGCCCCGCCCGGCGGTCGCCTCCTACCGGGGCGACAAGCGCCGCTTCGGGATCTCGCCCGAGACCCACCGGGGGCTGGTCGAGGTGGCCCGGTCGCACCAGGCGTCGCTGTTCATGGTGATGCACTCCGCCTACGCCGTGCTCCTGTCGAGGCTGAGCGGATCCGACGACATCACCGTCGGCAGCGTCGTCGCCGGCCGCGGCGATCGTCTCCTCGACGACCTGATCGGCATGTTCGTCAACACGCTGGTACTGCGCACCCGGGTCGATCCGGGGGCGCGCTTCGAGGACCTCCTCGACCGGGTCCGCGACTCCGACCTGAGCGCCTTCTCCAACGCGGACGTCCCGTTCGAGCGGCTCGTGGAGGTCCTCAAGCCGCCCCGTTCCACGGCCCGTCACCCGCTGTTCCAGGCCGCGCTCGCCGTGGAATCCCCGGGCACGCGCGATATCTCGTTCTCCGGCGTGCGCGCCACCGCGGCCGAGCTCGACGTACCGATCGCGAAGTTCGACCTGCAGCTGTGGCTCGTCGAGCGCACCGACGACGAGGGCCGCCCGGCCGGTGTCGACGCCGTGTTCGAGTACGCGACCGACCTGTTCGACGCCGACACCGTCGACGTCTTCGGGCAGCGTTTCGTGCGGATCCTCGAGGCGATCGTCGCCGACACCGCCACGCCCGTCGGTGACATCGACATCCTTGCGCCCGAGGAGTCGGCGCGGCTCGCCTCGGTCCGTGGCCCCGGGCTCCACCGCACCGAGCGGCCGCTCGTCGAGCTGCTCACGGCCGGTGCGGATCTCGCTCCCGACACGGTCGCCGTCCGGTGCGGCGACTCCGCTCTCACCTACCGCGAGCTCGACGAGTGGTCCAACCGCCTCGCGCGCGTCCTCATCGACAGTGGCGTCGGTCCCGAAACGATTGTGGCCCTGGCATTCCCGCGCTCGGCGGAGATGGTGCACTGCGTGTGGGCCGTCACCAAGACCGGCGCCGCGTACGTGCCGATCGATCCCGCGCACCCGATCGAACGCATCCGGCACATCGTCGGGGACTCCGGCGCCGTGCTCGGCCTGACCACCGCCGGGCACCTGCCGGAGCTGCCCGCGGACTTCGACTGGAACGCCTTGGACGACGCCGAGACCGTCGCGGCGATCGCGCGGGCGTCCGCCGCGCCCGTCCGCGACGCGGACCGGCTCGCCCCCCTGCGCCTGGACCACGTCGCGTACATGATCTACACCTCGGGCTCGACGGGCCTGCCGAAGGGCGTCGCCGTGACCCACCACGGGCTCGCCGCACTGGTCCAGGAGAGCGTCGAACTCTACGGCGTCACCGACCGGTCCCGGGTACTGCACGTGTGCGCGCCCAGCTTCGACCCGTCGGTGCTCGAGTGGCTGATGGCCGGCTCCTCCGGCGCCGAGCTCGTGGTGACACCCGCGAACGTGCTGGGCGGCACCGAACTGCACGACCTGATCAAGGCGCACGGGGTGACCCACGCCGTCATCACTCCCGCCGTGCTCGGTTCGGTCGACCCCCGCGACCTCGACACGTTGCGCGTCCTCAACGTCGGCGGCGACGTGTCCACCGGCGACCTGGTCGCCCGCTGGTCTCCGGGCCGCCGCTACTTCAATGCGTACGGCCCCACCGAGACCACGATCGTCACCACCCGCGGCGAACTGCGCCCGGGGGAGCCCATCACCATCGGCACGCCCGTCGCCGGGGTCGGTGCCCTGGTGCTCGACGCGCGGCTGCACCCCGTCCCGGTCGGCGTGTCCGGCGAGCTGTACCTGACCGGGGACGCCCTCGCCCGTGGCTACCACCGGCGACCGGCGCTGACGGCGGACCGCTTCGTCGCCTCCCCGTTCGGCGCGCCGGGCGAGCGCATGTACCGCACCGGAGACGTCGTGCGGTGGGACGACGAGGGCCGGCTGGTGTACGCCGGACGGACCGACTTCCAGGTCAAGGTCCGCGGTTACCGCATCGAGCTCGGTGAGATCGACGCCGCCTTCCTGTCCCACCCCGCCGTCGACTTCGCCACCACGATCGGGCACGAGACGCCCTCGGGGCAGACCACTCTCGTCACCTACGTCCACGGCGACGCCGGGCTCGACAGCGACGAACTCACCGAGTACGTCGCCGGATTCCTGCCCTCCTACATGGTCCCGTCGGTGTGCGTCGTCCTCGACGTCGTCCCTCTCACCCCGAACGGGAAGGTGGACCGCAAGGCGCTGCCCGAGCCGGTGTTCGAGGCGCGGACCTTCCGCGCCCCCACCACACCGATCGAGGAGATCGTCGCGGGCACGTTCGAGGACGTCCTCGGTATCGACCGCGTCGGACTGGACGACGACTTCTTCGAACTCGGCGGCAACTCGCTCGTCGCGACACAGCTCGTGTCCCGGCTCGGCGCGGCCCTCGACACGCAGGTGCCCGTGCGCCTGCTGTTCGAGGCGTCGACCGTCGTCGCGCTGGCCGCGCGGGTCGAACACCGGGCCGGCGCCGGCCGCCGCATCCCGCTCGTGGCCCGGCCGCGCCCCGACCGGATCCCGCTGTCCCTGGCCCAGCAGCGCATGTGGTTCCTCAACCGATTCGAGCCCGAGTCGGCCACCTACAACCTGCCCTTCGCCCTGCGGCTGTCCGGTGAGCTCGACATCACCGCGCTGCAGGTCGCGATCATGGACGTCATCGACCGGCACGAGTCGCTTCGCACCGTGTACCCGGAAGGGCCGGACGGACCGATGCAGGTCGTCACGGACGCCGCCACGGCGGTGCCCAACCTGACGCCCACGTTGATCACGGAAGAGGATCTGCAGCAGGAGATCTCGGCGCTCGCGTCCACCGGGTTCGACGTGACCCGCGAGGTGCCCATCCGGGCCCACCTGTTCGAGATCGGTCCGACCGAGCACGTGCTGGCGATCGTCATGCACCACATCTCCGCCGACGGCTGGTCGATGGGGCCCGTCGCGCGCGACGTCATGGCCGCCTACGCCGCGCGCATCGAGTGGGAGCGCCCCGCGTGGCCGCCGCTGCCGGTGCAGTACGCGGACTACACGCTGTGGCAGCACGAACTGCTCGGCTCCGAGGGCGACCCGGAGTCGCTGATCGCCGATCAGCTCGCGTACTGGCGCAACACCCTCGCCGGGCTGCCCGACCAGCTCGACCTGCCGTCGGACCGGCCCCGGCCGGCACGGCAGTCGTTCCGCGGCGGGACCGAGCGGTTCGTCGTGTCCTCCGAGATCCACTCCGCGCTCGACGAGGTCGCGCGCCGGCAGGGCACCACCCTGTTCATGGTGGTGCATGCGGCGCTGTCGGTGCTGCTGGCGCGGTTGTCGGGCACCGACGACATCGCCATCGGCACCCCGGTGGCCGGCCGCGGCGAGCAGGAACTCGACAACGTGGTCGGCATGTTCGTCAACACCCTGGTGCTGCGCACCCAGGTGGACCCGAACCGGCCGTTCACCGAGCAGCTCGCCCGGGCCCGCGAGGCGGCGCTCGGGGCGTTCGCGCACGCGGACGTGCCGTTCGAGCGGCTGGTGGAGGTGCTCAATCCCGCCCGGTCGACGGCGCGGCACCCGCTGTTCCAGGTCATGCTGGCCTTCCAGAATCTCGGGTCGACCCATGTGGAGCTGCCCCGGCTGGTCCTGGAGACGCAGGCCATCGATACCTCGGTGGCGAAGTTCGACCTGCAGCTGACGCTGTCCGAGTCCTCGGACGACGACGGCCGCGCCGACGGGCTCGTCGCCGAGATCACCTATGCGACGGATCTTTTCGATGCGTCGACGGTGGCGGGGTTCGCGGGGCGGTTCGTGCGGGTGCTCGAGGAGGTGGTGGCGGATCCGTCGGTGGCGGTGGGCGACCTGGAGATCCTCGAGCCGGTGGAGCGGTCGCGGGTGCTCGAGGTGTGGAACGACACGGCGCGGGCGGTGCCGTCTGGGACGTTGGTGGAGTTGTTCGAGGAGCGGGTGCGCCGGTCGCCGGAGGCGGTGGCGGTGGTGTTCGGGGACGAGTCGTTGACGTACGGCGAGTTCGCCGGGCGGGTGCGCCGGTTGGCGCGGCATCTGGTGTCGTTGGGGGTGGGGCCGGAGTCGCTGGTGGGGTTGGCGATGCGCCGGTCGGTGGATCTGCTGGTGGGGATGTACGCGATCGTGGAGGCCGGGGGCGGGTATGTGCCGTTGGATCCGGATCAGCCGGTCGAGCGCAACGGCTACATCCTCGAGGTGGCCGCGCCGGTGGTGGTGTTGACCACGACGCGGGACGGGTTCGAGGTGCCGGGGGAGAGGTCTGTCCGTGTCCTGGCGGTCGACGAGCTGGACGTCGCTGCGCTGTCGGACGCGCCGTTGACCGATGCGGACCGGACGGGGGCGTTGCGGCCGTCGAACACGGCGTATGTGATCTTCACGTCGGGGTCGACGGGCCGGCCGAAGGGTGTGGGTGTCTCGCATGCGGCGATCGTCAATCGTCTGGTGTGGATGCAGGGGCGGTACGGGCTGACCGTCGAGGATGTGGTGTTGCAGAAGACGCCGTTCACGTTCGATGTGTCGGTGTGGGAGTTCTTCTGGCCGTTGCAGGTCGGGGCGCGGCTGGTGGTGGCGGCGCCGGACGGTCACCGCGACCCGGGTTATCTCGCTGCGGTCATGCGCGCACAGTCGGTGACCGTCGCGCACTTCGTGCCGTCGATGCTGGCGGTGTTCGTGGCCGAGTCCGCGGTCGGCGGGATCTCGTCGTTGCGGTACGTCTTCGCGTCCGGTGAGGCCCTCGCCGCCGCCGTCGCGGCCCGGGTGCGGTCGGTGCTGCCGGGTGTGAGCGTGCACAATCTGTACGGGCCGACCGAGGCCGCGGTGGACGTGACGTTCCACGAGGTGACCGACGCGGACGGGGTGTCGGTGCCGATCGGTGCGCCGGTGTGGAACACGCGGGTGTATGTGCTCGATGCCCGGCTGCACCCGGTCCCGGTGGGGGTGGCCGGGGAGCTGTACCTGGCCGGGGTGCAGCTGGCCCGCGGCTACGTCCGTCGGGCGGATCTGACGGCCGACCGGTTCGTCGCGTCGCCGTTCGGCGCGCCCGGGGAGCGGTTGTACCGCACGGGCGACCTGGTGACGTGGAACGAGGGCGGGGAGCTCGAGTACATCGGGCGCACGGATTTCCAGGTCAAGCTGCGCGGTCTGCGCATCGAGCTGGGCGAGATCGAGGCCGCGCTGCTGCACGTGCCGGCGGTGGAGCAGGCAGTGGTACTGGTCCGGTCGGATCAGCTGGTGGGGTACGTGGTGCCGGCGGCCGGTGCCGCGTTCGACGAGGGCGCGGCCCGGTCGGCGGTGGGGCAGATGCTGCCGTCGTACATGGTGCCGTCGGCGTTCGTGGAACTGGACGCCCTGCCGCTGAACGCGTCGGGCAAGCTGGACCGCAAGGCGTTGCCGGAGCCGGTGTTCGAGGTCAAGGCGTTCCGCGCCGCGACGACTCCGGTGGAGGAGATCGTGGCGGGTGTGTTCGCCGAGGTGCTCGGTCTCGACCGGGTGGGCCTCGACGACGACTTCTTCGCCCTCGGCGGCAACTCGCTGATCGCCACGCAGGTGGTCTCGCGGATCGGTGCGGCGCTCGATGCGTCGGTGCCGCTGCGGCTGCTGTTCGAGAACTCGACCGTCGAGACGTTGGCCGCCCGGATCGACGGTCACGACGGCCCGGCGCGACGGACCCCGCTGGTGCCGCAGCCCCGGCCCGAGCGGGTGCCGCTGTCGCTCGCGCAGCAGCGCATGTGGTTCCTCAACCGGTTCGATCCCGACTCGACGGCGAACAACATTCCCGTCGCCGTCCGCATGTCCGGCCGGCTCGACGTCCCGGCGCTCGAGGAAGCGGTGTGCGACGTCCTCGCGCGCCACGAGTCGCTGCGCACCGTCTACCCCGACCTCGACGGGTACGGCTACCAGAAGGTGCTCGCCCCGTCCGAGGTCCGCGTCTCGCTCGAGGCCGTGCGGATCGAGCCGGCGCAGCTCCCCGGCGAGCTGCGGGCGCTGGCGGCCACCCACTTCGACGTGTCCACCGACGTCCCGATCGTCGTGCGCCTGCTGTGCCTGAGTCCCGAGGAGCACGTGCTCGTCGCGGTCATGCACCATATCGCCGGCGACGGCTTCTCGATGGGGCCGCTCACCCGCGACATCATGGTCGCCTACGCGGCCCGGTCCCTCGGCAACGAGCCCGCCTGGGAGCCGCTGGAGATCCAGTACGCCGACTACACCCTGTGGCAGCGCGACGTGCTCGGCTCCGAGGGCGACCCGGACTCCGTCGTCACCCGTCAGCTCGGGTACTGGAAGCAGGCGCTCGACGGATTGCCGGACGGGCTCGACCTGCCGACCGACCGGCCGCGGCCCGCGGTCGCGACGAATCGTGGTGCGACACATCGCCTCACCATCGACGAGTCGCTGCACGCCGCGCTCGGCCGGCTCGCCGGGGAGCGGCGCGCGACGGTGTTCATGGTGGTCCACGCGACCCTGGCGCTGCTGCTGGCCCGCCTCGGCACGTCCCGGGACATCGCCGTCGGCACACCGGTGGCCGGCCGCGGGGAACGCTCGCTCGACAACCTGATCGGCATGTTCGTCAACACCCTCGTGCTGCGCACCGAGGTGGACACTGCCGACACCTTCGCCGAACTGCTCGCCCGGGTGCGCGAGGTCGACCTCGGGGCCTTCGCGCACGCCGAGGTGCCGTTCGAGCGTCTCGTGGACGTGCTCGCGCCGGAACGCACCCAGGCCCGGACTCCGCTGTTCCAGGTCATGCTGGCGTTCCAGAACATCGGCGACGTGGCCCTGGAACTGCCGGGGCTGTCCGTCGCGCAGCTGCCCCTCGACGCGGGCGTGTCGAAGTTCGACCTCATGGTCACGATCCTCGAGGGTCAGGCGGCCGGCACCGACGCGGGCGATCTCGCCGTCGAGATCTCCTACGCCACCGACCTGTTCGACGCCCCGACCGTGGCCGCCGTCGGCGACCGGTTCGTCCGGCTGCTGCGGCTGGTGACCGAGCAGCCCGACGTGCCGGTCGGCGACCTGCCGATGCTGCCGGGCGCGGAACTCGACGCGGTCGAGCGGCTCGCGCGTGGGCCCCGCCGCACGCTCGACTGCGGAGCCACGCTGGTCGATCTCCTCGCCCAGCAGGCGGCCCGCACCCCCGACGCCGTGGCGATCGAGTCGGGCGAGTCGACGCTGACCTACCGCGAGTTCGGCTCCCGGGTCAACGCGCTGGCGCGGTATCTCGTCGCGCACGGCGCGGGACCGGACACGGTGGTCGCGGTGGCCGCCGACCGCTCCACGGAGATGCTCCTGGCGATCCACGCGGTCCTCGCCGCCGGGGCCGCTTACGTCCCGCTCGACCCGGACCAGCCGGCGGACCGGATCGCGTACGTCCTCGAATCCGCCTCGCCCGTCCTGGTTCTCACCCGGTCCGGGCGGGACCGCCTGCCCGGTGCGGACGCGGTGCCGGTCGTGGCGCTCGACGAGGCCGACACCGCACCGTACGGCGACGCGCCGCTGACCGACGCCGACCGGCTCGCGCCGCTGCGGCCGCAGCATCTCGCGTACGTGCTCTACACGTCCGGCTCCACCGGTCGGCCGAAGGGCGTGGCCGTGCCGCACGCCGCCGTGGTCAACCAGTTGCTGTGGATGCGGGACCGCTTCGGCCCGACGGCCGGCGACGTCCTGCTGCTCAAGACCCCCGCCACCTTCGACGCCTCGGTGTGGGAGATCTTCCTGCCCCCGCTGGTGGGGGCGCGGGTCGTGGTGGGTGCACCCGACCTGCACCGCGACCCCGCCGGAATGGCGGCGGCGATCGCGCGTCACGCCGTCACGGTGGCCCAGTTCGTGCCCGCCGTCTTCGACGCGGTCCTCGAACACCTCGACCGGACGACCGCCGCGTCCCTGACCCAGGTCTTCTGCGGCGGCGAGAGCCTTCCGGCCGAGACCGTCGCCCGGTTCCGCGCACTGAACGACGCGCCCGTCCACAACCTGTACGGCCCCACCGAGACGACGATCCAGACCGTCCACCGCACGGCGGGTGCCGACGACGCCGGGGCGGTGCCGATCGGTACGCCGGTGTGGAACACCGACGCGCTCGTGCTGGACGAACGGTTGCACCCCGTGCCTGTCGGCGTCGCCGGCGAGCTCTACCTGACCGGTGTCCAGCTGGCCCGCGGCTATCACGGCCGCGCGGATCTGACGGCCGAGCGGTTCGTCGCGAACCCCTGGGCCGCCGGCGAGCGGATGTACCGCACCGGCGACCTGGCGCGGTGGACCGCCGCGGGCGAGCTCGACTACCTGGGCCGCACGGACCTGCAGGTCAAGCTGCGCGGGCTGCGCATCGAACTCGGGGAGGTCGAGTCGCAGCTCGCCGCTCTCGACGAGGTGCGCCAGGCCGTCGCCGTGGTGCGCGAGGACCCGCGCTTCGGGCCGCAGCTGGTCGGCTACGTCGTCCCCGAGCCGGGTGCGGAGTTCGATCCCGCGCAGGCGAAGGACGCGCTCGCGGCCACGCTGCCGTCGTACATGGTGCCGTCCGCGTTCGTCGCGCTGGACGTGTTCCCGCTGAACGCCAGCGGTAAGATCGACCGGCGCGCGTTGCCGGCCCCGACCTTCGAGGTGCGCACCTTCACCCCGCCGCGGACCCCGGTCGAGGAGATCGTCGCGGGCGTGTTCGCCCAGGTACTGGGCGTGCCGCGGGTCGGCCGCGACGACGACTTCTTCGATCTCGGGGGCAACTCGCTCGTCGCGACGCAGGTCGCGGCCCGCCTCAGCGAGGCGCTCGACGCGTCGATCCCGGTGCGGGCCCTGTTCGACGCCCCGACCGTCGAGGCCCTCGCGGTACGGGTCGAGCAGGAGGCCGGCGCCGGCCGCCGCACGCCGCTGGTCCCGTACGAGCGGCCCGAGCGCATCCCGCTGTCGCCGGCGCAGCAGCGCATGTGGTTCCTCAACCGCTTCGACCCCGAGTCGGCGGTGAACAACGTGCCGATCGGCGTGCGCTTCACCGGCGCCCTCGACGTGCCCGCGCTGCGCGGGGCGATACGGGACCTGACCGAGCGCCACGAGGTGCTGCGCACCGTCTACCCCGATGTGGACGGCACCGGCTACCAGCAGATCCTGCCGGAGTCCCCGGTGCGGCTCGTGGTCGAACGCATCGACGCGCAGGCCCTGCCGGACCGCGCCCGCGAACTGGTGACGCGCGGATTCGACGTCACCACCGAGGTGCCCTTCCGCGCGGTGGTCTTCGAGCTGAGCCGGACCGAGCATGTGCTGCTGTTCGTTGCCCATCACATCGCCACGGACGGGTTCTCGGTGCGCCCGCTCGCCCGCGACGTGATGGTCGCCTACGCGGCCCGCACCCGCGGTGAGCTGCCCGGCTGGGCACCGCTCGAGATCCAGTACGCGGACTACGCCCTGTGGCAGCGCGACGTGCTCGGTTCCGAGGACGAGCCGGGATCCGTGGCCGCCGCGCAGGTGGAGTTCTGGAAGCGCACCCTCGCCGACCTGCCCGACCAGCTCGACCTGCCGTCCGATCGCGTCCGTCCCGAGCGGGCCTCCGGGCACGGCCGCACCAGCCGCTTCCACGTCGAGGAGGCGCTCCACGAACGCCTGCAGAACCTCGCGCACGAGAAGAACACGTCGCTGTTCATGGTCGTGCACGCGGCGCTCGCGGTGCTGCTGGCCCGGTTGTCCGCGACCGAGGACATCGCGATCGGCACGCCGGTCGCCGGCCGCGGCGAGGCCGCCCTCGACGACCTCGTCGGCATGTTCGTCAACACCCTCGTCCTGCGCACGGACGTGCGGGGCGGGCAGTCCTTCGCGGACCTGCTGAGCGCGGTGCGCGAGAGCGACCTCGATGCCTTCGCCCACGCGGACGTGCCGTTCGAACGGCTGGTGGAGATCCTCGATCCGGAACGCTCCCAGGCCCGGCACCCGCTGTTCCAGGTGGCGCTGACCTTCCAGAACATCGGACAGGCCGAGTTCGAACTCGACGGCCTCGCTCTGGAGGCGCTCGACTACGACCCGCCCACGGCGAAGTTCGACCTGCAGTTCACCTTCTCGGAGCAGGTGGCCGCGGACGGTTCGGCGGCCGGCATCGATGCCGCCGTCACCTACGCCACCGACCTGTTCGACGAGCTGCGGGTCGCCGCCTTCGCCGAGCAGCTGCTGCGGATCCTGCGGGCCGTGGTGGCCGACGCGTCGGTCGCGGTCGGTGACCTCGAGATCGTCGACGAGTTCGAGCGCGAGCTCGTGGTGTCCCGGTGGAACTCGCTCGGCGACGACGTCGCCCCGGCGGACGTGACACTCGTGGACATGTTCGAGGCGCGCGTCGCCGCCGCACCCGGCGACATCGCGGTGCGGTTCGGCGACGAGGCGCTCACCTACGCCGAGTTCGCCTCCCGGGCGCGGCGACTGGCCCGGCACCTGATCTCCGTGGGCGTGGGCCCCGAGGCGCTCGTGGCGGTCGCGCTGCCGCGGTCGCTGGATCTGGTGGTCGCGCTCGTCGCGGTGCTCGAGGCCGGCGGCGGGTATCTGCCGGTGGACCCGAACTACCCGGCCGACCGAATCGAGTTCATGCTCACCGACGCCGCGCCGGCCGCGGTGCTCACCCTCTCCGGCACGGGGGTCGACGTGCCCACCGCGGTGCCGGTGGTCGAGCTCGACACCGTCGACCTGTCGGGGGTGGACGACGCGCCGATCCGCGACGAGGAGCGCACCGCGCCGCTGGGCGCCACGAACCTCGCGTACGTCATCTACACCTCCGGGTCCACGGGCCGGCCGAAGGGCGTGCTGATCCCGCACCGGAACGTGGTGCGGCTGATGGTCAACACCGAGTCGGTCTACGGGTTCGGCCCGTCGGACGTGTGGACGATGTTCCACTCGTACGCGTTCGACTTCTCGGTGTGGGAACTGTGGGGTCCGCTGCTGTACGGCGGCACCCTCGTCGTCGTGGACTGGTTCACCTCGCGCTCGCCGGAGGCGTTCCGCGAGTTGCTCGTTCGCGAGCGCGTGACGGTGCTGAATCAGACGCCGTCGGCGTTCTACCAGCTCGCCGAGGCGGACCGCACGGCCGGCGGGACCGGTGGCGAGCTGGCCCTGCGGTACGTGATCTTCGGTGGTGAGGCGCTCGAGCCGCGCCGGCTGGAGGGCTGGTTCGCCCGGCACGGGGACACCTCGCCGCGGCTGGTGAACATGTACGGCATCACCGAGACCACGGTGCACGTGTCGTACCGGGAGATCGGTGCGGACCTGGCCGAGGCCGGTTCGGCGAGCATCGTGGGCGTGCCGATCGCGGGCCTGCGGGTCTACGTCCTCGACACCCGTCTCAACCCCGTCCCGGTGGGCGTGGCCGGTGAGATGTACGTCGGCGGCGGGCAGCTGGCCCGCGGATACCTGGGCCGTCCGGACCTGTCCGCGGCCCGGTTCGTGGCCGATCCGTTCGCCGCCGACGGCGGATTGCTCTATCGCACCGGCGATGTGGCGCGCTGGGCGGTCTCGGGTGACCTCGAGTACCTCGGCCGCGCGGACGACCAGGTCAAGATCCGTGGCTTCCGGATCGAGCTCGGCGAGGTCGAGTCGGCCGTGCTGGCCCAGCAGCCGGTCGGCCAGGCCGCGGTGATCGTGCGCGAGGACGCCCCCGGGGCGGCGCGGATCGTCGCGTACGTGGTGCCGGCGGACGGCGCGACCGTCGACGTCGAGGAACTGCGCGCCGGGGTGGGCGCGCTGGTGCCGGAGTACATGGTGCCGTCGGCGTTCGTGGTGATCGACGCGATTCCGTTGACGGTCAACGGCAAGCTCGACCGCCGGGCGCTGCCGGAACCGGTGTTCGAGACCCGGGTCTTCCGGGCGCCGTCGACCCCGGTCGAGGAGATCGTCGCCGGCACGTTCGCCGAGGTGCTCGGCGTAGAGCGGGTGGGTGCGGACGACGACTTCTTCGAACTCGGCGGCAACTCGCTGATCGCGACGCAGGTCGTGTCGCGGCTCGGGGCGGCGCTCGACACGCAGGTTCCCGTGCGCCTGCTGTTCGAGGCGTCGACCGTCGCCGCGCTCGCGGCGCGGGTCGAGCAGGATGCCACCGGCGGCGGCCGGGTGCCGCTGACGGCGCGGACGCGTCCGGAACGTATCCCGCTGTCGCCGGCGCAGCAGCGCATGTGGTTCCTCAACCGCTTCGACCCGGAGTCGACGGCCTACAACATCCCGATGGCCCTGCGGCTGACCGGTGACCTCGACGTCGCCGCGCTGCGCGCCGCCGTCGCCGACCTGGTGGCCCGCCACGAGACGCTGCGGACCGTGTACCCGGATGCGAACACCGGTCCGGTGCAGGAGATCCGGCCCGCCACCGCGGTGCCGATCGACCTCGATCCGGTCGACGTCCCGGCGGCCGAGCTGGAGTCGCGGCTGCGCGCACTCGCGTCGACCGGCTTCGACGTCACCCGCGAGATCCCGCTGCGGATCGCGCTGCTGCGCCTCGCGCCCGCCGAATACGTGCTGGTCACCGTGGTGCACCACATCGCCGCCGACGGCTCGTCGATGGTCCCGATGGCCCGCGACGTGATGACCGCGTACGCCGCCCGGGCCGCCGGCACCGAACCGGCGTGGGCGCCGCTCGAGCTGCAGTACGCGGACTACGCGCTGTGGCAGCGGGAACTGCTCGGCTCCGAGGACGACCCCGAGTCGCTCGCCGCCCGGCAGCTCGACCACTGGCGGACCGCGCTCGCCGACCTGCCGGACCAGCTCGACCTGCCCACCGACCGGCCGCGTCCCGCGCAGCAGTCGTTCCGCGGCGACCGGGTCGAGTTCACCGTGGACGCGGACGTGCACGCCGCGTTGCGCGATCTCGCCCGCGCCCGCAACGCGACCGTGTTCATGGCGATGCATGCCGCGTTCGCCACGCTGCTCGCCCGCCTGTCCGGATCCGACGACATCGCGGTGGGCACGCCCATCGCCGGCCGCGGCGAGGCCGCCGTCGAGAACCTGATCGGCATGTTCGTCAACACGCTGGTCTTCCGGCTCTCCGTCGACGGCAACCGCTCGTTCGACGAACTGCTCGGGGCGGCACGCGAAACCGACCTGCAGGCGTTCGCGCACGCGGACGTGCCGTTCGAGCGGCTCGTGGAGGTGCTCAACCCGGCTCGCTCGACCGCGCGGCACCCGCTGTTCCAGGTGGGCTTCTCGTTCCAGAACCAGCAGCGCACCGAACTGGAACTGGCGGGTCTGACCGTCGCACCGATCGACCTCGAGGGCGGCACGTCGCAGTTCGACCTGCACCTGATCGTCAGCGACCGGTACGACGAGCAGGGCGCCCCGTCGGGGATGGACGCGATCCTGACGTTCGCCACCGACCTGTTCGACGAGCCGACCGCCCGTGCCGTGGCCGAGCGCTTCCAGCAGTTGCTCCGTGCGCTCGTGCAGGCGCCGGACGTGCCGGTGGGTGACCACCCGTTGCTGCTCGCGCGCGAACAGCACGACGTCCTGACCGCGTGGAACGACACCGTCCACGAGACCGGCACGGCCGCAACGCTCGTCGACCTGTTCGACGAGCAGGTGCGCCGGGATCCCGACGCGGTCGCACTGGTGTACGAGGGCGTTGCCGTCACGTACGGCGAGTTCGGCGCCCGCGTCCACCGCCTCGCCCGGCACCTGATCGCCCTGGGCGTGAGCCCGGAGGATCGGGTGGCGCTCGTCGCGCGACGCTCGCCGGAACTCGTGGTCGGCATGTACGCGATCGCCACGGCCGGCGCCGCCTACGTGCCCCTCGATCCGGATCAGCCGGCCGAGCGCAACGCCTACATCCTCGACACCGCGGCCCCCACCTGTGTGGTCACGGTCGCGGCGGACCGGTTCGACGTGCCCGGCGTGCCGGTGGTCGAACTCGACCGCGTGGACCTGTCCGGGCTGCCGGACGCGCCGGTGACGGCGGCGGAGCGCCGCGCGCCGCTGCGCGCCGCGAACACCGCGTACGTGATCTTCACGTCCGGGTCGACGGGCCGGCCCAAGGGGGTGGCGGTTCCGCACTCCGCCGTCGTCAACCAGATGCTGTGGAAGCGGGACGCGTTCGACCTCGGACCGGACGACGCGGTGCTGCTCAAGACCGTCGCCACGTTCGACCTGTCGGTGTGGGAATTCTGGTCGGCGCTCACCTCCGGCGCGCGCCTGGTGATCGCGACCGCCGACGGGCACCGCGATCCCGACTACCTGCTGCGGCTGCTGCGCGACGAGCGCGTCACCACGCTGCACTCGGTGCCGTCGATGCTCTCGATGCTTATGACCGCCGCCGGCGGGGAGGTCGCGCCGTCGCTGCGCCGCGTGCTCGCCATCGGCGAGGCGCTGCCGGCGGCCACCGCGCAGCAGTTCCGCGCGGACAACGAGGCGGCCCTGTTCAACCTGTACGGGCCGACCGAGGCCGCCGTGTCCATCACCGTGCACGAGACCGGCGACGCCGACACCACGGTCGTGCCGATCGGTGTGCCCGAGTGGAACACCCGGGTCCACGTGCTCGACGCGCGCCTGCGTCCGGTGCCGGTCGGGGTCGCCGGCGAGCTGTACCTGGCCGGTGCCCAGCTGGCGCGCGGCTACCACGGCCGTCCCGACCTGACCGCCGACCGGTTCGTCGCCGACCCGTTCGGCGGGGGCCGGATGTACCGCACGGGCGACATCGTGCACTGGAACCGTGGCGGCGAACTGGTCTACCGCGACCGCGCCGACTTCCAGGTCAAGGTGCGCGGCTACCGCATCGAACTCGGTGAGATCGAGTCGGTGCTGCGCGCCCGCGACGAGGTGCGCGACGTCGCCGTCCTCGTCCGCAACGACCCGCACGTCGGAGATCGGCTGGTGGCCTACGTGGTTCCGGCCGGTGGTGCCGAACTCGACGCTGCCGCGACGAAGACCGCGCTGGCGCAGGCGCTTCCGTCGTACATGGTGCCGTCGGTGTTCGTCGCCCTCGAGGCGCTGCCGCTGAACACCAACGGCAAGCTCGACCGCAGGGCACTGCCCGAACCGGAGTTCGAGGCCGGGCAGTTCCGGGCCCCCACCACCCCGGTGGAGGAGATCGTCGCCCGGGTCCTCGCCGAGGTCCTCGGCATCGAACGCGCCGGCCTCGACGACGACTTCTTCGAGCTCGGCGGCAACTCCCTGCTCGCGACGCAGCTGGCTTCCCGGCTCGGCGCCGCGCTCGACACCAGGGTGTCGGTGCGGACCGTGTTCGAGGCCTCGACCGTCGCGGCGCTGGCCGGGCGGATCCAGCCGTCCGTCGGCCGCGGCGCCCGGCCGCCGCTGGTGCCGGAGCCGCGGCCCGACCGGGTTCCGCTCTCGCTCGCGCAGCAGCGGATGTGGACCCTCAACCAGGTGGATCCGGGATCGGGGGCCTACAACATCCCCGTCGCGGTGCGGCTCAGCGGCTCCCTCGAGGTCGACGCGCTGCGCGCCGCCGTCGCCGACGTGATCGCCCGGCACGAGGTGCTGCGCACGGTGTACCCGGACACGGAGGACGGCCCGGTCCAGGTGGTGCTCCCGACGGCGCAGGCGCTGCCGGATCTGTCCCCCGTGCCCGTGCCCGAGAGCGAGATCGTCGACCGGCTCACCGGCGTCCTCGGAGCCGGCTTCGACGTGACGGCACCGACCCCGCCGGTGCGGGCGCGATTGTTCCGCGTCGCCGACGACGAGCACGTGCTCGCCCTGGTGGCCCACCACATCAGCGCCGACGGCTACTCGATGCGGCCGCTCGTGCGCGACGTGATGGTCGCGTACGCCGCCCGTGCCGAGGCCCAGGTGCCCGGATGGGCGGAGCTGCCGGTCCAGTACGCCGACTACACGCTGTGGCAGCAGCGGGTGCTCGGCGACCCGGACGACCCGGACAGCGAGCTGTCCCGCCAGCTCGGGTACTGGACCGCCGAGCTGGCCGGCAGCCCCGAGCTGCTCGCGCTGCCGACCGATCGGCCGCGGCCGGCGCGGCAGTCGACCCAGGGCGACTCGGTGGCGTTCACCATCGGTGAGGCGCTCGCGCAGCGCATCGAGAAGACCGCCCGCGAACACAACGCGACGGTGTTCATGGTCGTGCACGCCGCCCTCGCGGTGCTCCTGTCGCGGCTCGCGTCCGCCGAGGACGTCGCGGTGGGTACCCCGACCGCCGGCCGCGCCGAGGAAGTTCTCGACGACCTGGTGGGCATGTTCGTCAACACGCTGGTGCTGCGCACCCGCGTCGCCGGCGGGGACACGTTCGCCGACCTGCTCGCCCAGGCGAAGGAGAAGGACCTGGCGGCGTTCGGCAACGCCGACGTGCCGTTCGAGCGGCTCGTCGACACCGTCGGCCGTAGGCGGTCGAGCTCGTACACGCCGCTGTTCCAGGTGATGCTCACGTTCCAGAACATCGAGACCGGAACGCTGGAACTGCCCGGACTGGCGGTCACCCCGCTCGAGGCGGGCGCTCATCAGGCGAAGTTCGACCTGCAGTGCACCTTCGTCGAGCAGTTCGCGCCCGGTGGTGGCCTCGGCGGCCTCGACGTGATCTTCACCTACGCGACCGCGCTGTTCGACCGGGAGACGGTCGAGCTGTTCGCCGAGCGGTTCACCCGCGTCCTGGACGCGGTGACGTCGGACCCCCAGGTGCGGCTGCGCGCGATCGACATCCTCACCGAGGCCGAACGGGCCCGCCTGGCCGCGCCGCGCAAGCCCCGGACCGTGGCGGACCTGCCGGACCTGGTCGCCGCCGCCGCCGAGATCGCACCCGACGCGGTGGCGCTCAGCCACGACGGCCGGGACGTCACCTTCGGGGAGTTCGCGCAGAAACTGGCCGCGACGGCGACCGCGACGGGCGGGGCACTCACCGCGGAGGCGCTCGTGCCCGTGGTGTTGAACACTCTCATCCCCGGAGTCCTGCCCGCGCTGGGCGCCGACGGGTTCGCCGAGCTGGTCCGATCCGTGCTCGCGGCGGCCGACGAGATCACCGGTAGGGGGCTCTGACCTGGGCGCTTCGCTTGCTGTCGGTCCGACCGGGATAATCGAACATCGACTGTCGTCCGACCCCGTGGGCACCCAGGTGGCCACGGGGTCGACGGAGCGCGCACGACTGTGTGCGACACGCAGAGGTATCGGAGGATGAAGTAGATGGCTGAAGGCACGTCGGGCAAGCAGGCGCTGACGATCGCAGACCTGCCCCGGTTGCTGGCCGGAGTCGTGGACCGCGAGCCCGACCGCGTCGCCCTCGCCCACGGTGACACGCAGCTGACCTACAGCCGGCTCCAGCAGGAGATCGCCACCCTCGACGCCGCGATGGGGGGCGTGCTCGGCATCGAGGCGCTGGTCCCGGTCGTGCTGTCCAACCTCGCGCCCGCGCTCCTCGCCGACGGCGGGCTGCCCACCGTGCTCGACCGGCTCCTCGCCGACGCCGCGTCCGTCCTCGGCGACGCCGCGGCCGCCCCCGCCGGCCCCGACCTCGGCACCCTCGCGGGCCGCTTCGACGCCCAGGTCGAGGCGACCCCGGACGCGGTCGCCCTCGAGTTCGACGGCGAGACCCTGACCTACGCGGAGTTCGACGCCCGCGTCAACCGGCTCGCGCGGCACCTGATCGGGCTCGGCGTGGGCCCGGACGCGCGCGTCGGCCTGTCGATGCGGCGGTCCTTCGACCTGCTCGTCGGCATGTACGCCATCGTCAAGGCCGGCGGGGCCTACGTGCCGCTGGACCCGGATCACCCCGCAGACCGCATCGCCTACGTCCTCGACACCGCCGAACCCGTCGCGGTGGTCACCACCGCCCGCGACCGGGTGGACCTGCCCGGATCGGTGCCCGTGGTGCTCGTCGACACCCTCGACCTCGCGGACGTGTCCGCGGACCCGGTGCGCGACGATGAGCGGCTCGGCCCCCTGACCGCCGGCCGTCTCGCGTACGTCATCTTCACCTCCGGCTCCACCGGCCGCCCGAAGGGTGTCGCGGTCGAACACCGGGCCATCGTCGCGAACATCGCCTGGCGACAGGCCGAGTACGGGCTGCGCGGCGACGACGTCGTGCTGCAGAAGACGCCGTTCACGTTCGACGTGTCGGTGTGGGAGTTCTTCTGGCCGCTGCAGGTGGGAGCGCGCCTGTCGATCGCGCGGCCCGACGGCCACCGCGACCCCGCCTACCTCGCGCAGACCATGATCGAGCGCCGGGTCACCGTCGCCCACTTCGTCCCGTCCATGCTCGCGGTCTACCTCGCCGAGCCCACCGCCGCGGCCGTCACCTCGCTGCGGTACGTCTTCGCCTCGGGTGAGGCGCTGCCCGCGCAGACCGTCGCCCGATTCCACCGGATCTCCACGGCCGGGCTGCACAACCTGTACGGCCCGACCGAGGCCGCGGTCGACGTCACCTACTACGAGACCCACGGCGACGACACCGTCGTCCCCATCGGTGCGGCCGTCGCCGACACCGACCTCTACGTCCTCGACGAGGGCCTGCGACCCGTTCCGCAGGGTGTCGAGGGAGAGCTGTACCTCGCGGGCATCCAGCTCGCGCGCGGCTACCTGCGCCGACCCGACCTGACCGCGGACCGCTTCGTCGCCGACCCGTTCGGTGCGCCCGGCGACCGCATGTACCGCACCGGTGACCTGGTCAAGTGGAACGCCGACGGCCTGATCGAGTACGTCGGCCGCACCGACTTCCAGGTCAAGCTGCGCGGCCTGCGCATCGAGCTCGGCGAGATCGAATCCGCCCTGCTCGACCATCCCGGGGTCCGGCAGGCGGTCGTCGTCGTGCACTCCGACGAGACGCTCGGCGACCACCTCGTCGGCTACCTCGTCACCGGCGGCGAACCGATCGACCGCACCGAACTGGCCGCGGCCGTGCGCCGGCGGCTGCCGGACTTCATGGTGCCGTCGCTGTTCGTCGAGCTGACCGAGTTCCCTCTCAACGCGTCGGGCAAGCTCGAGCGCAGGGCCCTGCCCGAGCCCGACTTCAGTTCTCTGGCAACCGAATACCGCGCACCGAGCACTCCCACCGAGGAGGCGGTCGTCGCGGCCTTCGAGAGCGTGCTCGGCGTCGAGCGTCTCGGCGTCGACGACGACTTCTTCGCCCTGGGCGGCAACTCGCTGAGCGCGACGCGCGTCGTGGCGCGGATCAACGCCGACCACAAGGTCCGCATCGACGTGCGGGAGTTCTTCGACGCCCCGACCGCCGCGCAGCTCGCCACGCTCGTCGACGCGGCGATGGCCGCCGGCGACTCCCACCGGCCGCCGCTGGTGCCGCAGGTGCGGCCGGAGCGGGTGCCGCTGTCGCTGGCGCAGCGGCGGATGTGGTTCCTCAACCGCCTCGATCCCGGCTCGGCGGTCAACAACATCACGGTCGCACTGCGGCTGTCCGGGACGCTCGACGTCGACGCGCTCCGGGCGGCCGTGTCGGACGTGGTCGCGCGGCACGAGGTGCTGCGCACCGTCTACCCGGAGACGGAGGGGGTCGGCTACCAGCAGGTGCTGCCGGCCTCCGGCGTGGAGCTGGACCTCACGCCGACGAGGGTGACCGAGTCCGAGATCGTGTCGACGGTGTCGGACACCGTCTCGGCCGGGTTCGACGTCACGGCCGAGGTGCCCGTTCGCGTCCGTCTGCTGCAGCTGTCGGACACCGAGCACGTGCTGGTGCTCGTGGTGCACCACATCGCAGCGGACGGGTTCTCGATGGGTCCGCTCACGCGGGACGTGATGGTCGCCTACGATGCCCGTACCCGGCACGAGGCACCCGCCTGGGAGCCGTTGGCTGTGCAGTACGCCGACTACGCCATCTGGCAGCGGCAGGCCCTCGGTTCGGAGGACGATCCGCAGTCGGTCGTCATGCAGCAGATCGAGTACTGGGCGCGCCGTCTCGACGGTGTGCCCGAGCGGCTGGACCTGCCGACCGACCGGCCCCGGCCCGTCGTCGCCACCAACCGGGCCTCGGTGCACGCCTTCACCGTCGACGAATCGGTGCACCGGGGTCTCGTCCGGCTGGCGCAGGACACCCGGACGACGCCGTTCATGGTGGTGCACGCCGCCCTGGCGGCCGTCCTCGGCCGCCTGTCGGGCTCGGCGGACGTCACCATCGGCACGCCGATCGCCGGTCGCGGTGAGCAGGAACTCGACGACCTGATCGGCATGTTCGTCAACACTCTGGTGCTGCGCACCGAGGTCGAGCCGGGCGAGCCGTTCACCCGGCTCCTGGCGCGCGTGCGCGAGTCCGACCTCGCGGCGTTCGGGCACGCGGACGTCCCGTTCGAGCGGCTCGTGGAGGTGCTCGATCCGGTCCGGTCGCAGTCCCATCACCCGCTGTTCCAGGTGATGCTCGCGTTCCAGAATCTCGAACAGACCACCCTCGAGCTCGGCGACCTCGCGATCAGCCCGGTCACCGCGAATCTCGAACAGTCCCAGTACGATCTGTCGTTCATCTTCGTCGAAACGGTCGACGAGGACGGCGAGCCGGGTGGCCTCGCCTGCGACCTGCGGTACGCCACCGATCTGTTCGACGAGGCGACGATCGCCTCGTTCGTCCGGCGGTTGCTGCGGGTGCTCGGGACCGTCGCGGCCGAGCCGGCGCGGGCGGTGGGCGACGTCGAGTTCCTGTCGGAGCCCGAGCGGCGGGCGCTGACGTCGGTGCACGGCGCGCCGGCCGAGCCCGGGGGAACGCTGGACGAGATCCTGTCCGCCGCCGCCCGGCGCGATCCCGGCGCCGTGGCCCTGCGGTTCGACGGCCGTTCCGTGTCGTACGGGGAGCTGGATGCGGCGTCGTCGCGCCTGGCGCGGCTGCTGATCTCCCGCGGCATCGGACCGGAAGATCGTGTGGCGCTCGCCGTTCCGCGGTCGGTCGAGTCGGTCGTCGCGCTGTGGGCGGTCGTCAGGTCCGGAGCGGCGTTCGTCCCCGTGGACCCGACGTACCCGGTCGAGCGGATCGCGTACATGCTGTCGGATTCGGGTGCGGCGCTGGGTATCACATCGGCCGAATCCGTCGGCGCGCTGCCGGGCACGGTGTCCTGGCTGGTGCTCGAGGAGGCGGTCGAGGCCGGCTCCGGGCTGCCGTCGGGACCGGTGTCCGACGCCGAGCGCGTGCGCTCGCTGCTTCCGGCGCATCCGGCGTACGTCATCTACACCTCCGGCACGACGGGCACACCGAAGGGTGTCGTCGTCGCGCATGCCGGCGTGGTGAACTTCTGTGCCGAACAGGTGGAACGGTATTCCGTCACCGCCGACTCCCGGACGTTGCACTTCGCGTCGCCGAGCTTCGATGCGTCGGTCCTCGAACTGCTGCTGGCGTTCGGCGCGGGCGCGACGATGGTCGTCGCGCCGACCTCCGTGTACGGCGGCGCCGAACTCGCCGGCCTGCTGGCGGAGGAAGCGGTCACCCATGCCTTCGTGACCCCCGCCGCCCTCGGCTCGGTGGATCCTTCGGGCCTCGACTGCGTCCGCGTGGTGATCACGGGCGGCGAGGCGTGCTCCCCGGGCCTGGTGGCGCGCTGGGCGACGATCCTGCCCGACGGGTCGCGCCGCGCATTCTTCAACGCCTACGGTCCCACCGAGTCGACGGTGGCGTCGAACATCAGCGACGCGTTGCTGCCCGGTGATCCGGTGGTGATGGGCGGCCCTGTCCGCGGCATGCGGGTGCTCGTTCTCGACGACCGGTTGCGGCCGGTGCCGGTCGGCGTCCCCGGCGAGCTGTACCTGGCGGGAATCCAGGTGGCCCGCGGGTATCTGGGCCGGGCCGGGCTGACGGCCGAGCGGTTCGTGGCCGACCCGTACGCCACCGACGGAAGCCGGATGTACCGCACCGGTGACGTGGTGCGGTGGTTCGGCTCTCCCGGGGGCGAGGCGGCAGGTGTGGTCGAATACGTCGGCCGGGCCGACGACCAGGTGAAGATCCGCGGCTTCCGGATCGAACTCGGTGAGATCGAGGCGGCCCTCGCGCGGTGCGCCGGTGTCGCCCAGTCGGTCGCGACGGTGCGCCGCGACGGGCAGCGTGGTGAGCAGCTCGTCGGGTACGTCGTCCCCGAACCGGGCACCGAACTCGACGGCGCCGCCGTCAGGGATTCCGTGGCGCAGTTCCTGACGAGCTACATGGTGCCGCATGCGGTGGTGGTCCTGGACTCGATCCCACTGACGCCCGGCGGCAAGCTCGACCGGCGTGCACTGCCGGAACCGGAGCAGGAGGCCCGCGTCTTCCGGGCGCCGACCACCCCGGTCGAGGAGATCGTCGCGCGGGTCTTCGCCGACGTCCTCGGCGTGGAACGCGTCGGGCTGGACGACGACTTCTTCGAACTGGGCGGCAACTCACTCGTCGCCACGCAGGTCATCTCCCGTCTCGGCGCGGCGCTCGGCGCCACGATTCCGGTGCGGACGCTGTTCGAGGCGTCCGGGGTCGCCGCCCTGGCCGCGCGCCTCGAGCAGGCCGACTCCTCCGGCAGCCGAGTGCCGTTGGTGGCGCGGACCCGACCGGAGCGGGTCCCGCTGTCGTTGGCGCAGCGCCGGATGTGGTTCCTCAACCGGTTCGAACCGGACTCCGCGGTGAACAACATCCCGCTGGCGATCCGGCTGTCCGGACTGCTGGACCGGCACGCGCTGCAGGTGGCGGTCGCCGACGTGCTGGCCCGTCACGAGTCCCTGCGGACGGTGTACCCGGACGCCGACGGGGTGGCGTACCAGCAGGTGCTGCCGACCTCGCGGGTGATTCCCGATCTGTCGCCGATCCCGGTGTCCGAGGCCGAGCTGCTCGGCGAGGTCCTGACGATGGCCTCGGCCGGCTTCGACGTGTCGACGCAGGTGCCGTTCCGGGCGCGGTTGTTCGAGGTGTCCGCGACCGAGCATGTTCTCGTCCTCGTCGTGCACCACATCGCGGCCGACGGCTTCTCCATGGGGCCGCTCACGCGTGACGTTGTGGTGGCGTACTCGGCGCGGGCCACCGGTGGGGAGCCGGAGTGGGAGCCCCTGCCGGTGCAGTACGCCGACTACGCGTTGTGGCAGCGGGAGGTTCTCGGATCGGAGGACGACCCGGACTCGGTGATCGCGAGCCAGGAAGCGTACTGGACCGGCGCGCTCGCCGGGCTGCCCGAGCAGCTCGACCTGCCGTCGGACCGGCCCCGGCCGGCGTTCGCATCCAATGCGGGTGCGGTGCATGAGTTCTCGCTCGGGCCGGAACTCCATGCCGCGATCGGACGGGTGGCGCGGGAGCGTAACGTCACCCCGTTCATGGTGGTGCACGCGGCGCTGTCGGTGCTGCTGGCGCGGTTGTCGGGCACCGACGACATCGCCATCGGCACCCCGGTGGCCGGCCGCGGCGAGCAGGAACTCGACGACCTGGTCGGCATGTTCGTCAACACCCTGGTGCTGCGGACCCGGGTCGAGGGCGGGGAGTCCTTCGAGGACCTGCTCGCGCGGGTACGCGGGACCGACCTCGACGCGTTCGCGCACGCGGACGTGCCGTTCGAGCGGCTGGTGGAGGTGCTCAATCCCGCCCGGTCGACGGCGCGGCACCCGCTGTTCCAGGTGATGCTGTCCTTCCAGAACCAGGCGATGGGGTCCCTCGAACTGCCGGGCCTGACCGTCTCGGGCCTCGACTTCGACGCCGCGACCGCCCGGTTCGACCTGCAGTTCTCCCTCGCCGAAACGGCCGCCGAGACAGCCGACTCCGCCGGATACGCGGTCGGGATCACCTATGCGACGGATCTTTTCGATGCGTCGACGGTGGCGGGGTTCGCGGGGCGGTTCGTGCGGGTGCTCGAGGAGGTGGTGGCGGATCCGTCGGTGGCGGTGGGCGACCTGGAGATCCTCGAGCCGGTGGAGCGGTCGCGGGTGCTCGAGGTGTGGAACGACACGGCGCGGGCGGTGCCGTCTGGGACGTTGGTGGAGTTGTTCGAGGAGCGGGTGCGCCGGTCGCCGGAGGCGGTGGCGGTGGTGTTCGGGGACGAGTCGTTGACGTACGGCGAGTTCGCCGGGCGGGTGCGCCGGTTGGCGCGGCATCTGGTGTCGTTGGGGGTGGGGCCGGAGTCGCTGGTGGGGTTGGCGATGCGCCGGTCGGTGGATCTGCTGGTGGGGATGTACGCGATCGTGGAGGCCGGGGGCGGGTATGTGCCGTTGGATCCGGATCAGCCGGTCGAGCGCAACGGCTACATCCTCGAGGTGGCCGCGCCGGTGGTGGTGTTGACCACGACGCGGGACGGGTTCGAGGTGCCGGGGGAGAGGTCTGTCCGTGTCCTGGCGGTCGACGAGCTGGACGTCGCTGCGCTGTCGGACGCGCCGTTGACCGATGCGGACCGGACGGGGGCGTTGCGGCCGTCGAACACGGCGTATGTGATCTTCACGTCGGGGTCGACGGGCCGGCCGAAGGGTGTGGGTGTCTCGCATGCGGCGATCGTCAATCGTCTGGTGTGGATGCAGGGGCGGTACGGGCTGACCGTCGAGGATGTGGTGTTGCAGAAGACGCCGTTCACGTTCGATGTGTCGGTGTGGGAGTTCTTCTGGCCGTTGCAGGTCGGGGCGCGGCTGGTGGTGGCGGCGCCGGACGGTCACCGCGACCCGGGTTATCTCGCTGCGGTCATGCGCGCACAGTCGGTGACCGTCGCGCACTTCGTGCCGTCGATGCTGGCGGTGTTCGTGGCCGAGTCCGCGGTCGGCGGGATCTCGTCGTTGCGGTACGTCTTCGCGTCCGGTGAGGCCCTCGCCGCCGCCGTCGCGGCCCGGGTGCGGTCGGTGCTGCCGGGTGTGAGCGTGCACAATCTGTACGGGCCGACCGAGGCCGCGGTGGACGTGACGTTCCACGAGGTGACCGACGCGGACGGGGTGTCGGTGCCGATCGGTGCGCCGGTGTGGAACACGCGGGTGTATGTGCTCGACGCGCGGTTGCGCCCGGTCCCGGTGGGGGTGGCCGGGGAGCTGTACCTGGCCGGGGTGCAGCTGGCCCGCGGCTACGTCCGTCGGGCGGATCTGACGGCCGACCGGTTCGTCGCGTCGCCGTTCGGCGCGCCCGGGGAGCGGTTGTACCGCACGGGCGACCTGGTGACGTGGACCGAGGGCGGCGAGCTCGAGTACATCGGGCGCACGGACTTCCAGGTCAAGCTGCGCGGCCTGCGCATCGAGCTGGGCGAGATCGAGGCCGCGCTCGTCGAACACACCGAGGCGGCCCAGGCGGTCGCGATGGTCCGCAACGAGCAGCTGGTGGCGTACGTCGTTCCCGCGGCCGGGACGTTCGACGACACCCTCGCCCGCCGTGCCCTCGAGGCGCACCTGCCGTCGTACATGGTGCCGTCGGCGTTCGTGGAACTGGACGCCCTGCCGCTGAACGCGTCGGGCAAGCTGGACCGCAAGGCGTTGCCGGAGCCGGTGTTCGAGGTCAAGGCGTTCCGCGCCGCGACGACTCCGGTGGAGGAGATCGTGGCGGGTGTGTTCGCCGAGGTGCTCGGTCTCGACCGGGTGGGCCTCGACGACGACTTCTTCGCCCTCGGCGGCAACTCGCTGATCGCCACGCAGGTGGTCTCGCGGATCGGTGCGGCGCTCGATGCGTCGGTGCCGCTGCGGCTGCTGTTCGAAACCTCCACCGTCGAAGCGTTCGCCGCGGAGGTCGGCCGCCAGATCGGTACCGGCGCCCGGCGCCCGCTCGAGGCGGCACCGCGTCCCGAGCGGCTGCCGCTGTCGCTTTCCCAGCAGCGTTACTGGTTCCTCAACCAGTTCGACACCTCCTCCGCGGTGGACAACATCCCCTTCGCGGTGCGGCTCCAGGGTGAGCTCGACCTGGCCGCGATGCAGGCGGCGGTCCGCGACGTGATCGGCCGGCACGAGATGCTGCGCACCTACTACCCGGACCCGGACGGCGAGCCGCACCAGATCGTGCTCCCCGTGGACGACGCGCTGCCCGACCTGACGCCGTACGACGTCACCGAGGACGACCTCACCGGCGAGATCGTCGCGTTCATGTCCACGACCTTCGACGTGACACGGCAGGTACCGGTGGCGTCGCGGATCTTCCGGATCACCGACTCCGACTATGTCCTGGCGTTCGTCGTGCACCACGTCTCCGCCGACGGCGCCTCCATGGCCCCCCTCGCGCGCGACGTCACGATCGCCTACGAGGCGCGTTCCCGCGGCGAGGCGCCCGGGTGGGAGCCGCTGCCCGTGCAGTACGCGGACTACGCGTTGTGGCAGCGTGACGTCATCGGTTCGGAGGGCGACCCCGACTCCGTCGCCGCCGGGCAGGTCGAGTACTGGAAGCGGACCCTGGCCGGTCTGCCCGACCAGATCGATCTCCCGGCCGACCGGCCGCGGCCCCCTCGCCAGAGCTTCCGCGGCGACTCGCTGCACTTCACCGTCGACGCCGACGTCCACCGGGGCCTGCAGGAGCTGGCGCGCCGGCACAACGCCACGCTGTTCATGGTGATCCACGCCGCCCTGGCGACCCTGATGGGCCGGCTGTCGGGCACCGACGACGTCGCGATCGGCACGCCGATCGCGGGCCGGGGCGAGCGGGTGCTCGACGATCTGATCGGCATGTTCGTCAACACGCTGGTCTTCCGCACCCGAGTGCAGTCCGACGTCGCGTTCGACGAGTTCCTGGCCCAGGTGCGCGAGACGGACCTGGGGGCGTTCGCGAACGCCGACGTGCCGTTCGAGCGCTTGGTCGAGGTGCTCAACCCCGTGCGCTCGACGGCCCGCAACCCGCTGTTCCAGGTGGGCCTGTCCTTCCAGAACCTCGCGCAGACGAAGCTGGAGCTGCCGGGGCTGACCGTCTCGCCGACGAACTTCGAACTCGAGCTCGCCAAGACCGACCTGCAGCTGACGGTCTTCGACCGCTACGACGAGGACGGGACGCCCGCCCGCATCGACGCGACGTTCACGGGTGCGACGGACCTGTTCGACAAGGGCACCGTGGCCGGCTTCGCGGAGCGGTTCGTGCGGGTGCTCGAGGCGGTCGTGGCGGATCCGTCGGTGGCGTTGGGTGATATCGAGATTCTCGAGGTGGCCGAGCGGGTGCGGGTGCTCGAGGCGTGGAACGACACCGGTCGTGAGGTCGGGGGTTCGGCGACGCTGGTGGATCTGTTCGACGAGCAGGTGCGGCGGGC
>NZ_JBSNCE010000042.1:0-41943 GCF_053764755.1 Rhodococcus sp. 2H158
CCACCCACTCCCAGCTCACCGCCACCGAGCAACTCGCCGCCGGCGTCACCCCCGGCCAGGTCCGCCTCGCCGTGGGCATCGAAGGCATCGACGACATCCTCGCCGACATCACCACCGGCCTCGAGGCGGTCGCATCTTGACGGCGCGCGTCGACCGGCGCCACGTGGAGCTGCCGCCGGAGGACGGCCGTCTGAGCACGGTCGACATCGGGCCGCTGACGCTGGAGAGCGGCGCGACCCTGCCCGACGTGACGGTGGCGGTGCAACGGTGGGGCAGGCTGTCGCCGACGCGCGACAACGTCGTCCTCGTCGAACACGCCCTCACCGGGGACTCGCACGTGACCGGCCCCGCCGGGCCCGAACACCCGTCGCCGGGCTGGTGGTCCGGGATGGTCGGTCCGGGTGCGCCGATCGACACCGACAGGTGGTGCGTCGTGGCGACGAACGTGCTGGGCGGCTGCCGCGGCACCACCGGGCCCGGTTCGCCCGCCCCGGACGGCAAGGCGTGGGGCTCCCGGTTCCCCGGCATCACGGTGCGCGACCAGGTCGCCGCCGAGGTCGCCCTCGCCGACGCGCTCGGCATCGACAGGTTCGCCGCCGTGACCGGAGGGTCCATGGGCGGCATGCGGACGCTCGAGTGGATCGTCGGATATCCGGAACGGGTGCGGGCAGCCCTGGTCCTGGCGGTGGGCGCCCGCGCCACCGCCGACCAGATCGGCACCCAGACCACGCAGATCGCCGCGATCACCGCCGACCCGGACTGGCAAGGCGGGGACTACTACGGAACCGGACGGGTGCCGCGGGCCGGACTGGGCATTGCACGGCGGATCGCGCACCTGACGTACCGGACCGAGGGCGAGCTCGACACCCGCTTCGCCAACTCCCCCCAGGGGAGCGAAAACCCCTGGAACGGTGGACGATACGCGGTGCAGAGCTACCTGGAGCACCAGGCCGACAAGCTCGTCGCCCGCTTCGATCCCGGTACCTACGTGGCGCTCACCCAGGCGATGAACCGGCACGACGTCGGGCACGGCCGGGGCGGCGTGGCCGCCGCGCTCGGATCCACCCCGGTACCGACGATCGTCGCCGGCGTGGACTCCGACCGCCTGTACCCGCTGCGGCTGCAGCAGGAGATCGCCGACGGGCTGCCCGGCTGCGACGGGCTGCGCGTCCTCGAGTCCCGGGACGGTCACGACGGCTTCCTCACCGAGGCCGACGCCGTCGCCAAGCTCCTGACCGAGCTCGTCACCCTCGCGCGGGGCTGAGAACCGCGTGCCGCCGGGCCGCCGAGGCCCGGCGGCTCAGCCGGTGCCGAGAGGATCGATCGAGACCGCCAGGGCGATGATGAGCCCGCCCACGACGAGGAGCGCGGACACGTCGAAGGTCCGGCTGCGCACGGCGAGCACGCCGACCAGGTCCTCGGGCACCCACAGGCGCAGCAGGCCGGCGAGCAGGGTGGCGCTGCCGAAGACGAACGCACCGCGGCGCCACCGATCCGCCACGACGAGGATCACCGCCGCGGCGATGACGACCGTCACCGCCAGCAGCGGCAGATTCCGCCGGGCCAGACGCACCCAGCGCTCCGCGCCGGCCAGTTGCACCACCGGTCAGCGGCCGGCGAGCTGTTCGGCTCGCTCGACCACGTTCGCCAGCAGGAACGCACGGGTCAGGGGGCCGACACCGCCGGGATTGGGCGAGAGGAACCCGGCGACCTCGCGGACGTCGTCGGCAACGTCGCCGCGCAGGCCCTCCGGCGTCCGGCTCACACCCACGTCCAGGACCGCCGCACCCGGCTTGACCATGTCGGCGGTGATCAGTCCCGGCACACCGGCGGCGGCGACGATGATGTCCGCGCGCCGCACCTCCGCGGCGAGATCCTTCGTGCCGGTGTGGCACAGGGTCACGGTGGCGTTCTCGCTGCGCCGGGTGAGCAGCAGCCCAATCGGCCGGCCGACGGTGACGCCGCGGCCCACGACGGCCACGTGGGCGCCCGCGATCGGGACCTCGTAGCGGCGCAGCAGGTGCACGATGCCGCGCGGGGTGCACGGCAGCGCCGCCTCCTTGCCGAGGACGAGGCGCCCGAGGTTGATCGGGTGCAGCCCGTCGGCGTCCTTGTCGGGGTCGATCCGCTCGAGCGCAGCGTTCTCGTCGAGGTGCTTCGGGAGCGGCAGCTGCACGATGTAGCCGGTGCAGGCGGGGTCGGCGTTCAGCTCGTCGATGACCGCCTCGAGCTCCTCCTGCGTCGTGGCGGCGGGCAGGTCGCGGCGGATGGAGGTGATGCCGACCTTGGCGCAGTCGTTGTGCTTGCCGCGCACGTACGCCGCGGATCCCGGGTCGTCGCCGACCAGAACGGTGCCGAGGCCGGGGGTGATGCCCTTCGCCTTCAGCGCGGCCACGCGGGCCTTCAGGTCCTCGAAAATCTCGTCGCGGGTCGCTTTGCCGTCCAGGATCGTCGCAGTCACGACCGCCATTGTCTCAGGTCGTCCAGCCGGGGCGGAGACAGCCTCACCACAGCCGGTCCCGCCCGGGCCGGGCACGCCGCATCCGCGACTCGATCGGACGGACGCGCGCGACGGTCCGACCCGGAAGCGGCTGCCGGCGAACGACCCGGAGACACCGACTGGCAAGCTGGATCGGTGTTCCGAGTGATGTTCCACGAGCCGTGTATCCCGCCCAACACAGGCAATGCGATCCGCATGGTCGCCGGGACCGGATGCGAGCTGCATCTGGTGGAGCCGCTCGGATTCGATCTCTCCGAACCCAAGCTGCGGCGCGCGGGCCTGGACTACCACGATCTGGCGTCGGTGTCCGTGCACAAGGACCTCGAGGCCGCCTGGGCCGCGCTGCGGCCGGAGCGGGTGTACGCGTTCACCGCGCACGCGAGCGTGTCGTACGCCGCGCTCGAGTACCGGCCCGGTGACGTGTTCCTCTTCGGGCCGGAACCGACCGGATTGTCCGACGAGGTGCTCGCCGACCCGCACGTCACCGCCACGGTGCGGATTCCGATGCTGCCGGGCCGGCGCTCGCTGAACCTGTCGAACGCGGCGGCGGTGGTCACGTACGAGGCGTGGCGCCAGCACGGCTTCGCGGGCGCGGTCTGAGCCGGTCCGGCAGCGAACCCATCCACTCCGGTGGCCGCTCCGAATGCCCACCGACGCCGCGTGCGGAGCCTCGTCGTGGGGAAACGCCGCAACTGTGGGAACGTGGAACGGGGAGGTGAGACGTCGTGACTCTAGTCGTGCTGGTCGACCGCGACGGTCGGGAAGTCGGGACGGCCGAGAAGGTGGCGGCGCACCGCCCCCCGGCCCCGCTGCATCGCGCATTCTCGGCGTTCCTGCTCGATGCCGACGACAACGTGCTGCTGCAGCGCAGAAGCCTGGACAAGTACCACTTCGCCGGCCTGTGGGCCAACAGCTGCTGCGGGCACCCGCTGCCGGGCGAGAGCGTGCTCGACGCCGCGGCCCGGCGCAGCTGGGACGAACTGGGCGTGCGCCCGTCGGACCTGCAGGAGGTGGCCTCGGTCGTCTACTCCGCCCACGATCCGGACTCGTCGCTGATGGAGCACGAGTTCGACCACGTGGTCGTCGGACGCGTCACCACGGCTCCTCGTCCCGTTCCGAGCGAAGTGGCCGAGGTGCGGTTCCAGTCCCTCGCCGAGGTCGTACGCGAAGTGGAACAGACCCCGCAGGTGTTCGCGCCCTGGATGCCGCATGTCCTCGGCGCGGTACTGCCGGCGCTGACCCGATAGGCCGTCAGCCGGAGGGCACGTCCGTGGCGGTGACCCGCATCCGGGCCACACCGGCCCGGATGCGGGCCCGCACCGTCGCGACGGGCAGATCGAGGCGCTCGGCGATCTGCCCGCAGGTCATTCCCTCGTAGTAGGCGAGATACAGCGGCTCACCGTGCCCGCACCCGGGCGGCGCCGCCTCGGCCGCGGCCGGGACCCCGGCGTGCGGCCCGCCGGTCCGTGAGCGGATCCGGTCGGCCGCGCTGCGGTGCGCGAGCGCCGACAGCCAGGCCAGGGGGGATCCGACCTGCGGGGCATAGCGGTCGGCCGTGTGCCATACCTGCTCGAACACCTCGCGGGTGACGTCCTCGGCGTCCGTGTCGCCGCGCACGACTCGGAGGACGATGCCGTGCACCTGCGCGACGGTGAGGTCGTAGAGCGCCGCGAAGGCGGCACGGTCCTTACCGGCGACCCGGGCCAGGAGGGGCCGGAGGCGGTCGTCCTCGACCGGACCGGACCGCTCGGTCCCCGCGTCCCGCGCGCGCTCCGGGGGCGTCGGCGAGCCCGTCGTCACAGTCACACGAATGACTGTAGACATCCCACCCTCCCGTCGACGGGTTCGTTTTCCCTTGTGTTGCAGGAAGATCGGATTTCGTATCAATTCGTTATACGTCGTTACGCTTCCGTGATCTTCCTGCGTCGGGCCCGACACCGGCGACGGGGATGCTCGGTACTCGGACCGATCCGGTACACCCGGCGACACGCTCGCCGACCGGCTGTCGGGCGAACGACTCGGAGAACAGACATGACGGCACCACGGATCCCCCACCGCCCGAAGGGCCCCTCGGCGCTGCTCGACGGCCCGCACGCAGGCATGGTCCTCGCCGGCGTCTTCACGGTCGTGGGTGCGCTCGCCGCCGTGGCGTTGGCCGGCTCCGCGCTGCTGGCCGTCGCCCTCACGGCCATCGTGGCAGGTGCGGTGGCGGTCGTCGCCGCCGCGATCTGACGGCGACGAGGTGGAGACGCTCGACGCCGTCGAAGTACCGATCCGGCGCCTCGACGACGGACTGCTCGCGGCATCACTGGTGCGCGCCCCCCGCCCGTCCCCCCGCCGCCGGCCGTCCCACCGCGCGGTTCCGGCTGCCGACGTCTCCGTACTCGTCCCCGTCCACCTCGGACCGGACTCCGGCGCGCGCGACGCCCTCGGCCACGCCGTGCGCGCGGCCGCCGAATCCCGCCGCGCCGGGCGTCTCGTAGCGGTCGACGAGGTGGGGGCCGATCCGCGGGCCTCGGCGCTGCTGGCGCTGCTCGAACCGGAGATCGTGATCCTCGCGTCCGGGATGCTGACCCGGCGGCCGGACAGCGACGTCGCGCCCACCCTCCATGCCGTGGCCGCGCACGTCGAACGTACGGGCGCCGTCCTGGTGGCCGACGGGGTCGACTCACCCCGGCACCGGCGGCGGGCACTCGAACTCGGGGCCACCCACGGCCTCGGCCGGCTGTATCCGCCCGCGCTGCGAGCCGAGCCCGCCGAGTGTTTCCCGCCGAGTCCGACGTGGAGCACACCCGACGTGGAGACGCCGACCCCCTACGCCACCGTGGCGTCCGGCCGCGTCCCGGTGCGCAGCACCGAGCATCTGCTGGCCCGGATGACCGCCACCCTGGAAGCTCACGCCGCCACCGCCGGTCCGGACACCCTGGTGCTCGGCACGTTCCGGCACGTCGACCACTTCTGCGCCCCCACCCGATCCCGCTGGTCGGACATGGCCGGGGGCGTCGCCCACGCCGGCGCCTACGCCGTGGGGATGAGGACCGGTGTGGAGTCCGGCGTCGTCCACACGCCCCTCGACCCGGCGGACCCGCTGGCCGAGGAGTGGAACGTCGTGGTCCTCGGGGCCCACTTCGCGGGCGTGCTCTCCGCGGTGAGAACCCACCATCGGCATCCCGCAGGGGACCGTGAGTTCGACTACGTCGTGTCCTACGACCGTCCGACCGTGGTGCGCTGCGCCCGCTCGATCCTGCGGCGCGGCCCCTCCCCCGCCGCTCGGCGCGGGACCGGGTGACCGCCTCCGGGCGACGGCCCGGTCAGACCCCGGCTTCGATGTCGCGGCCGGACTGCTGCCACGCCACGGTGCCGCCGGCCACCGACACGGCGTTGATGCCGCGTCCGGCGAGATAGCTGGCGGCCTGCGAACTGCGGCCACCGACCGCACAGATCACGTAGACGGTGTCGGCGTCCGGGATCTCGTCGGCGCGGGCGACGAACTCGCTGAGCGGGATGAGCGTCACGCCGGGCACCCGCACCTGCAGGTACTCGTCGCGCTCACGGACGTCGATGACGGGGGCACCGGCGGCAAGCGCGGTGTCCAGTGCGGCCAGGCCGACCTCACGCATCCTGGTCGTTCCTCTCCGGGTTCGGGGCTGGTTCCGGTTTGCCGCGCCGTGCGACGAGCCGGACTACCACGTAGACGACGGCCGCGCACACGGCGAGAAACCCCACCCACGGTAACGCCACCCCCAGAGCGACCACCGACCCGGCCAGCGCCGAGCGCAATGCGTCCCATCCGGCGAGGACTCCGTCCCAGAAGCTGTCCCGGTCCGCGCGGCGCTCCGTCGAGATGTCCACGGTCAGGGTGGACAGCTCGATCTGGTCGGCGAGGTAGCGCTGCTGGGCGACGAGGCCGTCGAGTTCGCTCTGGCGCTGCGCCAGCGCGTTCTCGGCCTCGATGAGGTCGGCGGTGCTCGCGGCCGAGGCCATCAGTGCGCGCAGCCGGTCCACCGACGACTGCAGGGCCGCGATCCGCGCCTCGAGGTCGGTGTACTGGAGCGTGACGTCCTCGCGGGTGGTCGTCAGGCTGGTCACCTCGCCGAGACCGCGGATGTCCTCGATCGTTCCGGTGAGCCGGTCCGTCGGCACCCGGACGGTCAGCATGCTGCCGGCGCCCGGCTGCTCGGTGACCGAATCCACCCGTCCGCCCGCGGCCTCGACGAGCGTCACCACCTGTCGTCCGGCCGCAACCGGATCGTCGGCGCGCAGAACCAGGTGCCCGGTGACGATCTCCTTGCGCGCGGTTGCCTGCGCGTCCGCGGGTGCGGATTCGCGGGTGCCGTCGGACGGGGAGGGCTGCGGTGGCGCCCCGTCACCTGGCCCACCGTCACCCGGCCCTTCGCCGCCTCCGGCGCATCCGGCCAGGAACAACGCGAGCAGGGCGAGCAGGAGCACCAGGGGGCGTCGCATGCCGCAGGATGCTAACGGAAGTCGCGGGACTTTCCGATGATGCGCAGATCCATGCGCTGCAACCGGTCCGCCACCACCGTCACCGCTCCCTCCGCGTTCTGCACCCGTCCGCGCACGAGCAGTGCCGGTGCGGTGTGCGCGAGCGTGCGGTACCGCGCCCACAGGCCGACGGAGCACACCACGTTCACCATCCCGGTCTCGTCCTCGAGATTGAGGAACGTCACGCCCTCGGCGGTCGCGGGTCGCTGTCGGTGCGTGACCGCGCCGCCCACGAGCACCCGGGCCCCGTCCCGTATCTGCAGCAAGTGCGCCGCCGGCACCACGCCGAGCGCGTCGAGCTGCGGCCGCAGGAACTGGGTGGGGTAGCTGTCCGGGGAGACCCCCGTCGCCCACACGTCCGCGGCGGCCAGTTCGACATCGCTCATGCCGGGCAGTGCGGGGGCCTGCGTGGAAGCGCCGACGCCGGGCAGCCGGTCGGGCCGCTGCGCCGCTGCGGCGCTCGCCGACCACAGCGCCTCCCGGCGGGTGATGCCGAAGCACCCGAGGGCGCCGGCTGTGGCGAGGGCCTCGGCCTGGGCGGTGCTCAGCTCGACGCGCCGGGACAGGTCCGGGAACGACGTGTACGGGCCGTGCGCCGTGCGCTCGGCGACGATCCGTTCGGCGAGCGCGTCACCGAGGTGGCGGACCGCGCCGAGGCCGAGACGCACCTCCCGGCCCCGATTCTCGGTGGTGGCGTGGGCGAGGCCCACGTTCACGTCGGGCCCGTGGACCACGACACCGTGACGGCGGGCGTCGGCGACGAGGGACTGCGGCGAGTAGAACCCCATCGGCTGCGCGCGCAGCAGGCCCGCACAGAACGCCGCCGGATGATGCAGCTTGAACCATGCGGAATAGAACACCAGGGCGGCGAAACTCTGCGAATGACTTTCGGGGAAACCGAAATTCGCGAAGGCGTAGAGCTTCTCGTAGATGCGGTCGGCAACGTCGCCGGTGATGCCGTGCCGCTCGCGCATGCCGTCGTAGAGCCGGCCGCGCAGCCGTTCCATCTTCGCGGTGGAACGCTTGGCCCCCATCGCGCGCCGTAACCGGTCGGCCTCGGCGGCCGTGAACTCGGCGGCGTCGACAGCCATCTGCATCAGCTGTTCCTGGAACAGCGGGACCCCGAGGGTGCGTTTCAGGGCCTTCTCGAGGCAGGGGTGGTCGTAGGTGACGGGCTCGAGCCCGTTGCGGCGCCGGATGTACGGGTGCACGGACCCGCCCTGGATGGGACCGGGCCGGATGAGCGCCACCTCGACCACCAGGTCGTAGAAGACGCGCGGCTTCAGGCGCGGGAGGGTGGCCATCTGCGCGCGGGACTCGACCTGGAACACCCCGACGGCGTCGGCACGGCGCAGCATCTCGTACACCCCCTCCTCGGCGAGGTCGAGACGAGCGAGATCCACCGTGATCCCCTCGTGCTCGGCGACGAGGTCGATCATGTAGTGCAGCGCGGAGAGCATGCCCAGTCCGAGCAGGTCGAACTTGACCAGTCCCGCGGCCGCGCAGTCGTCCTTGTCCCACTGCAGCACGGTGCGGCCCGCCATGCGGGCCCATTCGACGGGGCACACGTCGGCGACGGGACGGTCGCAGATCACCATCCCGCCGGAGTGGATGCCGAGATGGCGCGGCAGGCCCTCGACCTGGGCGGCGAGTTCGAGGACGGGCGGGGGGATGTCGGTGTCGGTCTCCTGTTCCACGCCGTGCCACCGGGTGACCTGCCGGCTCCAGGCGTCCTGCTGGCCCTGCGCATAGCCGAGGGCCCGCGCCATGTCGCGGACGGCGGACTTGCCGCGGTAGGTGACGACGTTGGCGACCTGGGCGGCGTGCATGCGCCCGTACTTGGCGTAGACGTGCTGGATGGCTTCCTCGCGGCGGTCGGATTCGATGTCGATGTCGATGTCGGGGGGGCCGTCGCGCTCCGGGGAGAGGAACCGTTCGAAGAGCAGCTCGTTGCGGACCGGGTCGACGTTGGTGATGCCGATGGCGTAGCAGACGGCGGAGTTGGCGGCCGAACCCCGCCCCTGGCAGAGGATGTCGTTGTCCTTGCAGAAGGTGACGATGTCGTGCACCACGAGGAAGTAGCCGGGGAAGTTCAGCCGGCCGATGACGTCGAGCTCGTGCTCGATCTGCCGGTAGGCCGCCGGGTTGTCCTCGGGGGCGCCGTAGCGGTGCCGCGCCCCGCTCAGGGCGAGTTCGCGCAGCCGGCTGAGTTCGGTGTGCCCCTCGGGTACGTCGAACGGGGGCAGGTTCGGGGCGATGAGTCGCAGGTCGAAGGCACAGTCGCGGGCGAGTTCGGCGGCACGACGGACGGCGCCGGGGTGGGCGGCGAACAGTCGTGCCATCTCGGCGCCGGAACGCAGGTGGGCGCCACCGGTCGGGAGGAGCCGCCCCGCGGCCTCGTCGAGACTCTGCCGGTCGTGGATGGCGGCCAGTGCCGTCGCCAGACGCCGGCGGTGCGGCGTGGCGTAGTGGGCCGCCGTGCTGGCGATACATGAAAGGCCTTGATTGTCGGCAAGTTCCGCAAGCAGCGCGTTGCGCTCGTCGTCCTCGGGGAGGCCGTGGTGGGTGAGCTCGACCGTGACACGATCGGCGCCGAAGCGCTCGACGAGGTCGCGCAGTGCCGTCCCGGCCGCCTCGGGCCCCCCGACGTCGAGGGCCCGGCGGACGTGTCCGCGGCGGCAGCCGGTGAGAATCTGCCAGTGCCCGCCGGCAGCACCGGTGAGCGCGTCGTAGTCGTAGCGGGGCCTGCCCTTCTCCCCGCCCGCCAGGTGCGCGGCGGCAATCTCGCGGGACAACCGCCGATACCCCTCCTGCCCCCGCGCAAGGACCAGCAGGTGCGTCTCGTCCGCCGATCCGGCCTCGAGGGAGAGTTCGGCACCGAACACGGTACGCATCCCCAGCTCGCGGGCGGCCTCGGCGAAGCGCACGACGCCGTAGAGGCCGTCGTGATCGGTGAGCGCAACGGCTTCGAGGCCGAGACGCACCGCCTCCTCCACGAACTCCTCGGGGCCGGAAGCGCCGTCGAGGAAGCTGAACGCCGAGTGGGCGTGCAGTTCGGCGTAGGGCACGGTAGGCCCCTCGGGCGGCCGGACGCGCGGTTCGTACTCCCCCCGGGTGCGCGACCAGGCGGGACTGTCGCTGCCGTCACCGGGGAACTCCACGTCGCGCCGGGGCCGGCCCGACAACACGCGTTCGAGCTCCGACCAGGTCGGCGGGCCACTCCCCCACCCCATCCGTCACCGCCTTCGGGTCGACCTCCTGCGCTCATCGTACATATGTTCGATTGATTGCCGGCCGCCCGTCTGCGGACGACGGTCACCGCCGCAGTTCCGCCGACGTTTCCAGCCGCCCCAGTTTGTGTGGGTTGTTGATCGCGTAGAGGCGGGTGATCCGACCGTCCTCGACCACCAGACTCACTGCAGCGGCAGCGCCCTCGACCTCGAATCGTGCGCCCGGCATTCCGTTGAGCCAGGTGCCGGCCGCCACGAAGCCCGGGGCCTTGGCCAAGCGGATCAGCAACGCCGCCAGTTCCTCGGCTCCGGCGATCGGCTTCCGGGCAGCCGGTACCACCCCGCCGCCGTCGGCTATCGCCACCACGTCCGGGGCGAGCACCTCCATCAGAGCCTGTATGTCGCCCGTCGAGAGGGCAGTCATGAACGTCTCGACGACTGCCAGCTGCTCGGCCGGGTCCACCCGCATCCGCGGCCGCCGCACCGTGACATGCCGGCGGGCACGGTGCGCGATCTGCCGGACCGCGGCCGGGGTCTTACCCACCACCTCGGCGATCTCGTCGTACGGCGTATCGAACACCTCACGCAGCACGAACACTGCCCGCTCGACCGGACCGAGGGTCTCCAGCACGGTGAGCATCGCGATCGAGACGCTCTCGGCGAGCTCGGCGTCCTCGGCCACATCGGGACTGGTGAGCAGCGGCTCGGGCAGCCATTCCCCGACGTACTTTTCGCGTTGCCGCGCCAATGCCCGCAGCCGGTTGAGCGCCAGCCGAGTGACGATCCGGACCAGATAGGCCCGTGCGTCCCGCACCTCCGTCCGGTCCACGTCGGCCCACCGCAGCCACGCCTCCTGGACGACGTCCTCGGCGTCGGCAGCAGAGCCGACCATCTCGTAGGCGACGGTGAAGAGCAGGTTGCGGTGGGCGACGAACGGGTCGTCCGTCATGCCTTCGACGCTACGGCGAGCGGCGCGAGGTTGCAGGCGGCGGAAAACCCCTGCGACTCGATGCCGAGTGCAGTGTTGGAGCGGGTCATGAAGTTCGTCAGCGCGATGTACGCGGTCAGCTCCACCATCGCGGCCGGGCCGAGCGCCTCCAGCAGCCGGGCCGACAATTCGTCGGTGACCGTCGGCGGGGTCTGCGTCATCGCCTCGGCGTACTCCATGACGTCGCGCTCCAGCGGCGTGAAGACATCCGACTCACGCCACCGCGGCACCTCACGCGCCTTCGCCACGTCCAGCCCCTTGTTGTGGGCATGGAAGTAGCCGAGGTCCAGACAGAAGCTGCATCCGACCAGGCTGGCCACCGCCATGTGGGCGAACGACTTCAGGTTCTCGTCACACCGGTCCCACTTCTGAATCCGGCGACCGACCCCGAAGCTGAAGTTCAGCACTTTCCGGTTGTGCCACATCACCCCCACCGCCTCGGGCACGTCGCCGAGCATCCTTCGGGACATCCGCTTGACGAGCGCGCCGTAGATGCCGGTCAGCTCCGCCTTCGGGATCCTGGTGCTGCTGGTCATGATTCCTCCTTCGGTTACGTGCTCTCGGCATGGAGACACCGGCCACGAATCGAATGTGACATCCGAGCCGGAAATCGTTGCCGCGGGCGGCCGAACCGAGGAGGACGAATATGCACGCGGCCGGCCGCAAGCCGATCGAACCACCGCGAAGAGGACACCATCGAGCACCTCATCGCCCAGGTTCGCGCCGGACAGTGTCGCCAGGCCGTCGAGGACTCGCTGAAGGAAGCCGCCGAACCCCACCGCGGAGAACCACTCATACAACCGGGCCCGCCGAATCAGGCCTCGGCCCTGGTCATCGGCATGACCATGCGGGCGGCCCAGCAGTCTCCCACCGAGTCCCATCTGGTTGTTCCCTGGGTGGTCCGTCACCGCCGATGCGGTGAGGACTTGCCGGCGGCGACGGGGTTGTGCGCCGGATAGGCGTGGACGAGCGCAGTGGTCAGTTTCGGCACCGCATGGGTGAGGGTGTGTTCGGCCTCGTGCGCCAACCGGTGCGCGGCGGCCAGGCTCGTGTCGGCATCGATGTCGAGTTCGACGTCGGCATGCAACCGGTGCCCGATCCACCGCATCCGGACACTGCGCACGCTGCGCACGCCGGGCTCTTCGGACAACGATCTTTCGGCGATATCGACGAGGTCGGGATCGACCCCGTCCATCAACCGCCGGAACACATCCCGCACCGCGGTGCGCAGGACCGCGAGGATCGCGACGGTGATGACCAGTCCGACGATCGGGTCGGCCAGCGGGAACCCGAGGGCCACGCCGCCGGCGCCGAGCAACACGGCCAGGGAGGTGAAACCGTCGGTGCGAGCATGCAGCCCGTCGGCGACGAGAGCGGCGGAGCCGATCCGGCGGCCGACGCGAATGCGGTAGAGCGCGACGAGTTCGTTGCCGACGAATCCGACGAGCCCGGCCAGGGCGACCCATCCGAGTTGCTGGATCGGGACGGGGTCGATCAGCCGACGCACCGCCTCGACCCCGGCGACCACCGCGGACAGGGTGATCATCGCGACCACGAACATCCCGGCCAGATCCTCGGCCCGCCCGAACCCGTAGGTGTAGCGACGGGTGGCGGCCCGGCGGCCGAGCGCGAACGCGATCCACAGCGGAATCGCCGTCAACGCGTCGGAGAAGTTGTGCACCGTGTCCGCGAACAGCGCGACCGACCCGGAGACGGCGACGACAGCCAACTGCGCGACCGCGGTGATAACCAGCGCGACCAGGCTGATCTTGACCGCCCGGATACCGATTTCGCTGGACTCGAGGGCATCGTCGACACTGTCCGCCGCGTCGTGGCTGTGCGGAGCGAACACCTCCCGCACCGCGGCACCCCACCTGCCACCGCGTTCGTGCCCATGCCCGTGCCCGTGACCGTGGGTGTGGGTTGGCGGTTTCGGCGCGTGGCTCATGCTCGGCCACCTTCCGTGCGTGCCGGTGCGGGATCGACACCTCGCTCGGGATGCAGAATCCGCAGATCGTCGCCGGTGCGGTGATGACCGGGAACGCCGGGCCCGGCATGCTCGGCATTGAACACCGCGTCGGTCACCAGTTGGCGGACGTGATCGTTCTCCAACCGGTAAATCACCTGGGTGCCCTCCTTCCGAGTGCGCACCAGCCGCGCCATCCGCAGCTTCGCCAGATGCTGCGACACCGACGGGGCGGGCTTCCCCACATGCTCGGCAAGGTCGTTGACCGACAACTCTCGATCCACCAACGCCCACAACACCTGGACTCGGGTGGAATCGGCCAGCATACGGAAGACCTCGACCACGAGATCGACCTGATCGTTCGGCAACCGCCGCCGACATGAATCATTATCTGCATTCATACGCAGATAGTACCCAATACGGGTGATGGACTCCACGAAAGCACAAGACACCCCCCTTGACAACCACGCTGCGTAAGCGAAAACTTACCGTTCGTAGACACTTACCAAGCTGGAGACGAATGGGGTGCGCTCGCCGATCGAACGCGGCGCACGATCCTCGAGCGCCTGGCCCAGGGCCCGTGCGCGGTCGGTGAGCTCGCCCGCGAGCTGCCGATCAGCCGACCGGCGGTCTCGCAGCACCTGAAGGTGCTCAAGGACGCCGGGCTGGTCCGCGACCGGGCCGTCGGCACGCGCCGCATCTATCACCTCGACCCGGCCGGCCTCAGCGCGCTGCGCTCGCAACTCGACCGGTTCTGGGGACAGGCCCTGACCGCCTACAAGGAAGCGGTCGAACAACCTGCAGGAGGGGTCATGACACAAACACAGGCCGGGGCGGTGCGGCAGCAGATCGTGGTGAACGCAGGACTGGAGCGCGCGTTCTCGCTGTTCGTCGAGCGATTCGATGCCATCAAGCCGCGCGAGCACAACATCATGGCGGTCCCGATCGCCGAGACCGTGTTCGAGCCCCGGGTGGGCGGCACCATCTACGACCGCGCCGTGGACGGCAGTGAATGCCGGTGGGCGCGGGTGCTGGTCTACGAGCCGCCGAACCGGGTGGTGTTCAGCTGGGACATCAACGGGCGCTGGCAGATCGAGACCGACCCGGCCAGGACCAGCGAGGTGGAGGTCCGGTTCATCGCCGAATCCGCCGATCGCACCCGGGTCGAGCTCGAGCATCGCAACCTGGAGCGCCACGGCGAGGGCTGGGAAGCCGTCCGCGACGGTGTCGGGCACGACGCCGGGTGGCCGCTCTACCTGCAGCGCTATCACGACGCCGTCGAGAGCGACCGCACTGAGGGCGCCGATCACGAGGTCGACCGCCCACCGACGCAGATGCGCTAACAAAACCGGACGACTGGTTTTTCGATGGTATGCTGAGAGCGCTTCCAGGGACAGACCTCCGGAACGTGGCGTGCGCCGCGGCACGGACGGGCCTCTGGTTGCACCGCAGGGAGCGGAGGGTGATGTTCCGTTCGGGCAGGCTCGGGGGGCCGGCCCGAACGGAACACCCCCGTCCGCACCTGGTCACGCATGCTGTGGGGGCGGACAACGAAGCGAGGAGTGGTGATGCCCCGGGACTCCGTCGGTGCACCGACCGCCGAATCGGCAGCGGCCGACGCAAACGCGCCGGCCGCGACTTACCCTGCCGGGCGCCCGGCCCAGCAGCGCGCGATCCGGACACGACAACAGATCCTCCTCGCCGCCGCGCAGTTGTTCGCCGACAACGGTATCCACGGCACGGCCCTGGCAGAGGCCGCAGCCTCGGCCGAAGTGACCAAGGGCGCACTGACCTTCCACTTCCCCACCAAGGACGACTTGGTCCAGGCGTTGATCACCGAACAGGAACAGCGCACCCTCGCCACGATCGGCGCGGTCCTGCACACCGACGCCCCGGCGCTCGAGCAGCTGGTCGCGCTCACCCATGCGCTGGGCCGGTTGTTCACCGAAGACCTGGTCGTCCAGGCCGGGTTGCGGCTGACCGGCGAATACGAACGCGCCGATCCCGAGGCGTACCGGGGCTGGATCACAGTGTTCGAGAGCCTGTTCCGACGCGCCGCAGCCGAAGGCGAGCTGAGCACCCGACTGAACCCGACAGCGCATGCCCGGTTCCTCGTCTCCGCCGTCGCCGGGGTGTATCTCCTGTCGATGGTCCTCGCCGGCCGCGCGGACCTCGAGGTCCGCCTCGACCAGATGTGGGAGCTGTTGCTGCCCGGCATCGTCCGTGCCGACCGGCACGACCGGATCCCGGCGATCCGCACAGCGCGCTGACGCGTTCCCCTACCCGTCGGCGACGGGGCGGTAGGTACAGACGTGCACGCCCGTCCCGCTGGTGACCGTGGAGACCAGCGCGAGCGTGCGCTGAACACCGTCGCCCGGGAAGATCGTCTTTCCGCCGCCGAGAATCACCGGCTCGATCATGAGCCTCAGCTCGTCGACCAGCCCTTCGTGGAGCAGGGTCCGGACGAGAGTGGGGCTTCCCATGACCATGAGGTCGCCGCCGTCGCTCTCGTGCAGCTTCCGCACGGTTGCGACGGCCTCGTCGCCGGGGATCAGCGTGGTGTTGTTCCACGTCAGATCCTCGTCCCGCAACGTCCGGGACACGACGTACTTCGGGACGGCGTTCATCCGATCCGCGAACGGGTCGCCGGCCCGCTCGGGCCACGCCGCGGCCATCGTCTGCCACGTGCGCCGCCCGAACAGCAGAGCCTCGGTACGGCCCATCGCCTCGTCGATGGCCGCCCCCATCACCTCCTCGTCGAAGAACGGGAACGACCAGCCGCCGTGGGCGAAGCCCCCGTCGGTGTCCTCCTCCGGTCCACCCGGCGCCTGCACGACGCCGTCCAAGCTCATGAACTCACTGACCACGATGCGCACGGGACTCGCTCCTGTTCCTCGACGGGGTGTACAGCGATACAGACCAGCGCGTCACCCCGAAATCATCGCCTCTCCCGTCCCTCGTGCGCACCTTCGGCCTCGAACCGGGAGGAACTCGCGACGAGAGGGCGGTTCCCGCGGCATCGGCCGAGTAGCACGCCCGGCAACCGCCCGCTCGTCGCAGGAACCTCCCGTTCGGTCCGCCGGGAGTACCCAGGCGCGCCGGTCCCTTCGGGGTTGTCCCCCATTCCGATTTCCGGTGTGCGCCCGGATGTGCGGCCGCGCCCGCCCCAGCAGTATCGATCTCGTGAAGCGGGTATTGCTGCAACTGTCCGGCGCCGTCGTCGCCGTGATCGTCGTCCTCACCGCGATCGCTGCCGGCGTCGTCGTGCACGCCTGGAACTCGACGGTGGTCGACACCACCGGGCAGGTCACCTTCGACCGTCCGCTGAACATCCCACCGCTCGCGGACAGCACGGTCACGCCCGACGGGGTCCGCGTGTTCGACCTGACCATGCAGCGGGGGACCACGGACATCGGTCGCGGTCCCGGTACCCGGACCTGGGGCGTGAACGGGTCGTACCTCGGGCCGACGCTGCGTGCCGGGCGCGGCGAGCAGGTGCGGGTGAACGTCACCAACGATCTCGGCGAGACCGGCACCCTGCACTGGCACGGCATGCACCTGCCGGCCGCGATGGACGGCGGCCCGCACCAGCCGATCGCCCCGGGGGCGACGTGGAGTCCGCAGTGGACGATCGACCAGCCCGCCGCGACGCTGTGGTATCACCCGCACCCGCACGGCGCCACCGCCGACCACGTCTATCGCGGGGTCGCCGGGATGTTCCTGCTCGACGACCCGGCCGGCGGCCCGTCCCTCCCCGATCGATACGGGATCGACGACATCCCACTCGTGGTGCAGGACAAGCGGTTCGACGGCGACCAGCTCGACACCGGCGGCGCGATGTTCGCCGCCGTCGGCCTCCTCGGCGACGAGATCGTCGTCAACGGCACCCCACGGCCCTACCTCGACGTCGCCACCGAGCGGGTCCGACTGCGGCTGCTGAACGCCTCCAACGCCCGCGTCTACAACTTCTCCTTCGACGCCGGCCTGCCGTTCCTGCTCATCGGCACCGACGGCGGCCTGCTCGAACGTCCGGCGCCGATGCGCCGCATCCAGCTCTCCCCCGGCGAGCGCGCCGAGATCGTCGTCGCGTTGCCCGCGGGCACGACGACCGTGCTCCGCAGCACGGCGCCGGACCTGGGCGCGGACTTCTGGCAGACCCGGTTCTCCGGCGGTGACGACGAGTTCGACGTCCTCGAACTGCGTGCCGCGCAGACCCTCGCGCCCAGCGCGCCGGTGCCCGGGGAACCGACCACCCACGAGGATCTCGGCACACCCACCGTCACGCGACGCATCGATCTCACCGGCTCCGGCACCATCGACGGCCGCGAAATGGACATGGCGCGCCTCGACCAGACCGTCGCCGCCGGCGCCACGGAGGTGTGGGAGGTCCGCAACAGCAGCGGCGCGATCCACAACTTCCACATCCACGGCACGAGCTTCCGCGTCCTCGGCGACGGCCATCCCGCGCTGTCCGGACCGAAGGACACCGTGTACATCGCGCCGGGGCACACCGTCCGGCTGCTGATGCGGTTCGCCGGCCGCCCCGGCCCGGCGACGCCGTACATGTACCACTGCCACCTGCTCCGGCACGAGGACAACGGCATGATGGGACAGTTCGTCGTCGTTGCCCCGGGCGAGGAGCCGAACGTGCCGCACGAACCGGCCGCCCACACCGCAGTCCACGAGTAGCGTTCGTCCCATGACGTCCGCGATCCGGATCGAGGGACTGGTCAAGCGATTCGGACGATTCACCGCGCTCGACGACCTCGATCTCGAGGTCGCCACCGGCGAGGTGCACGGCTTCCTCGGCCCCAACGGCGCCGGCAAGTCCACCACGCTGCGGGTCCTGCTGGGACTGCTCCGCCCCGACGCCGGGCACGTCGAACTGCTCGGTGGCGACCCCTGGCGCGACGTGGTGAGCCTGCACCGGCGGCTCGCCTACGTGCCCGGCGACGTGAGCCTGTGGCCCGGCATGACCGGCGGCGAGGCCGTCGACCTGCTCGGCCGGTTACGCGGCGGGCTCGACCGGCGCCGCCGCGCGGACCTGCTCGACCGGTTCGAACTCGATCCGACCAAGCGCGGCCGCACCTATTCGAAGGGCAACCGGCAGAAGGTCGCGCTCGTCGCGGCGCTGGCCTCGGACGTGGAGTTGTTGCTGCTCGACGAGCCGACCGCGGGACTCGATCCGCTCATGTCCGCGGTGTTCCACGACGAGATCGCCCGGGAGAAGCAGCGCGGGCGGACGGTGCTGCTGTCGAGCCACATTCTCAGCGAAGTCGAGGCGCTCGCCGACCGGATGAGCATCATCCGCGACGGCCGGGTCGTCGAGACCGGCACCCTCGAGGACATGCGCGCGGACCTGCGGTCCACGATCGACGCGGTCCTCGCCGCGCCCGTGGCCGACCCGACGGCGCTGACGGCGCTGCCCGGGATCCACGACGTGCGGATCGACGGCCCGCGCGTGCACTGCGCGGTCGAGCACGGCCGCGCCGGCCCGGTGCTCGCGGCGCTGGGCCGCTACGACATCCGCAGCGTCACCGTCTCGCCGCCGTCGCTCGAGGAGTTGTTCCTGCGGCACTATCACCGGCACGGCCGGGACGGGCAGGCCCCGACGTGACGGCATCGTTGACGGGGATGCGGCCGCTGCTGCGGGCCACCGCCGAGCAGGACCGCGGCAACGTCGCGCCGTGGATCGTGCTCATCACGGCGCTGTCGGTGTCGTCGGTCCTCGCCTACGGCTGGGTGTTCCCGGACGCGGCGAGCCGGCGCACCCTCGATGCCACGCTCGGCGCGAACCCGGCTCTGCGGGTCGTGTTCGGTCCGGCTCGCGACCTGACGTACGCGGACGGGTTCAACGCGTGGCGGGCCGGGGCGCTCGGCGCGTTCTTCGCGGCCCTGATGGCGATCCTGGCCGTCACCCGCAACAGCCGCGCGCACGAGGATTCAGGCCAGGCCGAGCTCATCGCCTCGGGCGTCGTCGGCCGCCAGGCCCGGCTGGCGACGGCCGTCGCCTGGGCGGCGCTGGCCTCCGTCGCGCTCGGTGTCGTCTGCGCGGGCGCGACGATCCTCGTCGGCGGCGGTGTCGCCAACTCGATCACGCTGGCCGCGACGTTCACCGCGTCCGGGCTGGTGTTCGGTGCGCTCGCGGCGGTCACCGCCCAGCTCGGCTCCTACGCCCCCACCGCCAATACCCTGGCGATCGGGATCCTCGGAGCCTGCCTGCTGATCCGCGCCTACGTCGACGTGACCACTCCGGACGGATGGGCGATCTGGACGACCCCGCTCGGCTGGGTGCAGCAGGTCCGTCCCGCGTCGGGAAACGACTGGTGGCCGCTGGCGGCCTGCCTGGCGCTGACGGCGGTGCTGCTGCTGGTCGCGTTCGTCGTGCAGGCGCGACGGGACTTCGGAGTCGGCGTGATCGCGCCGTCGCCCGGGCCTGCGGGGGGCGGCGCGGGGACGAGCGTGTGGGGCCTGGCGCTGCGGCTGCACCGTGGTGCTCTCGCCGCGTGGGCGACGGTGTTCGTGGCGCTCGGGGTGGTGTTCGGATTCATGTCCACCACGTTCGCCGATGTCTTCGCCGACAACCCGGCGCTCGGATCGTTGCTCGGGAGCGGCCGCGGCTCTCTCGTGTTCGGTTTCGTGGTGACGATGCTGCAGCTGATGGGCATCGTCGCCGCGGTGTTCGGGGTCCAGGTGATGATGCGGCTGCGCGCCGAGGAACTGGCGCTGCGGGTCGAACCGGTGCTGGCCGGGGCGCTGACCCGGACCCGGTACTTCGCGTCGCACGCCGGGATCGCGCTGCTCGCACCCGCGGCGGCGCTGCTCGTGGGCGCGACGCTGTTCGCGTACGTCTCGTCGGCGCGGGGTGGACAGATTCCGGCCGGGGATCTGATCCGGCAGGCACTCGCGACGATTCCGGCGGTGTGGGTGCTGGTCGGGCTGGCGGTCGCGGTGATCGGCGCCCGGCCCCAGGCGCGGATGCTCGGCTGGCTCGGTGTGGTCGCCGCGTTCGCGCTGACGATCCTGGGTCCGCTGTTCCGGTTGTGGAACTGGATCCTGGGGATCAGCCCGTTCCGGCACGTGCCGGTGGTGACGGCGGCGCCGCCGCAGTGGCTCGGGTTCGCCGTGCTCACCGCCGTGGCCGCGCTGTTCGTCGCGGCGGGGTTCGCGGGGTTCCGGCGCCGGGACGTCGGCTGAGGACCGACCCCCACTACAGTCGCGGAGCATCGGGTCTCACCGCGAACGGAGCACCGCATGAACCGTTGGGCCACATTCGTCGTCGACCGGCGCTGGTGGGTGCTCGGCTTGGCCGTCCTCGTCGTCGTGCTCGCCGGGGTCTGGGGCACCGGGGTGTTCGGGCGGCTCTCGCAGGGCGGGTTCTACGACCCCGGCAGCGAATCGGCCGAGGTGCAGCGCATCGTGGACGACAACTTCGGTCCGCAGACCGCCGACATCATCGCGATCTACACCCCGCCGCCCGGGCGCACCGTCGCCGACATCGGACCCGAGGTGACCGCGGTGCTCGACCGGTTCGCCGCCGAGGTTCCCACCCATGCGGTCAACTCCTACTGGTCGGCCGCGCCGCCGGCGAAGCAGCTGCTGCTGTCGAAGGACGGCGGCAGCGCGGCGGCGGCCGTCACCCTCGAGCCCGGCTCGGAGATCACCGTCACCACGTTCCAGGGCCTGCTGCCGAAGCTCGAGGTCCCCGGCGTCGACGCGCAGTTCGCGGGGAACTCGGTTGTCGGCGTCGCGTTCACCACCCGGCTCGAGCGCGATCTGTTGTTCGCGGAGGCGATTGCGCTGCCGGTGACGCTGGTGCTGCTGGTGTTCATCTTCGGCGGTCTCGTCGCGGCGGCGGTCCCGGTGTTCGTCGGGGTCCTCGCCGTCCTCAGTGCCCTGGCGACGCTGCGCCTGCTCACGATGTACACCGACGTGAGCTCCTTCGCGCTGAACGTCACGTCCCTCATCGGGCTGGGCCTGGCGATCGACTACGGGCTGTTCATCGTCAGCCGTTTCCGGGAGGAACTCGACTCGGGTGCCGACCCGGCCACCGCGACCCGTCGCACCGTGCTCACCGCGGGCCGCACGGTGATGTTCTCGGGGCTGCTGCTGATGTGCGCGTTCGCCGGAATGCTCGTCTTCCCGCAGGCGCTGCTGCGCTCGCTGGGCCTCGGCGCGATCGCCGCGGTGCTCAGCGCGGCGGTGCTCTCGCTCACCGCGATCCCCGCGCTGCTGGCGATACTCGGGCACCGGATCAACGCGCTGACGTGGCGGGAGGGCGCCGCGCGGCGGGGCGAGGCCCGGGCCCGGCGCTTCTGGGGGGCGGTGGTGACGAAGGTGATGCGCCGGCCGGCGCTGGTCGCGGTGACCATCACCGCCGGCCTGCTGCTGCTCGCCACGCCGCTGTTGCGCGCCTCCTTCGGGGAGATCGAGTACACGGCCTTGCCGGCGGGCGACCCGGCGCGTGCCGCCACCCAGACGCTGCTCGACGAATTCCCCTCCACCGGCAACGGCGTCACGCTCGTGCTGAGGGGCGACGAGGGCTCCGGACCCGCCCCGGCCGCGGTCACGTCGGTGTCCCGCGCGGCGGCGGACGTGGACGGCGTAGCGCAGACCGTCACCGTCGCCTCGCGGAACGACGTCGTGGTGCTGCAGGCGCTGTACGCACAGGGCGTGGAGGAGACGCCGCGGGCCGGCGAGATCGTCCGGGAACTGCGGGATCTGCCGCCCCCGCCGGGCACCGACCTACTCGTCGGTGGCGGCCGGGCGATGGTCGACGACAGCAACGCCGCGATAGCGCGGTCGATGCCGGCGATGATCGCGATCATGGTGCTCTCGACCCTCGTGCTGCTGTTCCTGGCATTCGGGTCCGTGGTGCTGCCGCTCAAGGCGGTGGCGATGGCGGGCCTGAGCCTGGCGGCCACGTTCGGCGTGCTCACCTGGGTGTTCCAGCTCGGGAACGGAGCGGAGGTGCTCGGCGTGACCCCCAGCCCGCTGGAGCCGAGCTTCGTGGTGCTGATCCTGGCGGTGGTGTTCGGCCTGTCCACCGACTACGAGGTGTTCCTCATGTCGCGCATGGTGGAGGCACGGGCCGCCGGGGCGAGCACGGAGGAGGCGGTGCGGTTCGGCACCGAACGCACCGGCCGGGTGGTGACCTCGGCGGCGCTGCTGCTGATCGTGGTGACCGGCGCCTTCACGATCTCGGGCCTGTCGATCATGCGGTTCCTGGGTGTGGGGATGATCCTCGCGCTGATCATCGACGCGACCGTGGTGCGGATGCTGCTGGTGCCGTCGCTGGTCAAGCTGATGGGCGAGGCGAACTGGTGGGCGCCGGCGTGGATGAAGCGGGCGCACGCGAAGGTCGGCATCGGACACTAGAATCCGTTCTTACCTTGCAGTAGGTTCGGGCCATGGCCACGTACCTCGTCACGGGCGGCACCGGCTTCCTCGGCACGCACGTGCTCGGGCGACTGCTCGCGACCCACCCGGACGCCGACGTCCATGTGCTGGTCCGGCCGGCGTCGCTGCCGAAGTTCGAGGCCCTCGCCGCGCGCCTGGAGGGTGCGACCCGGCTGCACCCGCTGCTCGGCGATCTCACCGAGCCGGGACTCGGACTCGAGGCCGCGACGATTCCGCCGGCCGAGCACGTCCTGCACCTCGGCGCCATCTACGACCTCACCGCCGGAGAGGAGCAGGCCGCCACGAACGTGGCGGGCACCCGCGCAGTGATCGCCCTCGCGGAGAAGCTGGGCGCGACCCTGCACCACGTCTCGTCCGTGGCCGTCGCCGGTGATCACCGCGGCACGTTCGCCGAGGACGACCTCGACCTGGGCCAGCACTTCCCGTCGCCCTATCACCGCACCAAGTTCGAGGCCGAGAAGGCGGTCCGGGCGAGCCGGGTGCGCCGGCGTATCTACCGGCCGTCCGCGATCGTGGGCAGCTCCACCACCGGCGAGATCGACAAGATCGACGGCCCCTACTACTTCTTTCCCGCCCTGGCCGCGCTGGCGGCGCTGCCGTCGCGGCTGCCGCTGGTCCTGCCCGACCTCGGCGACACCAACCTGGTGCCGGTCGACTACGTCGCGGCCGCAATCGTCGAACTGATGCATCGTCCCGGACTGGACGGGCGCACCTTCCACCTCGTCTCCCGCCCGCAACCGGTCCGCGAGGTGTTCGCGGCGCTGGCCGCCGCGGCCGGGGCCCCCGTTCCCGTCGCCGGCGTGCCCGGCGCGCTGGTACGTCCGCTGTTGTCGATCACCGCGCTTCCCGGCCTGAAGACCGCCCGACGCCTCGCACTGCGACGGACGGGCATCCCACCGGTCGTGTTCGGCCAGCTGACCTTCCCGAGCCGGTTCGCCGACCGCAGCACCCGGGAAGCCCTGCGCGGCAGCGGCATCACGCTGCCCGAGTTCGCCGGCTACGCCCCGGTGCTGTGGCGCTACTGGCGCGAGCACCTCGACCCCGACCGTGCCCGCCGCGACGATCCGCGTGGACCGCTCGTGGGACGGCACGTGCTGATCACCGGTGCCTCCTCGGGGATCGGACGGGCGAGCGCGATCGCCGCGGCCCGCGAGGGTGCCGTGGTCTTCGCCCTCGCCCGTCGCGCCGAGGAACTCGACGCGGTCGTCGCCGCGATCCGCGCGGGCGGCGGCAGCGCGTACGCGTATCCGTGTGACCTCACCGACTCGGCGGCGGTGGAGCGCACCGTGCAGGCGGTCCTCGCCGAGCACGACCACATCGACATGCTCGTCAACAACGCGGGACGCTCCATCCGGCGCGGGCTGTACCACTCGACGGACCGGCTGCACGACTTCGAACGCACCATGGCGGTCAACTACTTCGGTGCGGTGCGGTTGACCCTGGCCCTGGTGCCGCACATGCGCGCACGGCGGTTCGGGCACATCGTGAACATCAGCACCGCCGGGGTGCAGGCCCGCACCCCGCGATACGCCGCGTACATCGCCTCGAAGTCCGCGCTCGAGGGGTTCGCCGACGTCGCCGCCTCCGAAACCCGGGACGACGGAATCACTTTCACCACCATTCACATGCCGCTCGTGCGCACCCCCATGATCGAGCCCAGCGGGGCGTACAACCCGGGTCCGGCGATCAGCCCGGAGGACGCCGCGCGGATGGTGGTCCGGGCCCTCGTCGAACGGCCCAAGCGCATCGACGTGCCGATCGGCACCCTCGGCGAGCTCGGCGGCATCTTCGCGCCGGGCCTGCGGGACCGGATGTTCTCGCTCTACTACCACGCCTACCCCGACGCACCCGCCGCGCGCGGCGAGCAGTGCGCCTCCGCCGACGCACCCCCGCAGCCGCGGGCGCTGCCCCGTCCGGTGCTGCCGAACCCTGCGGTGCTGCGCCGGATCGGCCGGCTGCTGCCCGGCGTGCACTGGTGAGGCGGCTGCGCCGCCGGTGTGTCCTTCGGGGGGCCGGAGCTGACCGAAGGACAAACCGCACTAGAGCGCAGTTGTCTCCGTCGCTATCAGCGGTCGCACCGGCTTCGGATCGGCGCCGCAGCTGACCGGACGCGGCGGCAACTGCCGGGTCTCGACCCGCACGCGCCAGCGGCGACCGTCGCGGTGCCGCACCACCGTTCCGGCGTCGCCCTCGTCGACGACGAGCGCGTCCGCATCCGCGGGCACCTGCCCCCGCACGGCGATCTCGGCGACCTGCCCGGCCGCGGACCAGCTGCTGCGCCCCCGCAACCCCGGCAGATACACCTCGCCGCGAGCGGCGGCCGCCACGGCGTCCCGGCTCTGCGCGAGGTCGAGCCGGCCGTAGGTGTAGCCCGTGGGCAGCAGGATCAGCGACGGGGCGAAGCGGTGCCCGCCGGTGTGCGAACACTCCCACACGTCGTCGCCGAACTCCGCAGCCAGCGCCGCCGCCACGGGGCGCCCCAGCACGGCGCAGCACCGGTCCCGTTTGCCGTGGGCGCACACCAGCGCGACGGGCCGGTCCTGCGCACGGCCGAGGCCGGGCGCCGGGCCGGCGACGACGCGCGGGATCAGGTCGAGCAGTTCCTTCGGCTCCCCGACCTCCAGCCGCTCGCACCAGCTGCCGCCCGGATCGGAGCGGGCCAGGAGCACGGTGCGGCCGTCGCCGCGGCGGGCGGTGTCACGACCGGGCCGCCGGACGAACAGGAACCGCACTCCGGCGGCGTCGGCCGCGGCCGAGATCTCGCCGGCGAGGCCGGGGCCGAGAGCGGTGCCGTCGAGGACGTCGCGCCCCCAGCCGGACGGCATCTCGAGGCACACCCAGCCGGGGGCCGTCGCCGCGGTGCCGGGCAGGGGCTCGTCCAGCGCGGAGGCCGCCGAGCAGGCAGGAGGAAAGGCAAGGCTCACCCGCCCATTGTGTCCGTCCGGGCTAGTCGTGGAAGCGGCGGCCCTCCGCGAGCTGCTGCACGAAGGCCTCGATGCGGCGTGCCCGGGTCTCCGGGCGCTTCGCGGCCTGCAGCCGGTACACGATCGCGTACCGGTTGCGGCCGTCGAGCGTGCCGTAGAAGGCCTGCGCCGCGGGATTGCCCGCGAGGGCGTCGAGGAAGTCCTGCGGCACCTGCGCGGTCGCCTGGCCGGCATAGGCGCGCTCCCAGCGGCCGTCGGCGCGGGCGCGGGCGACCTCGGCGGCCCCGGCCGCCGCGAGCCGGCCCTCTGCCTCGAACCGTTCGGCGAGCGCCCGGTTGCGCTGCGACCAGGGGCTGCGGGCCCGGCGCGGGGTGATGCGCTGCAGCCGGAAGTCGTCGTCGAGCCTGCGTGCCTGGCTGTCGATCCAGCCGTGGCACAGCAGTTCCTCGACCACCTCGGCGTAGGTCACCGACGGATGCGCCGATCCCTTCTTGGCGAGCTTGACCCAGATACCGGGCGAGTCGGTGTGGTGCTCACGCAGCCAGGCGGCGAAGGACTCCCGGTCCGGGAAGTACTCGACGGGCAACTCGTCGGCCATGATCATCTCCCCAGCCGGCGCAGGCCCGCCCGCGTCCACAGGCCCAGGAAACCCTGGGACAGGTAGGCGAGAGAGCCGAGCGCGAGCACCCACTTGACGGTGCTGACCGTCGTCGCCGCCCGGACGGTGGTGTCGGTGATGCGGTCACGGTGGTCGAGCAGATACAGGCCCGCGGCGTTCTCGACGTAGTCCGCCGCCGCGGCCACCGCCGGAGCGACGGCGAGGACCAGGCGGATGCGCGCGGGCATGGGCCGGTGCTCGGCGAGCGATCGCGCACCGGCCTGCAGCGCGATGGCAAAGGTCAAGGGATGCACCAGATCCCAGTAGTAGTGCCGGCGATACCGCGGGGCGGTGTCCGCGTCGAGTCCGTCGAGAACGTTGCGGTATGTCGCCGCGGAGAAGGCGGTCTGGATCCGTCCCACCGCCGGCGCGGCGGGACCGAGCACGCGGGCGATATTGGCCTGCGACACCACGAATACCGCGGCGGCGGCCAACAGTCGACGGTCGGACGCGGTCCATGTCATGCGGCGATCCTAGCGGCTGCGCCGCAGCACGAGCGCCCTGTCGGGCCGACGGCTCGTGGGTGCCCCGTTCCCGCCCTCCCCGACTCGGATCAGCACGTGGTGATGAACTGTGCCGGCGTGCACCGTGCCCTCGTGCGTCGTGCAGGGCTGCCCTGTGTGCGGGAGTCGAACCCGCGGCGCTGCCCTCCGCGCGCCTGAGGATACAAAAAGGTCGATTCACCGCGACCCACGGCGTGTGCTCGCTTCCGATTCGGGTACCCGCTGCCCACGATCACTCGTCGATCAGATCAACCTCCCAGTTCACGCGCTGGATCTCCACGTCCACCTGCCGGATCCGGCGGGCCAGGTCGTCGGCGGTGCGCCGCAGGTCCCGGACCGACAGCGCCGAGACGTATGCCAGTTCGGACCGGAGTTGTCGCCCGTATCGGTCCCTGCTGCCCGAGGCCGCGTCCGCGGCGGCGGTCAGCGCACGGTGCCGTGCCTGCAAGGCGTCCCGTTCGGCCAGCGCGTCGGTGAGGGTGCGGTCGCCGACGCGGGTGGCGGTGTTCGTCTTGTTGATCCGAGCGATCAGCAGCGCATGCCGATCGATGGCGTCGGTGAGTTGGTCGAGGAGCTCGCCGGCATTCTCGGCGGGCTCCTCGCCCTCCTGGTACCGGGCGTTGGCCACGATCCGGGTGCCGAGCTGTTCGATCCGCCGTTTCAGCTCGCCTCGTTCGGCGAGTGCCTCTGCCAGCCGCATGGCGTCGAATCGTAGACGACCGGTCGTGTTCATGTGAACCCGGTTTCCGGCACCGTCGAGACCACCCAGCCGGGCGGAAATACCGTGTCCCACGTTCCGGTCCGCGAACGGCCTTGCCACGTCGGCGTGCCCGGGGGTGAGCTGCGGTACAGGCCGCGGGCGGCGGCAAGAGTGCGGTCGTACTGGGTCGGCCAGCCGATGTCGGCGGCGAGCTGCTCGAGGACGGTGCGATCTCGGCTCAACGCCCGCTCGGTGTGTGCCAGCGCGGGCAGCGAGTCCCGCTTGTCGGTGTTGCAACCTCCGCAGGCGAGTACGAGATTCGCCAGCCCGTCGAGGGGCACCCGGGACCACGGTAGCACGTGGTCAACCGGATCACTGTCGGAAAGCCTTGTGGTGCAGTAGAAGCAACGCGCTCCGAAGGCCTCGCCAAGCGCCACTCGCGGCTTCGTGAGCGAGACGCGGTCACGGCCGAACAGGTGCCCCGCGATGTCGGGAACGTCCTCGTCGAGAAAGGCGTTGTAGCGGCGCACGTCCTGAACCCACAGGATCTCCAGTGTCGGGGTGAGCAGACCGGACAGGCGGGCCAGCGCCGCCGCGACCCCCGGAAACAGGCGGATTACGCCACCGTGCCGGGCAATCGCCGCTCGGGTGATTCCGGAGTGCAACCAGGAGTCGTCGTAGAGGAACGGTTCGCCACGTCCGCCCGGCAGCCGCTGCAGCCGGTACAGCGGTTGCTGCGCGAGTGTGAGCGCGACCTCCGCGACGGTCTCGCGGTACAAGTCGGGCATCCGCAGCCTCGCGATGGACAGGCCGACCACCCCGCCGGCGTTCGCCGCGCCGCGCAGCACCTCCACCGCCGCCAGGATCCGAGCCTTCGGCTGCGAGGACTGGCGCAACCGGTGCCCGTCGAACGGACGGACCTGGGGCCAGTACAGGTCGATCACCCGCTCGGCCAGGGCGTCGATCGGCACGTCGAGTGCCGCGGCCGGGTCCGCCGGCAGATGTTCGACGCAGAAGCCGACGAGTGCCGAAAGGGTCGCAAGCTTGTAAGTGGCGGTCCGGGCACCGGTCTCGAGGACGGCGACGACGCGCTGACCGAGCGCGAGGGCGTCCGTGGGTGGTCCGGTACCGTCCACCCCGCCACGGTAGCGCAGCGGGAGGAATCATGATGGGCAAGCTGGTCCGCGACCGGATTCCCGACATCATCGAGGCCGACGGCCGGGTGGCGCGCACCCGTGTACTCGATCGGGACGAGTACCGCAGCGCCCTGCTCGACAAGCTGGTCGAGGAAGCACACGAGCTGCGGGAGGCGCACAACGGCGACGAGCGGCTCGGCGAACTCGCCGACGTGCACGAGGTGTTCACGTCCCTGCTCGCCGCATTCGGGATCGCCGCCGACGAGGTGGCTGCCGCGGCCACCGCCAAGCGCGCCGAGCGCGGCGGCTTCGATCGCCGCATCTGGCTGGAATAGCGTCGGTACACCGGCAACAGGTTCCGGACGGCGACAACCGTCGCGACGGTTGTCGCCGTCCGGAAGCTCTGTCGTTGCGGAACGAGTGCTCAGGCGAGGAAGGGCAGCACGGCGGCCTCGAACTCGCGGTGCCGATCGCGGTGGATGCTGTGACCGCAGGTGAAGTCGTGGACCGCGACGTCGCCGAGGACGTCCACCGCGGCCTCGAGCCGGGTCGGATCGACCATGCTGCCCGGCCCGCCCCGCAGGATCATCGTCGGTGCGGTGATCCGCGGAAGATGTTCCCACCACCGCGGATTCGGCGCGCGGAACTGGGTGAGCGCCGAGCCGGTCATGGAGCGGTCGAAGGCGAACGTCGCGCGCGGATTACGCAGCAGGCTCGTCGAGGCGTGCCACAGCTCGGCCGGCGACGGCAGGCGCCCGCCGAGCACCTGCGGCGGATCGCCCGGGCGCAGCGGCAGCGGCGCCTCCTCGAGCACCAGGCGCCGCACCAGGCCCGGGCGCTGCTGCGCGACGAGGGATCCGGTGTGCCCGCCGAGGGAATGCCCGACGAGGTCGACCGTCTCGAGGCCCAGGTGTTCGCAGAGCCCGAGCACGTCGGCGCCGAACTCGTCGAAGCGGTAGGACGCGGCGCGAGCGCTGCGCCCGTGGCCGCGCAGGTCCACCGCGACGACCCGCCGGCCGGCCGCGAGCAGGGACCGGGCGAACCGGTCCCACGTGCGTCCGTCGCCGCCCATCCCGTGCACCAGCATCACCGGCACCGGGTGGTGGCCCGTCCTGGGAGCCGAATCCCGGTAGGCGATCGCCACACCGTTCGGCGCGGCCGTCAGCACACTAGTCTCCACGTCAACCGAGGGTACTCACTCGTAGACGCCCTCCACATGCCAGCGGTCGCCGACGTGGATCACCAGCAGGGCCCGGGACTCCTCGAGCCGCACCTGCAGCCGCGCCGCCGCCCGTGCCGCGGCCGGGTCCCACCAGTACTCGTCCACCGGCCACGGCCCGGCCCAGGCGTGCACCCGCCAGCTGCGGCTGCCCCAGCTCAGCCGGACGGGATCGCCGCTGAGCAGACCGCGCTCGGTCACCGTCACCGGGGTGCCCGACGCGTCCTCGAGCGCGATCGGGGGCAGGGTGGTGAGCACCACCGCCGGGGCGGGCGGGGGCAGCCGACCCGGCCACGGCGCCGACGGATCCGTCGCCGGCACCCGCTCCTCCCCCAGCGGCACAAGGGTCACCCGTTCCAGTGGGCCACGTCCGCCGCTGAGCACCCCCACGAGCACGGCTTCGCCACCGAGCAGTCCCTGCACCCGCACCAGGGCGCGCCGGGCCCGTTCGTCCTCGTCGCCGACCCCACCCCACAGGCCCAGCTGGAGCGCCCCCGCCGCCACCACCTCCACCGGTTCGAGCCGCAGCAGCACGATCCCGGCGGTGGGGCGGGCCGCGCTGTGCCCGGTGAGCCAGCCGTCGAGCTGCCAGCGCACCCGGTCGGCGGTGCCGTCCGGGGTCAGCGGTTCGGCGCAGCGCCACGTCCGGGCCAGCTCCTCACCGTTGCCGGTGCGGGCGGCCACCAGCAGCCGGGTGCAGGCCACCCCCGCCGCGGCCAGCCGGGTGTGCAGCAGCGCGGCAAGCGCCCGGCCGGCGAAGGCGGCCGAGTCGACCCGTTCGAGCGGCGGATCGCAGGGGCGCTCCACCACCAGATCGGGCGGCAGGGCACGACCGGACGGCGGTCGCTGCGGCCGTGCCCGTGCGCTGCGGTGCGCGGCGACGGCGTCCGCACCGAAGCGGGAGGCGACGTCGGCCGGCGACAGCGCGGCGAACGCCCCGATCGTGCGCAGACCGAGCCGTTTCAGCAGGTCCACCAGGTCGACGCGGTCCGGCGCGGCCAGGGACGGCTCCACGCAGATCTCCGAAATATTGAGGGGTGCAAGGAATTCCTCGTCCCCGCCGGGTGGGACGAGGCGGGCGTGGCGGGCGGCGAGCACCGCGGTGAACAGCTCGTCGGCGATGCCGACCTGGCATTCGACGCCGGTGGCGGCCACCTCGTCGAGCAGCCGCTCGGCCGCCGCCTCCTCGGAACCGAACCAGCGCACGACGCCGCGTGCAGCGAGCACCACCAGACCGGGGCGCAGCACCTCCACGCCGGGTGCCGCCGCGTCGATCGCCGCCACCACCGGCTCGAACAACCGGGCGTCGCGGTCCGGATCATCCTGGGCGACATACAAATCCGGGCACCGAGCCTGGGCCTCGCGTCGACGCAGGCCCCGTCGCACGCCGGCGGCCCGGGCCGGCACGGAACAGGCCGCCACGCGGTTGGCCGAGATCACCGCCACCGGCGCCGTGGGCGGCAGGTCGGCAGCCGCGGCGGCGGCGATCGCCGGCCAGTCCGGGCACCACAGGGCCACCACCCGGGCCGGACCGGATTCGCTCACCGCGCCACCTCGGCCGGGCGGGGCGCACTCCCCACCCGCGCCGGTTCGCCGGGCCGCCACTCCACTCCGGTTCGCCCGGCACACAAGTCTATTCGCGCCGCACGGGGCTGGAAGGCACGGCCCTGCGCGCGCACGGAAAGCCCGGTGCCGCACAGCCTGCCCCGGGCCGGGGCCGACAGTCCCCGGTAGCCGTGCACCGCAGCCTCGAGCCGCACGTGCGCTCCGTCCCACCGGCCGTCGGTGACCACCAGGGCCGCGCCCTTGCTGCGGGCCCGCGCGACCACCGCCCGGGTCCGCGACGGCGGCACCACGGCGCCCCCGAGGCCGAGGACGACGAGGTCCATGCCGTCGAGCAGGACGGCGGCCACCTCCACCGGATCCGGTCCGGGCTCGGGGATCAGCGCAATCCGGCTCAGTTCGGCCCCCATCTCGGCGGCGGCGAGCAGGCCGAGGCGGCGATGACCGACGACGGCGGCGTGCCCACCGGCGGCGGTGGCCGAGGCCAGCACACCGATCAGCAAAGACATTGCCCCGGAGAAACTTACGACGGATCCTCGGACCAGGCCACCGTCCGGGAGCAGCCGTGCGAGCGGCTCGGGCACCGGAAGCAGCCGGTCGACCGGCACCGGGGACGCCGCGGGCTCGGCGGGGCCGGGACGAGCGCTCTCCCCTCTCGCAGGAATCGCGGCGATCTGCCGCCGCAACGCCTCGAGCCGTTCCTGCCGGGGGAGCCCCGCCGGGGCCTGCGACCCGCCCTCGACCGGAAACTCGGCCACCTCACCCACACGAACTCCCCTCACCCTGCGCCGGCCGCGTATAGCACGGCCCACCGACAAACCGCGGGGAAGACGCGATTGTTCGAACACGTATTCGAACAGGTTCAGTAGACCCGACGCCGGGGGCGCCCGTCAAGCGATGGCCCACCGTGGCATCCACTACCCTCGTCAAGGTGGCGGAACAGGAGCGAGCGGCAAGCGTCGTCGGCCCGGATCAGCTGGTGGCCGGACGTTATCGGCTCGTCTCCAAACTCGGCGGCGGTGGCATGGGCGCGGTCTGGCTCGCGCACGACACCCTGCTCGACCGGGACGTGGCCGTCAAGCAGGTCACCTCGACCGTGGGCCTGCCCACGGAGGCCGCCGAGGAGATCCGCCGCCGCACGCTGCGCGAGGGCCGGATCGCCGCCCGCCTCACCCACGAGCACGCCATCTCGATGTACGACGTCGCCCTCCACTCCGGCGAGCCGTGGCTCGTCATGGAGCATCTGCCCTCCCGCAGCCTCGCCCAGGTGATGAACATCGCCGACACCCTGCCGCCGCTCGAGGTGGCGCAGATCGGCACACACATCGCCGACGCGCTCGCCGCCGCCCACACCGCCGGGATCGTGCACCGCGACATCAAGCCGGGCAACATCCTCGTCGCCGAGCGCGGCCGCGAGCTGGGCACCGTGAAGATCAGCGACTTCGGCATCGCCCGCGCCAAGGGCGACCACGACCGCTCCGGCGTGATCACCGGTACCCCCGCCTTCTTCGCACCCGAGGTCGCCCGCGGCAGCGATCCCACCGAGGCCAGCGACGTCTTCTCCCTCGGCGCGACCCTCTACACCGCGATCGAGGGTCAGCCACCGTTCGGCATCGACCCCGACTCGATCGCCCTGCTGCACCGCGTCGCCCGCGCCGAGATCATCCCGCCGACCCGGACGGGCCCGCTGACCGACGTCCTCCTCGCGATGCTGGAACCGGACCCCGCCCGCCGCCCGACCATGGAGCAGGCCCGGGACCGTCTCGCCGCGGTCGCCTTCGGTCCCGACGCCGATCCGGCACTGCTCCGCGGCCGGCCGATCCTGTCCGCCGACGGCACCGTCCCCGTGTGGGCGCGGCGCACCACGACCCTCGTCGGTTCCCGGCGCACGGCGGGCACCGGCGGCACCCTCACCGGGTTGCCCGCCGCTCCCCAGCCCACGCCGCTGCGGGGCGTGCCCCGCCCCGCGGAGCTGCTGCGCCGGCTGCGGCCCACCGGTCCCCCGCCGCGCACCCCGCAGGAGAAGATCGTGGCGTTCGCGCCGATGGCGATGGCGGTCATGGTGGCCGTGCTCGTTCTCGCGCTGATCGTGGCCCTGATCATCGCGGTCGCCGTGAGCTGAGCTTGACCTTCGGGTCGGCCGAAGCTCGATGATGGGGCCGTGACCACCTCCCCAGACCTGATCACGATCGGCACCATGGCCCGGCTCAGCGGGCTCACTCCGGGAGCGCTGCGGTTCTACGGCGACTGCCGGCTGCTCGTGCCCGCCGTGGTCGATCCCGTCACCGGCTACCGGTACTACACGGTCGACCAGCGCGAACGAGCGGTGACGATCCGTCAGCTCCGCGAACTCGACGTCTCGCTCGACGACGTCGGCCGGATCCTCGACGGCGATGCCGAGTCCGGTGCCGCGCTGCTCGACGAACACGTCGCCGAGCTGCATCGCCGAGCCGAGCGCGCGACCCGGCTGGCCTCCGCCGTCAAGGCCCGCCTCGTGGCGCCGCCGGCGATCGTCGTGCCGGGCCGGCTCCTCGCCGACACCGTCGAACGCGTCCTTCCGTCCATCGCCACGGATTCGGAAATTCCTTGTCTGACAGGAATTCTCGTGGAGGTGGACGCCGGGGCGGTGGTCCTGACGGCGACGAACCGTTACCGGCTGACCACCGGCTCGGTGACGGCCGAGGCCCGCACCGGGGACCCGTTCCGCACCGTCGCCGACGGCTCCGCGCTCCGCGGGACCGCCGCGTGGCTGCGGGAACACGAGAACGTCGGCCTGGCCCTCGACGACGACTCGGGCGCGCTCACCCTCACCGGCGCGGACGGCGAGCGGCACAGCTGCCCGGCCGTCGGGGGCACCTTCCCCGACTACGGCAGCATGCTCGTCGCCCTCGACCCGCCGGTCACGCGGGTGATCGTGCACCGCGACGCCCTGGCCGGGGCCGTGCGCGACGCCGCGGCCGGCACGATCGACCTGCGCGTGCGGGCGGCGGCACTCACCGTCGGCCACCGGGGGCGCGACCGCGTGCTGCCCGCCGACGTCACCGGCGCCGACCTGGATCTCTCCTTCGACCGGGACGGGCTGGGAGCCGCCCTCGACACCGCCGTCGGCCCGGAGGTGCTGCTGGACATCGCCTCCGACGACCGGCCCGTCGTGATCCGTTCCGCCGCCGCCGGCGACCTGACCACCCTGGCCATGCCCGTCCGCCGAGAGGAACACCCGTGACCGCGACCCGATCATGACCGCCGTCGCCGGGGCGATGACCGCGGCGCTTGCGGCCGGCTCGACCGAGCGGCTGCCCACGCACTGAACTCCGGTCAGTCGATCCGCCGCCGGTGCGCCCACCGGGTGAGCGCATTGCGGTTGGACTGCTGGGTCTTGCGCAGCACGTTCGACGCGTGCGTCTCGACGGTCTTGACCGAGATCACCAGTTCCTCGGCGATCTCGCGGTAGGTGTAGCCGCGCGCCAGCAGGCGCAGCACCTCGAGCTCCCGCGGGGTGAGCGAATCGAGTTCGGGGTCGAGCGGCGGCTCGGGGACGCTCGAGCGGCCGGTGAACGAGTCCAGGACGAACCCGGCCAGGCGCGGGCTGAACACCGCGTCCCCGCCGGCGACGCGGCGCACCGCGTCGGCCAGCTCGGCCCCCGAGATGGTCTTGGTGACGTAGCCGCGGGCGCCGGCCCGGATCACCGCGATGACGTCCTCGGCGGCGTCGGAAACGCTCAGCGCCAGGCACACCGGGCCCTCGGTGATCCGCCCGAGCACCGCCACCCCGCCCCCGTCGGGCATGTGGACGTCGAGCAGGACCACGTCGGGGCGGGTGGCGTCGATTCCCGCGACCGCCTCCGCGACGGTGCCGGCCTCGCCGACGACCTCCATGTCGCTCTCCCGGCCGAGTTCGGCGCGCACCCCCGACCGGAACACGGCATGGTCGTCGACCAGGAACACACGGAAACGGCGGGAGGCGTCGAGTGACGTCAAGTGGGCTGCTCCTCTGGATGGGCGTCGGTGCCCTCCCACTCTAGGGTCGTCGTCCGCTCCGGTCCGGCACCGGCACGGGGCATGTGGATGCGGATCTCCGTGCCCTTGCCCGGGTTCGAGCGCACACCGACCCGGCCGCCGCGACGCTCCACACGACCCCGGATCGAACGGGCCAGGCCCTGCCGGTCCTCCGGCACCGCGGATTCGTCGAAGCCGACGCCACGGTCCCGGACGAAGACGCTCACCTGCTCGGGTTCGACCTCGACGAACAGGTCCACGCTGTCCACCCGCGCGTGCTTGGCCGCGTTGACCAGTGCCTCCCGGGTGGCGCCCAGCAGGGCGGTGAACGACTCGGCGGTCAGGTCCTCGTCGTCGCCGGGCACCACGTCGCCGACGATCACCGGCGCCACCGAGACCCCGTACTGGTCCTCCACCTCGCCGGCGATGGTGCGCAGCGCCTCGGCCAGGCTGGTGTGCGGGGTCTCGCCGCCGCCGAACAGCCAGCGGCGCAGCTCGCGTTCCTGGCTGCGCGCCAGGCGCAGCACCTCCTGCGAGTTGTCGGCCTGCTTCTGGATCAGGGCGAGCGTCTGCAGCACCGAATCGTGCAGGTGCGACGCGATCTCCTCGCGTTCCTCGTTGCGGACGCGGGCGGCGCGTTCCTCCTCGAGCGCGCGCCACATCCGCACCCACAGCGGCACCGACAGCAGGCCGGCCCCGACCAGCGTCACCAGCACCGCCAGCACCGACGAGCGCAGGGCCGCCACGTCGACCTGGGCGAGGATCACGACACCGAGCCCGATCACGATGAGCGAGGCGCCGCCGACCACCCGCGCCCAGGTCAGCACCGTCGGCCGGGCGGGCAGGCCCAGCACCGAACGCGGTCCCTCGGCGTCGAACTCGCGCCAGACCAGCGCGGCGCCCACCGCCACCACGACGACGGGCGCGATCACCGAGCCCACGCCGCCGTTGAGCAGCCACGAGAGCCCCACGGCCAGGCCCAGTCCGATGACCGCCAGGCCCAGGGCCCGGCGCCGCTCGGTGGGCGACGGCGGTTCGGTGTCCGAGCCCTGCGGCGTGAGCGCCCACAGCAACCCGTAGGCGACGATGCCGAGGCCGGCGAGCGCCGCCAGGACCGTGAACGCCACCCGCACCTTGAGCACGTCGACCCCGAGGTGGTCGGCGAGACCACCGGCCACGCCGCCCACGACCCGGCCGCCGACCCGGCGCTCGAGGCGGGGGGTGGGCAGGTGCGGGTAGGGAACCGGCTGCATACCTTCGATACTGGCACGCGCACCCCGCCCCGGGCATCGGGGACGAACCCTGAGCCGACGGCCGCGCGCAGCCGCAGAATTCAGGGTCGGTCCCTGATGTGCGGCGGGGCGGCGGTCGAGAAGGATGTGCAGCATGAACACGCGAAGCTTCCCCGAGCAGCTCTCGGACATGTGGCGCACCCGTCCCGTCCGGCTGCCACGGCAGGGCCACGTCGCCGGGGTGTGCGCGGGCATCGGCGTGCGGTACGACGTGGATCCGGTGCTGATCCGCGTGGCGTTCGTGGTGTCCACGTTCTTCGGCGGCGCCGGCCTGGTGCTGTATCTGGCGTGCTGGCTGCTGCTGCCGCGCTACGGCGATCAGGTCTCCCCCGCCGAGTCCCTCGTCGGCCGGGGGCACAGCTCCGAATCGAGCACCAAGGCCGTGGTGCTGCTGGTGGTGCTGGCGGTCGCGGCCAGCGCCTTCGGCCCGATGGGCCCCGGGGTCGGCGGTTCCGGGTTCGTGAGCATGGTGCTGATGCTCGGCGGCCTGTGGCTGCTGTACCAGCGCCGGCCCGAACCCCCGGCGCTGCCCGGGGCGCCGCAGCTGTTCCCACAGAACCCCTTCCAGGCCCCGTTCCAGCAGAGCCAGTACCAGCAGGCACCCTTCGCGCAGCACACCGCCGCCACCGGGCCCGCGCCGGCGGATCCGAACTTCTGGACGAAGCCGGAACCGGACTCGCCCCGGGCCGCCGGCGCGGAGTCCCCCGAGGCGAACCCGGAGCCCCCGCAGGATCCGTTGCTGCAGCGCCCGACGCCGCCGTCCTGGGATCCGCTCGGCGTCGCACCGTTCGCCTGGGACCTGCCCGAGCCGGCGCCCGCGCCGTCGGTCGTGCCGGCGAAACAGCCCCGCTCACGGCTGACCACGACGGTGCTGGGCCTGGCGGTGCTCGCCGCGGCGGCCGCCGGCGCGGTGGCCTCCGCGGGTGAGGTCGCCTGGCTCACACCGGCGCGGATCGGCGCGATCGCGCTCGCAGTGATCGGACTCGGCCTGCTGTTCGGGGCGTTCCTGCACCGCGGCTACGGACTGCTGGTGGTGACGGGCCCGCTGCTCGGGTTCGTGGTGCTGGCCTCGCTCGTCGGGCCGATCGACACCTCGTCGTGGGGGGAACAGCTGTACTCGCCCCGCACCGCCGCGGAACTGCAGCCGGCGTACGCGGTGCAGATGGGCGCTCTGCAACTGGACCTGCGCGGGCTCGAACTCACCGAGGACGAGACCGTCACCGTCGAGACCCGCTTCGGTGCCACCGAGATCATGCTGCCGAAGAACCTCGACGTCGACGTCGTCTGCACCGAGCGGGCCTCGAATCCGTGCACGATGCAGGGCCTCGACGGCGGCGACGACGGCGTCGGCGGACCGGTCCTGACCCTGAACCTCGACACCGCATTCGGCAACTCGGAGGTGCGCCGTGGCTGACTTCGACACCGACCCCACCGACCCCACGACCGGCACCCGCCGGCGGGGCCCGTCGATCCTGATGCTGCTGTCCGCGATCGCGGCGCTGGCGGTCAGCGGGTGGGCGCTGATCGGGCCGTTCTCCCTCGAGCCGCTCGCGAACGTCGAATTCCGCTGGCTGCTCGTCGCGCTCGCCGTCGTCGTCGGCGCGGCCCTGGTGTTCGCGCCGGGCAAGAAGAAGCGCTGACACCCCTGCCCCGGAACGCACTGCGCCCTTCGGATCGGATCCGAAGGGCGCAGCCGCGTCTCACTCCCACTCGATGGTGCCCGGCGGCTTGCTCGTGACGTCGAGGACGACACGGTTGACGTCGGGGACCTCGTTGGTGATGCGGGTGGAGATCCGCTCGAGGGTCTCGTACGGCAGGCGGGTCCAGTCCGCGGTCATCGCGTCCTCGCTGGAGACCGGGCGCAGCACGATCGGGTGGCCGTAGGTGCGGCCGTCGCCCTGCACGCCCACGCTGCGCACGTCGGCGAGCAGCACCACCGGGCACTGCCAGATCTGGCCGTCGAGGCCGGCCGCCGTGAGTTCCTCTCGGGCGATGGAGTCGGCGCGGCGCAGGATCGCGAGGCGTTCGCCTGTGACCTCACCGATGATGCGGATGCCCAGGCCCGGTCCGGGGAAGGGCTGGCGGCCGACGATCTCCTCGGGCAGGCCGAGTTCGCGGCCCACCGCCCGCACCTCGTCCTTGAACAGCAGGCGCAGCGGCTCGACCAGCGCGAACTGCAGATCCTCGGGCAGACCACCGACGTTGTGGTGGCTCTTGATGTTGGCGGTGCCGGTGCCGCCGCCGGACTCGACGACGTCCGGGTACAGGGTGCCCTGGACCAGGAACTCGACGGTCTCGCCGTGGGCGGCGTTCTCGCCGAGCACCTCCGACACGGCGCCCTCGAAGCTGCGGATGAACTCGCGGCCGATGATCTTGCGCTTGGTCTCCGGATCCGTCACGCCGGCCAGTTCCCGCAGGAAGGTCTCGGCGGCGTCCACCGTGACGAGCCGGGCCCCCGTCGCGGCGACGAAGTCCTTCTCGACCTGCTGCCGCTCACCTTCGCGCATCAGGCCGTGGTCGACGAACACACAGGTCAGGCGGTCGCCGATGGCGCGCTGCACCAGGGCCGCGGCCACCGCGGAATCCACCCCGCCGGACAGGCCGCAGATGGCACGGCCGTCACCGACCTGCTCGCGGATCTGCTCGATCAGGGCCTCGGCGATGTTCGCGGCCGTCCAGGCGGCGGGGATTCCGGCGATGTCGTGCAGGAACCGGCTGAGCACCTGCTGGCCGTGCGGGGAATGCAGCACCTCGGGGTGGTACTGCACGCCGGCGAGACGGCGCGCGCGGTCCTCGAACGCGGCGACGGGAGCGCCGGCACTGGTGGCGGTCACCTCGAAGCCGGCCGGCGCGGCGGTGACCCCGTCGCCGTGGCTCATCCACACCGGCTGCGTCGCGGGCAGGCCGTCGTGCAGGACACCGCCGGTGACGGACATCTCGGTGCGCCCGTACTCGCGGTTGCCGGTGTGCGCGACGGTGCCGCCGAGCGCCTGGGCCATGGCCTGGAAGCCGTAGCAGATGCCGAATACCGGGACGTCCAGATCGAACAGCTTCGGGTCGAGTTGCGGCGCCCCGTCGGCGTAAACGCTGGAGGGGCCGCCGGAGAGCACCACGGCGAGCGGCTCACGGGCCGCGATCTCCTCCACCGTCGTGGTGTGCGGCACGACCTCGGAGTAGACCTTCGCTTCGCGGACGCGGCGGGCGATCAGCTGCGCGTACTGGGCTCCGAAGTCGACGACGAGGACCGGCCTGGACTGCTGGGTTTGCGACACCCGAACAGTCTAGAGGCCCGGTCCTCGTCCAACGAACGGCGGTTCGGGTCAGGCGACGCCGGAGGTGGAGCCGCTGCGGACCTCGACGATCGGCAGCGACAACGTGCCCGGAGCGCCCGCGGGCACCACCGGCTTCTTCGGGGCGATCGGGTCCAGCCGACGGTAGCTTTCACCCTGGGCGGGGCGCAGGTCCTGCTCCCCCTTGTTCGGCCACAGCGCAGCCGCGCGCTCGGCCTGCGCGGCGATCGTCAGCGACGGGTTGACCCCGAGATTCGCCGAGACGGCGGCTCCGTCGACGACGCTCAGCGTCGGGTATCCGTACACGCGGTGGTACGGGTCGATGACGCCGTGCTCGGGGTCGGTCCCGATCACGCAGCCGCCGAGGAAGTGTGCGGTGAGCGGGATGTTGAAGATCTCCCCCCAGGTGCCGCCGGGGACGCCGTCGATCTTCTCGGCGATGCGGCGGGTGGCCTCGTTGCCGACGGGAATCCACGTCGGGTTGGGGTGCCCGTGGCCCTGCCGGCTGGTGACCTTGCGGCGGCCGAGCAGGCCCTTCTTGGTGTAGGTGACGATCGAGTTGTCCAGGTTCTGCATGACCAGGGCGATGATGGTGCGCTCGCTCCAGTCCTTGACGCTGAGCATCCTCCCCATCTGGACGGGGTTCTTCGCGGCCTGGCCGAGGAACTTCAGCCACCGCGGGACGCGGCCGCCGCCGTCGGTCATCAGGGTCTGCAGCAGCCCCATCGCGTTGGAGCCCTTGCCGTAGCGGACGGGTTCGATGTGGGTGTCCGCGGTGGGATGGAACGACGAGGTGATCGCCACCCCGCGGGTGAGGTCGAGTTCCGGATCGACGCGCATCTTGCCGGCACCGACGATCGATTCGGAGTTGGTGCGGGTCAGGTGCCCGAGCCGGTCGGACAGCTGCGGCAGGCCGCCGGTGTCCTTGAGGTGGTGCAGCAGGTGCTGGGTGCCCCAGGTGCCGGCGGCCAGCACCACGTGCCCGGCGGTGTAGGTGCGACGGTTCTTCCGCTTCCATGCGCCGGTGCGCTCGGTATCGACGTCCCATGTGCCGTCGGCGGCCTGGCGCAGGCCGGTGACCGTGGTGAGGGGGACGATCTCGGCGCCGGCGCGTTCGGCGAGCCCGAGGTAGTTCTTCAGCAGTGTGTTCTTGGCACCGTGCCGGCAACCGGTCATGCACTCGCCGCATTCGATGCAGCCCGTGCGGTCGGGGCCGACACCACCGAAGTACGGGTCGGCGACGGTGCGGCCGGGCTCACCGAAGTACACGCCCACCGGGGTCTGGATGAAGGTGTCCCCGACGCCCATGTCCTCGGCGACGGACTTGACGATTTCGTCGGCGGGGGTCATGTGGGGGTTCTGCACCACGCCGAGCATGCGACGGGCCTGGTCGTAGAACGGGCTGAGCTCGTCGTTCCAATCGGTGATGTGCGCCCACTGGCTGTCCTGGAAGAACGGGGCAGGCGGCTTGTAGAGAGTGTTGGCGTAGTTGAGGGATCCGCCGCCGACCCCGGCGCCGGCGAGGATGAGGACGTCGTGCAGCAGATGGATCCGCTGGATGCCGAAGCACCCCAGCTTGGGCGCCCACAGGAAGCGCTTGAGATCCCAGCTGGTCTTGGCGAAGTCCGCATCGGCGAAGCGCCGGCCGGCCTCGAGGATGCCGACCTTGTACCCCTTCTCCACGAGCCGCAGGGCCGTCACACTTCCGCCGAACCCCGATCCGACGATGAGGACGTCGTAGTCCGTCGCGCGCTGCTCACCCACCGAAACACCTCCATGACGCTGGTTGTTACTCACCAGTATGCACAGACTCGCTGTGACCACTGCCACAAGGGTGCCCTAACTGTAACCTCAGGTTCCAGAAACTGCAGGTGGGCGCCGAAAACGGCTGTGGCCGAATGTCACATCACGTCGATCGGATCGAAGCGATGATGCTCCTATGTTCCGTCAAGGGGTTTTGGGGTTCCGGTGGTGGTGAGCAGGCGGAAGACTTCGCGGGCAACGGCACGTTTGAGGCAGCGGATGATCTCGCGGGTGCTTTTGCCTTCCGCGGTG